>NZ_LT671675.1:1109984-1409984 GCF_900143685.1 Parolsenella massiliensis | reverse complement strand
GAGCGTGCTCGTCATCATCAGCAGGCTCACGGGGTTTGTCCGCACCTGGGGCCAGGCGTTCGCGCTGGGAACCACGCTGCTCTCCAGCTGCTATACGGTTGCCAACAACCTTCCCAACCAGCTTTACGAGCTGGTCGTCGGCGGCATGCTCATCACGGCGTTCCTGCCCGTCTACCTTGACGTCCGCGAGCGCAAGGGACGCAAGGGCGCCAATGACTACATCTCGAACCTGCTGTCCATCCTTTTAGTGATCCTTGGCATCTGCTTTGTCCTGTGCCTGGTGTTTGCGGCCCCTCTCATCTGGGTGCAATCTGCCGGGACCGACCAATCCCAGATGACAGACGGCGTGACGCTGTTCAGGTTCTTCTCGATCGAGGTGGTCCTCTACTGCCTCTCGAGCGTCGCCTCGGGCGTGCTCAACGCCGAGAGGGACTACTTCTGGAGCAACGCCGCCCCCATCTTCAACAACGTCATCACCATCTCCTCGTTTTTGCTCTATGCCCTGCTCAGGACCAGCAATCCCGGCGTGGCGTTCCTCGCGCTCGCGCTTGGCAACCCGCTTGGCGTCGCCGTCCAGGTGATCATGCAACTGCCGTGCCTCAGGCGCCATGGCGTGCGTCTGAAGTTTGGCATCAACCTGCATGACCCGGCACTCCTCGAGACGCTCTCCATCGGTGCGCCGACGCTCATCGTCACCGTCTGTTCGTTTGTGACCACGTCGGTCATGACCTCGATGTCGCTTGTTGCCGTTCCCGAGCAGGGAAGCTCCATCCAGTACTACGCGCGCCTGTGGTACACGCTTCCCTACGCCGTGTTCGCCGTCCCCATCACGGTCGCCCTGTTCACGGAGATGTCTGAGTCGTTCGCCAAGGGCAGGCTCGGGCGCTTCGCAAAGCAGGTGAGCTCGGGCATGGGGCAGGTCATGTTCGTGCTCATCCCGTTTGCGCTCTTCCTCATCGTGTTCTCGCGTCCCCTCATGTCGCTGCTGCGGATAGGACAGTTCGGGGCCGAGAGCGCCTCGCTTACGGCGGCCTACCTCTCGACGCTCTCCCTGGCGCTTCCGTTCTATGGCCTGTCGACCTTCTTCCAGAAAGTCTTCTCGTCCACGAGGCGCATGGTGCTCTTTGCGCTTTCCAACATCGTGGCGTCCGTTGCTCAGGTCGTTTTCACGGTGACGCTTACACCCATGCTTGGCATACATGCGGTGTCGCTTGGCAGCGTGCTGTACATGGTCCTGCTTGACGTCATCTCGCTCGTACAGGTCTCGCGCGCCGTCGATGGTATTGAGGTGCGCTCCCTGCTGGTCTCCTCGGCCCGCGCGCTGGGACTTGGCGTCCTTGGTGCTGCTGTTGGTGGCGCGATCGCATGTGCCCTGGGAGGGTTGCAGTCCTCCCTTACGGTCGGGCGCGCCTTGGTCGTCCTTGTGTGCGGTGGCCTTCCTGCCGTTCTCGTTACGTTTGGGCTGGCAGTAAAGCTCAATATGCCAGAAGCGTCCTTCGTGTCCGGAATCGTCAACCGCCTTGTAGCGAGGTTTGGGAAGCGAGCGAACTAGCTACTATGTGTCAACAGGTTGCTTACGCTAAACTGGTGGCACATAGGGAGGCTTTCGCCGGGCTTGCCCGAGTTGCCCCGCATGAGGCTTAAAAGACGGCTACGGACAGAGCTGGAGACACGCATGGCAGCGAAACGCCTCGCGGCAGAAACGGGCGCATCCACAGCGCAGTCCTCCGATGACGCCGGGACCAGCACCCTCCCCGCTCACGCAGCGCTCGTCTGCGCGCTCTTTGCCGCGCTCATCGCCATCGCAGTCTGTCTGCTCCAGTGCCCCAAGTACGCCACGCCAGATGACTATATCCAGGACCTCTACGTGCGCGGCGCCTTCTATGACACGCCAAGCCTGCTCAACCTCTACTCGATGTTCCTGTTCACCGCGCCCGTCTCGCTGCTCTATCGCCTCATCCCGGCCATCCCGTGGTTTCCCGTCGTCATGTTCCTCATGCTCGCGGCCTCCTTTGCCGCGCTGGCGACAATCGTCTGCAGGCTGCGCGTGCCCAAGCCGGCCCGAGCCCTGCTTCTCGTTGCCCTGGCCTCCTCTGAGTTCATGACCTGCGTCTACTTCAGCTACACCATCGTCGCGTTCGTTACCTGCGCGGCCGGCATCGCCCTCGTGCTCGAGCAGGGCTGCTTCAGGCGCCCGGAGGCTTTCCGCCCCTCAACCGCGCTCGCCCTCCTCCTCGTGCTCGAGGGGTTCTCGCTGCGTCCCGAGTCCGGCGTTGGCGCCGCCCTCATGTTCGCGCCGTTCCTCGTCTGGGCGCTGCTGCGCAACCGCAACGTGCGCACCGCGCTGCTCGCCCTCTCCGTCGTGGCCCTCATGGGCGTCTCCTACCTCACGGGACACATTGCCTACAGCGTCACACCGGGCTGGGAGACCTATGAGACCACGTTCAAGGCCGCTCAGAAAGTCGCCGACTATCCGCACCTCACGGGCGACGAGGCCCGCGAGGTGGTCCCGGCGATGTCAGACAACGACCTCTCGATGATCTACGAGTTCCTCCTTGCCGACACCTCGACTTACGACCTCGACACCTTCACCGCCCTCGACGCGCAAGTGCACAGCTATGGCATCTCCACGCTCATGAACGCCGTCCTCTCCCGCAAGTCGTTCACTGCGTTCGTGGCTGGCCTCGTCGTCATCGTCGCCGCGCTCGCTGCCTATCTCGCCCGTGTCCTGCGGCTTCGTGGCGGCGCCCGTGCCCTCATGTGGTCCGCCCCCGTCATGCTCGCGCTCGAGTACCTCATCGTCTTCCTGCGCGCCCGCCCCAAGGTGCACGTCATCCTCCCGGCCTTCGCCGTGGCCATCTTTGTGCTCGTCGTCGCCTGCCTTGCGCCGCGCGGTAGCGACGATGAAGGCGAGGCGGAGGCAACCCGCGCGGGCAAGTGCGGCCTTGTCGCGCCGACCGTCCTCGCGCTGTGCGTCCTTGCTGTTGCGGCCTTCGTCGAGCTCAAGTACGCCCGCCCCAACCAGGCGTCCATGTGCGTCGAGGCCAGTTCCGCCACCCAGGCCTACGTAGACGAGAATCCCGACAAGATCGTGATGTTCGCCCAAACGCAGGGCCTCATCACCAACACGGACTGCCTCTCGTTCGAGAGCTGGAGGATGCCCTCCAACGTCATGTTCGTGGGAGGCTACGAGCAGTACACCGCACCCTGGCAGACCTTCCTTGCCGCCAACAACCTCAAGCTCGACGGCCTGTTCATGAACCTCCTGGACGGGAGCCGCATGGTTGCTGTGGCCAACGCCGAGCAGGCGCAGATGCTTGCCACCTACCTCACGGAGCACTCCGGCTCCCAGGTCCAGGCTCACATGGATGAGTCGCTTGGCATGGGCTCGGGCTCCATCGAGTACGGCGTCTGGAGCTTCTCGGCTGCCTAGCCACGGTGCCGCTTTCCGCAAGCCATCCGCCGCCAAGTACGTTTATTTCGGCGCCGTTAAAACGTGATTCCGAGTGTAAAAAGTCAGACATATGGCCTAAATGACCCGTTATTGTAGTCAACCACCACGAGCGGGGTAGGCCTTCCCCACGCGTGACTGTCAATAGCTAAAGGCCCGCACGAGGAGGATGAAAGATGGAGTCCAAGCGTTTTGGCATGTCCCGTAGGAACTTCGTGAAGCTGTCTGGTGCCACGGGCATTCTAAGCGTCGCTGGCCTCGCTGCCTGCGGCAACTCCGGCTCCTCGAGCGCTGGTAGCTCCAGCAGCGACGCTTCCACCTTTAAGCTCGGCAACATCGGCCCGCTGACCGGTGCCGCCGCCATCTACGGCAACGCCACCAAGAACGGCGCCGAGCTCGCCGTCAACGAGATCAACGCCGCCGGCGGCTCGATCCAGTTCGAGCACAACTGCCAGGACGACGAGCACGATCCCGAGAAGTCCGTCAACGCCTACAACAACCTCAAGGACTGGGGCCTGCAGGTCCTCGTCGGCCCGACCACGACCAACCCCTGCGTGGCCGTCTCCGCCGAGACTAACTCCGACAACGTCTTCGAGCTCACGCCGTCCGCCTCGTCCAACGACGTCATCGGCGGCCAGGAGGACGCTGACGGCAACGTGACGACCGCCCGCAAGGACAACGTCTTCCAGATGTGCTTCACCGACCCCAACCAGGGCACGGCCTCCGCTCAGTACCTTGCCAAGAAGCAGCTCGGCACCAAGATCGCTGTCATCTACAACAACTCCGACGCCTACTCCACGGGCATCTACAAGAAGTTCGAGGTCGAGGCCGCCAACCAGGGTCTCTCGATCGTCTCGACCTCCACGTTCACGGATGACAACGCCACGGACTTCTCCGTGCAGCTCAACGACGCCAAGAACAACGGCGCCGACCTCGTCTTCCTGCCGATTTACTACACGCCCGCCGCGCTCATCCTCACGCAGGCCAACGGCATGGGCTACGCTCCCAAGTTCTTCGGCTGCGACGGCATGGACGGCATCCTGACGGTGGAGGGCTTCGACACGAAGCTCGCCGAAGGCCTCATGCTCCTCACCCCGTTCGTGGCCACCGCCACTGACGAGAAGACGTCCGCCTTCACCAAGGCCTACAAGGACGCCTACGGTGACGAGCCCATTCAGTTTGCCGCTGACGCCTACGACTGCGTCTACGTCATCAAGGAGCTGCTCGAGAAGACGGGCTGCACCCCCGACATGAGCGCCTCCGACATCTGCGACAAGCTCAAGGCCGCCATCGTCGATGGCTACGCCTACTCCGGCCTCACCGGCGAGAACATGAGCTGGAAGGACACCGGCGAGGTCTCCAAGGAGCCCAAGGGCATGGTCATCAAGGACGGCGTGTACCAGCCGCTGGACTAGCCAGCAGGTGCGTGGCGCCGTGCCTTCGCAGCACGTAGCCACGATGCGTCGTCCATAAGACATCAATACGCGAGCGGGGGCCATCGGCTTGATGGTCCCCGCTTGTCGGTAGGAGAGAAAGGTTGCGAGGGCACTTCCAAGCGGTTATCGGAGCGTTTCTCGCAACATGAAAGGAAAGGAGGCGGCAAGACATGGGCTTTCTGACGAACCTCATCAACGGTCTCTCGCTCGGCAGCGTGTACGCGATCATCGCCCTGGGCTACACCATGGTGTACGGCATCGCCAAGATGCTGAACTTCGCCCACGGCGACATCATCATGGTCGGTGGCTACGTGTGCTTCTGTGCCGTGAACTACCTGGGGCTGCCCACGGGCATCGGCGTGGTGCTGTCCATCGTTGCCTGCACCGTCCTGGGCATCGTCATCGAGCGCCTGGCCTACAAGCCGCTGCGCAACGCTCCCTCGCTCGACGTCCTGATCACCGCCATTGGCGTGAGCTACTTCCTGCAGAACGCCGCGCTTCTCATCTGGGGCTCCGACACCAAGTCGTTCCCGTCCGTGGTGAACCTGCCGTCCGTCTCGCTGTTCGGCGGCCAGCTCGTGGTGAGCGCCATCACGATCGTCACGGTGGTCACGGGCATCGTGGTCATGGTGTGCCTCACGATGTTCACGAGCAAGACCCGCATGGGCAAGGCCATGCGCGCCTGCTCCGAGGACCGCGGCGCCGCCACGCTCATGGGCATCAACGTCAACTCGACGATCTCGCTCACGTTCGCCATCGGTTCCGGCCTGGCCGCCGTCGCCGGCGTGCTCATGTGCTCCGCGTACCCCACGCTCATCCCCACGACCGGCTCGCTGCCGGGCATCAAGGCCTTCACGGCCGCCGTCATCGGTGGCATCGGCTCCATCCCCGGCGCCTTTGTGGGCGGCCTCGTGCTCGGCGTCATCGAGATCTTCGCCAAGGCCTACGTGGGCACCCAGCTCGCCGACGCCATCGTGTTCGCGGTGCTCATCGTCGTGCTGCTCGTGAAGCCGTCCGGCCTTCTCGGCAAGACCGTCAGGGAGAAGGTGTAGTGACATGGCAGACAAGACCACCTCTACTCCCGCGGCCCCTCGCCGCATGAGCAAGCGCCTGGTGTCGAACCTCGTCACCTATGGCATCATCGTTGGTTTCTTTGCGATTATGACCGTGCTCGATGCCACGGGCATCCTCACGAACTCGCTCTCCGGCCAGCTCGTGCCCATCTGCGCCTACGTGTGCATGGCCGTCTCGCTCAACCTCGTCGTGGGCATCTCCGGCGAGCTGTCGCTGGGTCACGCCGGCTTCATGAGCGTGGGCGCCTTCTCGGGCGTCGTCGCGTTCTCCGTCGTGGGCGGCGTCGTGGGCAACGGGCTTCTCGCCTACGTCATTGCGATGCTCATCGCTGCGGTGCTGGCCGCCGTCGTGGGATTCCTCATCGGCATCCCGGTCATGCGCCTGCGCGGCGACTACCTCGCCATCGTGACGCTGGCCTTTGGCGAGATCATTAAGAACATCCTCAACAACCTCTACGTGGGCCTGGACGCCAACGGCCTGCACTTCTCGCTGACCGACGCCAAGTCGCTTGGCATGCAGGGAGGGTCGCTGCTCATCAACGGCCCGCAGGGTGCCGCCGGCATCACGAAGATGTCGACGTTCGCCATCGGCATCGTGCTCGTGCTCATCACGGTGACGGTCGTGCTCAACCTCGTGAACAGCCGCACGGGCCGTGCCATCATGTCCGTGCGCGACAACCGCATCGCGGCCGAGTCCGTGGGCATCAACGTCACCAAGTACCGCATGATCGCCTTCGTGGTCGCCGCCGCCCTGGCTGGCGCCGCCGGCTGCTTCTACGCCATGGGCTACAGCTCGATCGTCCCCAAGAAGTTCGACTTCAACACGTCAATCCTCGTGCTGGTCTTCGTCGTGCTGGGCGGCATGGGCAACGTCCGCGGCTCCGTCATCTCCGCGGCCATCCTTACGGTCCTGCCCGAGATGCTTCGTGCCATCGCCGACTGGCGCATGCTCATCTACGCCGTGGTCCTCATCCTCGTGATGATCGTCTCCAACAACCCCACGCTCCGTCAGTTCGTCGAGACGCTCAAGGGCAAGTTCAAGCGTCCGGTGAAGATCGAGGAGCCCGCATCCGAGAAGGGCGGCGAGGCCGATGAGTAACATGACCGTCACCGAGCGCCACGCGGCCGAGCGTCGCGAGCACACCAAGATGGTGCCCCTGCCCTCTGACTCCATCGTCCCCGAGCGCGACGTCAACGAGCGCCCCGTTCTCGAGTGCCGCCACCTGGGCATCGAGTTCGGCGGACTCAAGGCCGTCGACGACTTCAACTTCACGGTGGGCAAGACCGAGATTGCCGGCCTCATCGGCCCCAACGGCGCGGGCAAGACCACGGTGTTCAACCTGCTCACTAAGGTCTACAACCCCACGCACGGCATGGTCATGCTCGACGGCCAGGACACGGCAGGCATGGACATCGCCGCCGCGAGCCGTGCCGGCGTAGCCCGAACCTTCCAGAACATCCGCCTGTTCTCGTCGCTGTCCGTCGAGGACAACGTCAAGATCGGCCTTCACAACCAGATCAAGGAGCACACGGCGCCCGCGATCCTGCGCCTGCCCTCGTACTGGAAGGCCGAGAAGCAGATGCATGAGCGCGCCCTCGAGCTGCTCGACTTCTTCGACATGAGCGTGTACGCCAACCACACGGCGGGCTCGCTTCCCTACGGCGCCCAGCGCAGGCTCGAGATCGTCCGCGCCCTGGCCACGAACCCCAAGCTGCTTCTGCTCGACGAGCCGGCCGCCGGCATGAACCCGTCCGAGACGGCCGAGCTCATGGACAACATCCGCAGGATCCGCGACGAGTTCCACATTGCCGTCATGCTCATCGAGCACGACATGGACCTCGTCATGGGCATTTGCGAGGGCATCGCGGTGCTCAACTTCGGCAAGATCATCGCCAAGGGCACGCCCGAGCAGATCCAGAGCAACCCGCAGGTCATCGAGGCATACCTCGGCAAGCAGGATGAGGAGGCCTAACCCATGAGCATCCTTCACGTTGAGGACCTCAACGTCTACTACGGCTCCATCCACGCGGTGAAGGGCATCTCCTTCGACGTCGAGGAGGGCGAGACCGTCACCCTCATCGGCGCGAACGGCGCCGGCAAGTCCACGACGCTCAATACGGTCGCGGGCCTGCTGAAGCCCCGCGAGGGCAAGATCGAGTTCGAGGGCGAGAGCCTGCTGGGCATCCCGCCGCACAAGATCGTGAGCCGCGGCATGGCGCTGTGCCCCGAGGGCAGGCGCGTGTTCCTGCAGATGAGCGTCCGCGACAACCTCGAGATGGGCGCCTTCACGCGCACGGACTCGGCCGAGGTCGCCGACTCGCTCGAGATGGTGTTCGACCGCTTCCCGCGCCTCAAGGAGCGCGAGGGCCAGAGCGCCGGCACCCTGTCGGGCGGCGAGCAGCAGATGCTGGCCATGGGCCGCGCGCTCATGAGCAAGCCGCGCCTGCTTATGCTCGACGAGCCCTCCATGGGTCTGGCGCCCATCCTGGTGCAGGAGATCTTCAACATCATCAAGAGCCTGCACGACACGGGCACCACGGTGCTGCTCGTGGAGCAGAACGCCCGCATGGCGCTCTCCATCGCCGACCGCGCCTACGTGCTCGAGACGGGCCACGTGTCCATGAGCGGCGACGCCGCCGACCTCGCGAACGACGAGCGCGTCAAGCAGGCCTACCTCGGCGGCTGACGCAAGCGACAGGTTAGATTTATTATGGGACCTGGTGCCATGTGGCGCCGGGTCCCTCTTTTGTGGGGCTCACGCTCGACTTTCCGGCCGGCCCCGACGAGCGGAGCATGAGATGCATACCAGAACCCCCTCGACCCCGCACGGTCGCCGCGCCTCCGCGCTCGCGTCTGGTCTAGCCCTGCTCGCCGCGCTGGTGCTCGCCCTGGGCCTGTTCGCCCTCGTGCGCCCCCGCTACCCCCTCGTGGACGACTACGTGCAGCAGCTGTACGCGAGCGGCCGCATCCTGGGGTGCGGCACGTGCCGCCTCATGCCCTACACGCTGTCGCTCGTGAGCTGGCCGCTGTCCGTGCTCTACCAGGTGGCACCCGCGATTCCCTGGTACGTCATCATGCTGCTCGCCCTCATCGTCGTCTCCTTCTGGGTGTGCGCCGTGTCCGCGCTCCGGTCTCGGCTGGGCACCCGTGCCGTCGTCTGCGTGCTGGCCCTGCTCGCGACGCTCGAGGCGCTCTCGGTGCTGTACTTCACCTATACGGTCGTGGCGTTCGTGGCCACCGCGGCTGGCCTCGTCCTGCTCGTCATCCGGGCCATGGGACCCCGAACGGGCCTTAGGGGCTCCGATGTTCTCGGCTCTGCCCTGGTCTGCCTCGGCTTTGCCCTGCGTCCCGAGTCTGGCATGGGCGCGTTTGCCATCTTTGCTCCCTTTGCCGTGTGGGTGCTCGCGTGCAACCGCCACGTGGCTTGCATCATGAGGGGCGTCGTGGCGGTCGCGGCCGTCGCGGCAATCGTCGTGGCGGGGCGCGTCGCCTATGACACGACGCCGGGCTGGGAGCGCTACAGCGCCTACCTGGAGGCGGGCCGAGCGTCTCTCGACTATCCCGAGCTCACGGCAGACGAGATGCGCGAGATAAACGAGGACATCACCGACGCGAGCTCCTCGATCCTCAACAAGTGGATCTTCATCCAGAGCGACCCCTTCGACGTCGAGTTCTTTGAGGACCTGGGGCAGAGCCGTCCCCACATGACGGCCGCCTATCTCGTCTCGGCGCTCAAGGCCAAGACGACGTGGCTGCTCATCGCCTCGATCGCGCTGCTTGCCGTCATGGCGCGCGCCCTGCTGGCAAGCGCCCGGGCGGGGCGTGGCGCTCTGCCCCTTGCGCTTGGCATATGCCTCATGGCCCTCGTGGGCTGCGTCTTCATTGCGCTCAGGGCCAGGGTGCGCCTGCATGTCGTGCTGCCGATGATGGCCTCGACGCTCATGGCCCTTATCGCCTGCTGCCACGTTCCCGAGAAGCAGCGCGGGGCCCACGAGAGGGAGGGGGTCGCTCCCGCAACCTCTGCGGTGGCGCGTCTCGCCCCCGTGGCCGTTTGCCTGCTGTGCGTCGTTGCCACGGCGGGCTTCTGGCTCAAGGTGGTGCGTCCCATCAGCGTGGCCGGCGCCGGCGAGACCTCCCAGGCATACGATGCCTACCTGCGCGAGACGGACGACATCGTCATCCAGGGCATGACCCAGACGGCGTTCATCGCGCACGACGCCCTGGCCTTCGAGCAGGGGGACTATCCCACGGACGCCCTCATCCCCGGCGGCTGGGTCATCTACACAGCCCCCTGGACGGACTACCTCGCCTCGAAGGGCCTCACGAACGCCGACACGCTGGAGCAGCTCGCACAGAGGGATGACATGACGCTCGTGACGAGCGAGGACACCGCTGAGACCGTCCGCGCGTTTGTCGAGGAGCGCCTGGGCGGCCGCGTCGAGAAGACGGCCGAGCGCGTGCTCGGCGGAGGTGCGGTCGACCCCTCACAGCAGGTCTGCGTCTGGCGCTACTCCCGCGCGTAGCGGTGCTCGCCTTTCACGCGACCGCCTCGCCCCTCTCTCGCCTAACCGCGAACGCTGCAAATCGGTCGCTTTCGGCGCCTTCGGAGCCCCGTTAGTGACTGATTTGCAGCACTCGCGGATCCGCGGCCACCCGAGCGCGCGGCGAAATACGAAGTTTACTTTAGCCTGATAAAGTGAACGGCCCGCCGCTACTTTAGTGTGCTAAAGTGTGCGGAGCAAAGCCAGCAAGGCACGAGGCGAGGAGGACGCCGTGGTCATAGGCACGCCCAGGGGATTTCGAGACATCCTGCCAAGGGAGGCGCGCGCCCGCGAGTCCATCCGCGACCGCGTCCGCGCCTGCTTCGACGCCCATGGCTACGTCCCGGTCGAGACGCCGCTGCTCGAGGATCGCTCCGTGCTCGAGCGCGCGGGCCGCATCAAGGGCTCGCCGTTCCAGCTGTTCGACTCCGACAACCGCCTGCTCATGCTGCGCCCCGACCTCACGCTGCCCATCGCGCGTCTCACGGCCCAGCGCCTGGGCTCGGCAGACCTGCCGCTGCGCCTGCGCTACGAGGCGCCCGTCGTGCGCGAGCAGGGCGCGCTTCGCGGCGAGCCCCGCCAGTTCACGCAGCTGGGCGTGGAGCTCATCGGCGGCGCCGAGGTGGACGCCGAGGTGGAGGTCGTCTCGCTTCTGGCCGAGACGCTCGAGGCCCTCGGGGTGCCGGGCGCGCGCATCGTCGCCGGCTCGGTGAGGCCGCTTCTGGCCCTGCTCGAGACCGACGTGGCCGACGAGTCACTGCGCGAGGAGGTCCTCGCGCAGGTGCACGCCTCGAACCTCGTGGCGCTCGACGAGGCCGTGGACGCGGCGTCGCTGCCCCGTCCCGTTGCCCGGGCCCTGCATGAGCTGCCGCGCCTGCATGGTGACGCATCGGCCATCGACCGGGTCGACGAGCTGCTCGAGGGCGCCTGCGTGCCCGCCGAACGTCGCGGCACGGCCGAGCTGCGTGCCCTCGTGGACGCCCTGGCCGCCACGGACGCCGCGCCTGCGCTCTCCTTCGACTTCAGTATCATCAACAGCTTCGACTACTACACGGGCATCATCTTCAAGGCCTACGTGGACGGCCTGTCGGCGAGCCTCGCCTCGGGCGGCCGCTACGACGCCGTGCTCGCCAACCTCGGCATGCCCACCACCGCCGCCTGCGGCTTTGCCCTGTCGCTCGAGCGGCTCCAGGAGGTGCTCGGCGCGTCTGCCGAGGGTGCCCCCAACGTCTGCGTGGGCAACCGCCCCTTACGCATCGCCGTGCCCAAGGGGTCGCTGTTCGCGCCCACACTCGAGGCGCTCGAGGCCGCGGGCCTTCCCGTCGACGACCTGCGCGACTACGGGCGCAAGCTCGTCATCTCTGCCGGGGACGTGGAGTACGTCATCGTGCGTGCCACCGACGCTCCGGCCTTCGTGGCCCACGGCGGGGCCGACTGCGGCATCTGCGGCTCCGACTCGCTCATCGAGGCCGACCTCGACCTGCTCCAGGTGACAGACCTGGGCTACGGGGCTTGTCGCTTCATCGTGGCCGAGCCGGCGGGCCGTGCCGGCCAGGCCGAGCGCGCCTACGCCTGGCGCGGCACCATGCGCGTGGCCACCAAGTACCCGCGCATCACGCAGGCCTACTACGACCGCATCGGCCAGCAGGTGGACATCCTGGCGCTTCACGGCAACATCGAGCTGGGACCCATCGTGGGCATGACCGACCGCATTGTGGACATCACGGCCACGGGCACCACGCTGCGCGAGAACAACCTCGTCATCGTGGACGACGTCATGGAGTGCACGGCGCGCTTCTTCGCCGGCCCCGCCGCCTACCGCTGCGACGCACGCATCCGAGACCTCGCCAGCCGCCTCGTAGCGGCGACGTCCAAGAAGGGGGAGTAACCCATGATCAAAGTGGACCTCACCGGTGGCCGAGAGCTCACCGACGCCGACATCAAGCGCTCCGGCGCCCTGCCTCGCAGCGTGATGGACGCGGCCGAGGCAATCGTCGACGACGTCCGTGCCAACGGAGACGCCGCCGCGCGCGCCTACTGCGAGAAGTTCGACGGCAGTTGCCCCACGGCTTTCCGCGTGCCCGACGAGCTGCTCGACGCCGCGCCCTCCATGGTGGACGAGGAGTTCCTCGCCTCGCTCGAACGCGCCCACGCCCAGATCCGCGCCTTCCACGAGCGCGAGGTCTCCCAGTCCATGTTCGCCACCCGCGCTGACGGCACGCTGCTCGGCGTCAAGGTGACGCCGCTGCCCAGCGTTGGCATCTACGTGCCGGGAGGGCGCGCCCAGTACCCCTCCACCGTGCTCATGAACGCCGTGCCCGCCAAGGTCGCCGGCGTGCGGCGCATCGTCATGGTGACGCCGCCGCAGCGAGATGGGTCGCTTTCGGCCTACACGCTCGCCGCGGCAAAGGTCGCCGGCGTGGACGAGGTCTACGCCGTGGGCGGCGCCCAGGCCATCGGCGCGCTCGCCTTCGGCACCGAGTCCATCCCGCGCGTGGCCAAGATCACGGGTCCGGGCAACGCCTACGTAGCCGCCGCCAAGCGCTACGTCATGGGCGATGTGGGCATCGACATGGTGGCCGGCCCCTCTGAGGTCTGCGTGCTGGCCGATGCCACGGCAGACCCGGTCGTGGTGGCCGCCGACCTCATGGCCCAGGCCGAGCACGACCCCTTGGCCACGTGCTACCTCGTCACGGACGCGCCCGAGCTCGGGGCCGCCGTCGAGGTCGCCGCCGAGCGCCTCGTGGCCCAGAGCCCGCGCGAGGACGTCACGCGGGCGAGCCTCGAGCACGGCGTCATCGTGAGCTGCGATACGCTGGCCGCCGCCGTGGCCGCCGTGAACGTCGTGGCGCCTGAGCACCTCGAGCTTCACTGCGACAACGCCATGGCCCTTCTCGGGTCCATCGAGAACGCCGGCGCCATCTTCGTGGGCCCGTGGAGCTCCGAGCCGCTCGGCGACTACGTGGCCGGACCCAACCACACGCTGCCCACGGGCGGCACGGCGAAGTTCTCGAACCCCCTGGGCGTCTACGACTTCGTGAAGCGCTCGAGCGTCATCTGCTACACGCCCGAGGGTCTTGCGGCAGACGGCCCGGCCGTCCAGGCGCTCGCGCAGTCTGAGGGCCTGTGGGCGCACGCGCTTTCCGTGGGCCTGCGCAGGAAGCTCGTCGAGGAGGGCGCGGATCGCTTCGCCGATGCCGCGGCGGCCTGCGAGGGCGCCGGTGCCACGGCATGGCCCCGCACGCTCGACGTCCCCGGCGTGCCCTACCTGCCCGGATACGAGGGGAGGGCCTAGCCGTGGCGCAGCTTTCAGACCGCATGCGCGAGCTCGTGCAGCCCCACCTGCGCAGCCTCGAGCCCTATGACCCCAACTTCACGCCCACGCGCGTGAACCTCTCGGCCAACGAGAACACCTACGGCGTGCCGGCCGGCGTGCGCGCCGCCATGGACGAGGCGCTCGCCGCCACGCCCACGAATCGCTACCCCGACCCCATGAGCAACGACCTGCGAGACGCCCTGGCCGTCTGGCACGGCGTCGCCCGCGAGAACGTCATCGTGGGCAACGGCGGCGACGAGCTGCTCTACAACCTCGTGCTGGCCTTTGGCGGCCTCGGCCGCACGCTCGTGAACGTGCCGCCGTGCTTCTCGGAGTACGCGTTCTTCGCGAGTCTCGCCCAGACGCGCGTCGTCGATGTCTGGCGAGACCCGGACACGCTGCTGCCTAACGCCGACGCCCTCGTTTCCGCCGCGCGTGAGGCAAGCCTCGTGGTGCTTACGAGCCCCAACAACCCCACGGGAGACGTGGCGCCGGCAGAGCTCGTGCGCCGCGTGTGCGAGGCGTGCCCGGGACTCGTGCTCGTGGACGAGGCGTACGGCGAGTTCGCGGAGGCCGGCACGAGCGCCGAGCCCCTGCTCGCCGAGCATGACAACCTGCTCGTGCTGCACACGCTCTCCAAGGCGTTCGCGCTTGCGGGTACCCGCTGCGGCTACGTCATCGCTGCGCCCGACGTCATCGACGCGCTTGCCGCCGTGCGGCAGATCTACTCGGTGAACGTCCTCACGCAGGCCTCGGCCCTCGTGGCCGTGGAGCGCCGCGAGGAGTTCTCGCCGGTGGTGGAGCAGATCCGCTCCGAGCGCACGCGCCTGTTCGAGGCGCTGGCCCGCATCGAGGGCGTGCGCGTCTGGCCCAGCGAGGGCAACTTCGTGCTCGTCCGCGTGCCGGCCGCGAGCCGCGTTCGCGAGCGCCTGCGCGACGAGTACTCCATCCTTGTGCGAGACTTCAGCTGCGCGCCGGGGCTTGCGGGGTGCCTGCGCATCACCGTGGGCACGCCCGAGGAGAACGGCGCCGTGATAGACGCGCTCGCGGCGCTCGTGGCAGACGAGCTTTCCGCAGACGAAGGAGCTGCTCATGACTAGACGTGCCACCGTCTCCCGCAAGACGGGCGAGACGGACATCACCCTCACGATCGACCTCGACGGAGACGGCCGCGTGGACGTCGAGACCGGCGTGGGCTTTCTCGACCACATGCTCTCGGCCCTTGGCCGCCATGGTCTGTTCGACCTCACGGTGCGCGCCACGGGCGACACCTACGTGGACGACCACCACACCGTGGAGGACGTGGGCATCGTGTTGGGCCAGGCCGTGCGCGAGGCCCTGGGCGACAAGCGCGGCATCTCGCGCTTTGCCGACGTCTGCATCGCCATGGACGAGGCGCTTGTGCAGGCCGCGATTGACGTCTCGGGCCGTGGCCAGGCCTACGTGGAGCTGCCGCTGCCCACGCAGAAGGTGGGCACGTTCGACACCGAGCTTGCCGAGGAGTTCTTCATCGCGTTCGCGCGCGACGCGGCCCTCACGCTGCATGTGCGCGAGCTTGCGGGCGCAAACTCCCACCACCTCATCGAGGCGGCGTTCAAGGCGCTGGGGCGTGCCTTACGCTTTGCGGCCGAGCTGGACCCGCGCGTCACGGGCGTGCCCTCCACGAAGGGAAGCCTGTGATGGGCGGCTGCGGCGCCGAGGCGCGCGTGGACGCTGCGAACGTGGGGGAGGCGTCGTCGCGCTCGGACGCCGCGCCCATCGTTGTCATCGACTACCACAAGGGCAACCTCTCGAGCGTGCGTCGCGGTCTCATGCGCGCCGGCTGGGACAACGTCGTGGTCTCCGATGACCCGGCGGCCATCCGCGCTGCGGCCGGCCTCGTGCTGCCCGGCGTGGGCGCGTTCTATGACGCCATCACGTTCATACGGGGCAGCGGCCAGGCGCAGGCCATCGTGGACGCGGTCCGGGCTGGCACGCCGATCCTGGGCATCTGCCTGGGCCTTCAGCTGCTGCTTGCCCGTGGCGACGAGGGCGTGCCGCAAGACGAGCCTGGCGCCCCCTGGGTGGCGGGCCTCGGCCTTCTTGCGGGCAGCTGCACGAGGCTCTCGTCGAATCGCCTCAAGGTGCCGCACGTGGGCTGGGACCAGATCCACGTGAGTGGCGAGGGCCGCTCCTGCCCGCTGCTCTCCGGCGTGCCCGAGGGGGCCAACGTCTACTACACGCACTCCTACGCCGCCGCCGACGACGTCGACCCCGGCCAGGTGGCGGCGCGCACGCACTACGTCCGCAGCTTTGCCGGCGTCATGTGGGAGGGCAACGTGTTCGGCTGCCAGTTCCACCCCGAGAAGAGCTCGGGCACCGGTCTTGCCATCCTGCGCAACTACGTGAACGTCGTGCGTGCTACGAGCGCGCGCGGAAAGGACGTCTTCGCATGATTCTGTTCCCTGCCATCGACCTCATCGCCGGCAAGGTCGTCCGCCTCGAGCGTGGCGACCGCAGCCGCTGCAAGGTCTACTCGGACAATCCCGCCGCGGTGGCGCGCTACTTCGCCGAGCAGAGCGCTACGTGGGTGCACGTCGTGGACCTCTCGAGCGCCTTCGAGGAGGACGAGGCGGCCCGCGCCGCCAATGACGAGGCCATTCGCGCCATCTGCGAGGTGGAGGGGCTCTCCGTTGACGTGGGCGGCGGCGTCCGCTCGCTCGCACGCATCGACGAGCTGCGCGCCATGGGGGCCAAGCGCATCGCCCTGGGCACCGTGCTCGTGCGCGAGCCTGCGTTTGCCGAGGTCGTCGCCAAGGGGTTCGGCTCCTGCCTCGTGGCAGACGTTGCCGCTGAGAACGGCCAGGTCAAGGTGAACGGCTGGCGAGACGACGTCTCCCGCAGCCTGGATGACGTCGTGGGCCACCTGCGCGGGCTGGGCTTTCGCCACCTCGTCTACACCGACATCGCGCGTGACGGCATGCAGACGGGCATCGACACGGACGCCTATCGCCACGTGGCCCAGGTCGCCGGCTTTCCCGTGGTGGCAAGCGGCGGCATCACGAGCCTCGACGACATCCGGGCGCTTGCCCAGGCCGGCGACGACGTCATCGAAGGGGCCATCACGGGCCGTGCCCTCTACGAGGGGAGCTTCTCGCTCGCCGACGCCCTTGCGGTCGCGAGGGGGGAGGCCTGATGCTCACGAAGCGCGTCATCCCATGCCTGGACGTCAAGGACGGCCGCGTCGTCAAGGGCGTCAACTTCGTTGACCTGCGCGATGCCGGCGACCCGGTGGAGCTCGCGGCCGCCTATGACGCCGAGGGCGCCGACGAGGTGGTCTTCCTCGACATCACGGCCACGAGCGACGACCGCGCCACGACGGTCGACATGGCCGCCCGCGCGGCCGGCGAGCTCGCGATTCCCTACACCGTGGGCGGGGGCTTCCGCGACCTGGCGGGTATGCGCCGCATGGTGGCGGCGGGTGCCGACAAGGTCTCGCTCAACTCCGCGGCCGTGAGGAACCCCGAGCTCATCAGCGCCGCGGCCCGGGCGTTTGGCAGCCAGGCCGTCGTCGTGGCCATCGACGCAAAGCGCGTGGGCGAGCCGGGGGCTCCCGGTGCCGACCGCTGGGAGGTCTTCACGGCCGGCGGCCGCAACGCCACCGGTCTCGACGCCGTCGCCTGGGCCGAGAAGGCCGCGCGCATGGGCGCGGGCGAGATCCTGCTCACGAGCATGGACCGCGACGGCACGAAGGAGGGCTTCGACCTGGCGCTCACGCGTGCCGTGGCGCGCGCCGTGCCCATCCCCGTCATCGCGAGCGGCGGCGTGGGCACGCTCGAGCACTTTGCGCAAGGCATCATCGAGGGCGAGGCCGACGCCGTGCTTGCCGCGAGCGTGTTCCACTTTGGCACGTTTACGATCCGCCAGGTCAAGGAGTACATGGCGAGCCAGGGCATTCCGGTGCGCCTCGACTTTTAAGTTCGGCCCAGGGAGGCATGCATGGACCTCAAGTTCGACGACCGCGGGCTCATCCCCGCCGTCGTGCAGCAGTACGACACCGGCGAGGTGCTCATGGTGGCGTGGATGAGCGCCGAGTCCTATCGCCTCACGTGCGAGACCGGCACGACGTGGTTCTGGAGCCGCAGCAGGCAAGAGCTCTGGAACAAGGGCGCCACCAGCGGAAACATGCAGCGCGTCATCTCGATTGACGCCGACTGCGATGCCGACACGCTGCTCGTGCGCGTGGACTCGCCGGGCCCGGCGTGCCACACGGGCGCCCGCAGCTGCTTCTTCAACCGCATCTACGATGCGCCGCAAGGCGCCGAGGAGGACTAGACATGGGAGTGCGCACCGCCAACGTGAAGCCCGGAAACATCGGCGAGACGCTCGAGAGCCTGGCCGCCACGATTCACGGCCGTCGCGACGCCTCGCCCGAGGAGAGCTACACGGCCCGCCTGCTCACCGACGTGGAGGACGAGCTGCTCAAGAAGCTCGCCGAGGAGAGCAGCGAGGTCATCATGGCTGCTAAGGACAATGACCACGACCACATCCGCTACGAGGCGGGAGACCTCCTCTACCACCTGCTCGTGACGCTCGAGCGCTACGGCGTGGGCCTCGACGAGCTCGCCGGCGAGCTCAACGCTCGCATGAAGTGACACCCGCATGCCATTGGGGACGGGTTCCTCTGGCACGTGACAAAGGAACCCGTCCCCTTTGTCACGCGAGCGGGAGCGTCTGCCAGTCGCCGTCGGAGCGCGGGGCGTCGACGCTCGCGTAACCGGCGGCTGCCGCGTAGCGGTAGGCGTCTCGGATGGCGTGGGCCACGTCGGCCGCGCGATGCGCGTCGCTGCCCACGGTGATTGCCACGCCAGCCCGGGCAAAGCGCCTCAGCAGTCCCGCGCTGGGATAGAACGCGCCCGTGGACTTGCGAAGGCCCGCCGTGGACACCTCGACATGGCGGCCCGTCTCGCGGGCGCACTCGGCCATGCGGTCCCACAACGGTGCCAGGTCGATGGCAGGCGCCCACCCGTCGTTGGCGAAGCGCGCCGGCAGGTCGGGGTGCGCCATGGACGAGAAGGCAAGCGGGCTCTCGCACGCCGCGCACCAGGCGTCCACGTAGCGACGCCAAAGCTCGTCTGCGCCCAGCTCCTCCCACACGTGCATGTCGTCCGAGAAGTCGATCCAGCCGGCGCCGCTGCCGGGCAGGCCCGCCCTCGTCACGTGTTCGGTCCCCGCCTGTCCCGTGGCACCCGCGGCAACGTCTCCCGCATCCCCGATCCAGTGGACGCTGCCGAGCGTGAACGCCGCGCCCGCGCTCCACGCGCGCACGTTGTCCTCGCACCCCGGGTACCAGTCGCACTCAAAGCCGTAGACAAGCTCGAGCTCCGGCGCCACCTCGGCGGCAAGCTCGCGCGCCCGCAGATACGCCGCGCGGTGCTCGGCGAGGCGCGCATGCGGCACCTGCGCGTCCGCCTCGGCCTCGATGCTCGCCGGCAGCGTGAGGTGGTCCGTGCACGCGAGTACGCGCACGCCCGCGGCGGCCGCGGCCCGCACGTTTTCCTCGAACGTTGACGTGCCGTCCGAGAACGACGTGTGCGTGTGGCAGTCGACGATTGCGGTGGGCATGCGGAGATCATCCTTGATTCAGCCTGATACGGACAAAAAAAGTGGGGCGGCCAGCTTGGCTGGTCGCCCCGACCTGTTAGAACGACGTGTCGGTTGCCTTGGGATAGTACTGCGCAAACTTGCGGACCTGGTTGCGCTCCGTGAGCTCCACGTCCAGGCGGCGTCGCGCCGGCATGTCCTCGTCGTAGCGCTGTGGGTCAACGACGCGCTTCTCGGCAATGAGCTCGCGCACCTCGGCGAGAAGCTCGGGGTCGCGCACGTAGCGTTGTGCGAGCGAGAGGGGCACGAGTGAGTAGAGGACCTTCTCGTCCGCCTTGAAGCAGCGCTTGCCCTTTCCGTCAACGATGTCGGTGACGAGCGCGCGCATGGGGTTCACGCCTGCGGCGCACACGTAGTAGGAGTTGCGTCCGATGCGGGGGTTCACCTCGATGAATAGGGTGCGATCGCTGTTCTTGTCGCGCTTGATGTCAAAGTTGGCAAAGCCCCGGTAGCCCACGGACTCCAGCATGCTTGCGGCCTTCTCCCACAGCTCGGGCATGGGCCTCGTGATCATGACGACGGGGTTGCCCAGCATCGTGGGGGCGTGGTCCTCGAGCAACACCTGCGCCGAACCAAAGAGCTGCGGCTTTCCGTTGGAGCCCATGTAGATCGTGAGGCTGTCCATGTAGGTGTCGTCGCCCTCGATGAGCTCCTGGACGAGGAAGTCGCCCCCGAACCCAGCGGCGCGCAGGTTTCCCCACAGCTCGTCGAGCTCGGCCTGCTCGTGAAGGTAGTACACCTTCTTGAAGCCCTGGTTGAGGTAGGCGGCGTATGCGGACGACTTCGCGGGCTTGGCAACGAGCGGAAACGCAATCATCGTGGGCGCGATCGGGTCCGCGCCCGCGAGGTGGACGACCTCCGTCACGGGCGTGTCGAGCCCATGCTCGCGGCAGAGCTCGGCAAACGTCACCTTGTCCGAGACGCGGTCGATGACGTCGGCGGGCGGAATCATGCACCTGCAGTTGGCGGGGAACGTCTCCTGGCACTCGGAGAGGACCGCGATGAGCGCGTCGGTGTTTGCGACGACGACGCACGTGGCCTCAGGGTTCTCGGCGGCGATCTGTGCGACGACGCGCGACACCTCGCTGGCAACGAGGCGCTCGACGTGGTGGACGTCGATGATCTGCGAGTGCGCCACGGCGGCGATGGGCGCCGAGGCGAGCAGCTGCGTCTTGACGTGGTATGCCTCGTTGAACTCGCGCGCAAGCGCGTAGGCGCCGATGTCGCCGCCAAGCACGATGGGTACGAGGTCCTCGCGCGGCGCGGCCTTGGCCCTCTCGCCCTTGTCGTTGGCTCCACGGTCGCGTAGTCCCTTTGCGCGGGTGAGCGCCTTGTAGAACAAGCCGTGCAGCGGCACGTCGCGGTCGGGGGCCACCTCGGTGACCTGCTTGGTGAACTTCGTCTTGAACTCGTTGAGGCCCATGAGTTTGGGCGAGAACTCGCTGCCGATGGCCATCATGTCGTAGTCGAAGCAGCCCCTGTTCGCCCCGAGGTCGCAGCACTCGAAGTAGACGAGCTTGTCCGTGACGTGCTGGCGCATCGTCTCGTTCAGGCTCGCGCCGTAGTAGCGTACGGCGCGCGTGCCGTTGATTGTCACGATGGACCACGTCACAACGCGGCCGTCGAGACGCCCGGCGTACACGCGGCAGTGGTCGGGGCCGAGCAGGCGAATCATGTCCTCGTAGTCCGAGCACGGTGCGGGGTTGAAGCCGTCGCGGTTGCCCGTCTCCTGCATGACCTTGTAGTACTCCTCGAAGCTCTTCGCGGCGAGCTCCGTCTCGTCCGCGCAGGTGACGGGGCTCTCGCGCAGCGCCTTGCGCACGTCTCGGCGCCCGCGCGGCTTCATGCGGGAGAGGATCTCGTCGTCGCCGCCCGTGACGTCGATGACGACGGTGTGGTCGTACGGGATGCCCGAGAGCACGGGCGTGGTGCTCGAAAGCTCTGCGTTGATGGAGACACGCATGAACTTCTGGCGCTTGTCGCGGCTGCGGACGTAGGCGGCGAGCGCGTCGATGCCGGCAGCCTCGACGTCGGCTGTGGGCTTCTCGGCCCATACGGGGGCGTGGTTGGAGCGCAGGTAGTGGTAGCCGTGCGTCTCGTAGTCAAATAAGCTCGCGAGCGCGAGCGTCTTGCCGTCCTGCTCGAGCGCCACGCAGCCCCAGGGCGTGCGGCCGTCGATGGTCGCCTGGTAGCTCGCCCAGGTGGCCGTCTGCTCGATGGGCAGGTTCATTCCAAGCTCCGCGGCCTTGGCCTCGAGCTCGCTGATGGTGATTTCCTTGGCTTCGATCACGGGGGCTCCTGCGTTTGCGTGGGCGGCTGGCCTGGACGGCTGCGCGCCGCATCGAATTTTGTGCCACACAGCATTCTACGGCCCCGTGTCGTCCGGCTCGCACCCGCGCGCTAGAATCGTGGAACCAACACGGATTCGAGAGGGGCATGGCACATGGCTGAGCGGGAGAGGGGAGATGCCGAGAAGCTCACAAGCGCCCTGGCGCACCTCGACACACGCGCCGCCGCCGAGGCCCGCAACCGCGCGGCGCATGCCCCCACCATCGCCGAGCAGGTGGCCGCCGCCCCCACGGACCCGGGCTGCTACCTGTGGAAGGACGCCGCCGGAAACGTCCTGTATGTGGGCAAGGCCAAGAACCTGCGGGCGCGGCTTCGCCAGTACGTGCAGCTCACGGACGAGCGCCCCATGGTGCCGCGTCTCATGGCCGCCACGGCCGGCTTCGACTACGTGGTCGTGGGCTCGGAGCACGAGGCGCTCGTGCTCGAGATCAATCTCATCCACCAGTACAAGCCGCCGTTCAACGTCGACCTCAAGGACGACAAGAGCTACCCCTACATCGCCATCACCAAAGACGACGTCTACCCCGCCATCAAGTACACGCGCGAGCGCCACAAGGCCGGCACGCGCTACTTTGGCCCCTACACCGACGCCCGCGCCGCTCGCGCCACGATCGACGTGGTGCGCAAGGTCATGCCCATGTGCCTGGCCACCTGCGCCGAGTGGAAGCGCGTCCGCCGCCAGATAGAGGCCCATCCCGAGCAGGCAGACGTCGTGGCGCTCGCCCAGGCCGAGAACGGCCGCCCGTGCTTCGACTACCACGTGGGTCGCGGCCCCGGCGTGTGCGCCGGCTGCATCAGCCCCGAGGAGTACGCCGACAACGTCCGCGCCGTGGAGCACTTCCTGGCGGGGCATCGCGGCCAGTTCGTCTCCGAGCTCAAGGCCGAGATGGCCGAGGCCGCCGCCGAGCTGGACTTCGAGCGCGCTGGCCGCATCAAGCGCCGCCTGCAGGTCATCGACGGGCTCGACGACAAGCAGCGCGTCGTGCTCTCCGGCTCGCAGGACGTCGACGTGTTCGGCTTCTGGCGCGAGGAGACCATCGCCGGCGCCTGCGTGTTCGTCGTGCGCGAGGGCCGCGTGAGCCGTACCTGCGAGTTCGTGCTCGACAAGGGCCTCGACGTGGGCGAGGAGGAGCTCGTGAGCGGCTTCGTGAAGCGCTACTACGACGACACGAGCGACCTGCCGCTCGAGGTTGACGTGCCCCTCGAGCTCGCTGATGCCGAGACCATCGCCGGCTGGCTCTCCGCCCGCCGTGGCCGCAACGTGAGCGTGCATGTGCCCCAGCGCGGCCAGAAGGCCCACCTTGCCGAGATGAGCGTCAACAACGCCCGCCACTACCTCGCGCGATACGAGCTGCGCACGGGCTACGAGGACAAGCGCACCAACGAGGCGCTGCTGCAGCTCGAGAGCGCCCTGGCCCTCGACGAGCCGCCCATGCGCATCGAGTGCTTCGACATCTCGACGATCCACGGCAAGCACACCGTGGCGTCCATGGTCGTGTTCACCGGCGGCAAGCCCGACAAGGGCCAGTACCGCCGCTTCAAGATAAAGACCGAGCTTGACGAGGCAAACGACTTCGTGTCCATGAGCGAGGTGCTCGCGCGCCGCTACGCGCCCGAGCGCATGGCCGACGAGCGCTTTGGCGCACGTCCCGACCTGCTCATCCTCGACGGCGGAAAGCCGCAGCTCACGGCTGCCATGGAGCAGCTTGGCGAGCTGGGGCTCGACATTCCCATGGCGGGTCTTGCCAAGTCCGACGAGGAGCTGTTCGTGCCCTGGGACGACATGCCCGTGGTGCTGCCGAGTGGCTCTGCCTCGCTCTACCTCGTGAAGCGCGTCCGAGACGAGGCGCACCGCTTCGCCATCACGTTCCACCGTGAGCTGCGCGGCAAGGCCATGACCGTCTCGATCCTGGACGAGATTCCCGGGGTGGGGGAGAAGCGCAAGCGCGCCCTGCGCCGTGCGTTTGGCAGCATGAAGCGGCTGCGCGAAGCCACCGAGGCCCAGATCGCCGCCGTCCCCGGCGTCCCCGCCGAGGTTGCGCACGAGGTCTACGAGACCCTGCGCGCCTGGGATGAGGAACTCGACGAGGGTCGCGACCGTGCCCTGGGCGAGGACGTGGCCGAGTAGCGAGCCATCTACCGGGCAAGAGTCTCCGTTTTTCGTTCGAAACTCAAGAAGTGTACGAGCTGACGCGAATTTAACGGACTTGTGCGAGGCAACTCGCTCCGCCTAGCTGCACATTCGCAAATCGCCATAGGCGACGAGTGAATCTTGCCCGCCAGAGGTCGTACACTTCTCGAGTTTCGGACGTCTTTTTGCGTAAAAGTTTCGCTAGATTGCGTGCAGCGCATGCGCCCCACGACCGCTCGCCCCGCCAAATCGACCGTTCATGCGTGAACATGCGCACCCTTGCACGTTTTTGCGCGCACCTGTGCAAAAACGTGCAATAGTACGCAATATAACGCAAGGATACCGTCGCTACGGGGCAGCCATGCTCGCAGAACAACGCCGCCAGATCATGCTCGAGCTCGTGGGGCGCAACGACACCGTGTCCGTCTCCGAGCTCGCGGAGCGCTTCGACACGTCGGAGTCCACGATCCGCCGCGACCTCGACCGCCTTGAGGCGGCCGGCCTGCTCGTGAAGGTCCACGGTGGCGCGTCGAGCGTCGATGCGGCGCTCAAGCCCTCGCCGTTCGTGGCAAGCGAGCCCACGATGGCCGAGAAGCGCAGCCTCAACGCCGCCGAGAAGCGCGCCATCGCCGCCTACGCCGCCGGCCTCATCGAGCCCGATGACTTCGTCTACCTCGATGCCGGCTCCACCACGCAGATCATGGTCGAGCTGCTCCCCGAGCCGGCCCTCCACGCCACCTTCGTCACGAACTCGGTCTCGAACGCCCTGGCGCTGGCCGCGCGCGGCGTCCACGCCATCGTCGTCGGCGGCGACCTCAAGGCCGGCACCGAGGCGATCGTGGGCCCCGGCGCCATCGACGCGCTGTCCCGCTACAACTTCTCCAAGGGATTCCTGGGCACGAACGGCGCCACCCGCGAGCAGGGCTTCACCACGCCAGACACGAGCGAGGCCATGGTCAAGATGCTCGCGGCGCAGCACAGCGCCTGCCGCTACGTCCTGGCAGACGCCAGCAAGCTCGGCGTCGTGACGCCCGTGACGTTCTCGTCCTTCGACGCTGCCACGCTCATCACCTGCGGCAGCGTCGACGCCAGCTACAGCACGCTTTCCAACGTCGTGGAGGTAACCGCATGATCTGCACCGTCACGTTCAACCCCTCGCTCGACTACATCGTCCGCGTGGACGACATGCGCCTGGGCGTCATCAATCGCACCACCTACGAGCAGGTGCTGCCTGGCGGCAAGGGCATCAACGTCTCCATCGTGCTGGGCAACCTCGGCCACGAGAGCCGAGCGCTGGGCTTTCTCGCCGGCTTCACGGGCGCAGAGATCGCGCGCCGCGTGCGCGAGGCGGGCGTGAACGCGGACTTCATCGAGGTCGCGGAGGGCATGAGCCGCATCAATGCCAAGATCAAGAGCAACGAGGAGACCGAGCTCAACGGCCAGGGTCCCCTCATCACCGAGGCCGACATCGAGCAGCTCTACGCCAGGCTCGACGTCCTGTCCCAGGACGACACGCTCGTCATCTCGGGCTCGGTGCCCTCGACGCTTCCCGGCGACATGTACGAGCGCATCATGGAGCGCCTCGACGGCCGCGGCGTCCGCATCGTGGTGGACGCCGAGCGCGAGCTGCTCACGCGCGTGCTGCCCTACCGCCCCTTTCTCGTGAAGCCCAACAACATCGAGCTGGGCGACATCTACGGCGTCAAGCTCGAGACCCGCGCCGACGTCATCCCCTACGCCAAGCGCATGCAGCAGGCGGGCGCGCGCAACGTGCTCGTCTCGATGGCGGGCGAGGGTGGCGTGCTCGTGGCCGAGAGCGGCGAGGTCTTCGACAGCCCCGCCGCCAAGGGCGAGGTCGTGAACTCCGTGGGCGCCGGTGACTCCTCGGTGGCGGGCTTCCTCGCCGGCCTTGCCGAGACGAGCTCCTACGAGGCGGCCTTCCGCATGGCGCTCGCGGCCGGCTCTGCCAGCGCCTTCTCCGACCACCTGGCCACCCGCCCCGAGGTCGAGGAACTCATGGCCCGCTAGACATGGTGGGCGGCATGGTCCCGCCGCTGGTCATCGCCCTGTCCACCACGCTGTTCAAGAACCGCTGGAGCAAGGCCGACCGCAACGCGGGCCTCGTGAACTACATCATGGGCCTATCGTTCATCTCCGAGGGCGCCATTGCGTTTGCCGCCGCCGACCCCGGCCACGTGCTGCCCAGCTGCATCATCGGCTCGGCCATCGCCGGCGGCCTTTCCGCGGCGTTCGGCTGCACGAGCCCCGCGCCCCACGGCGGCGCCTGGGTCACGGCCGTCATCGGCAACCCGGCGATGTGGATCGTGGCCTGCCTCGTGGGCTCGGTCGTGGGCTGCCTGATCCTGTCCCTGTGGAAGAAGCCGCTTCCTGCGAGCGAGTCTGGGCTCGAGAAGTAGGGGAGCACGCATAGGCGCTCGCTTGGGCGGCCGGCCGTCCCTTGGGTGACCGGCCGCCCTTGTGCTTCCCGTGGAGGGCAACCGCCCGCGGATACGACATGCCCATATTCTGCAACCCCCTTACCTTAATTTGGCCTCGGATAAACAATGCATCTACCTGAAGGTTTATTCAGCATGCCTATGGCATGGGGAAGAGGAGGGCCTATGAAGATGAGAAGGGCTTGGGCAGGCATCGCCGCCGTGGCGGCCGCCGCGCTCGTCGGCGCCCTGGGCGCCGCGCCGGTCTCGGCGTACGCCGCTACGGACGCCGCGTCGTTGCAGAACGAGATCAACGCCGGTGGCACTGCCACTCTCGAGAACGACATCACCGCGAGCGTTACCGTCCCCGAGGGCGTTACGGTCATGCTGGACCTCAACGGCTTCACGCTGACCAACGTTGATGGCCAGCACACCATCACCAACAACGGTGCCCTGACCATCACCGGTGCCGGCACGGTCGACAACGTGAGCCACGCCCACGCGGCCGTCTATAACCAGGCTGGCGCTACGGCGACCCTCGGCGCTGCGAACTATACGCGCAGCAAGGAGGCCGGCACGTCCCCCCGACGAGCCCAACGGCAACAGCTACTACAACGTTGTGAACCAGGGCACCATGACCATCGATTCCGGCGCGGTCGTGAAGCAGGACGGCCACTTCTCGAGCCTCGTTGAGAACGGCTGGTACAACGGCAACCAGAACACCACCAAGGCCCCCAGTAAGCTCACCATCAATGGCGGCAGCTTCAGCGGTGGCATCAACACCATCAAGAACGATGACTGGGGCGAGCTCACCATCAACGACGGCGAGTTCAGCAACAACACCGGCTCCACGCTGATGAACTGGAACGTGGCCGAGGTCAACGGCGGCACCTTCTCCATCACCCAGGACGGCGCCCGCATCTTCTCGAACGGCTACGGCGACGACACGATGGACAAGGGCGAGCTCGTCATCAACGACGGCAACTTCATCGCTGCGAACGATGGCGCCGGTGACCTTTTCACCTCGGGCAAGGGCAGCGTCACTGGTGGCACCGTCACGATTTCTGGCGGTACGTTCCAGGGCAAGCTCGATGGCATTGAGACCAATGGCATCGACGTCTCCGTCTCCGGCGGCGCCTACACCGACGTCAACGTCACCAAGTACGTCGACGCCGACTCCGCCACCACCAGCTCTCTGGACATGTTCGTCGTTGGCTCTGCTGATGGCGTCGTGGATGGCTCCGTGGCCGCCGTCGAGGTCAATGGCAAGAAGGTCTACTTCGACTCCGTCGAGGCTGCCGAGAACTTCGCCAAGGAGAACGGTGCCGACGGCGAGGTCCTGCCCGTCGAGCGCACCAAGTACATCGTGACCTACGTCGCCAACGGCAACATGCCAAAGGGGACGGGTTCCTCTGGCATGCCCGTCCCGCGTTGCCAGAGGAACCCGTTCCCTTTGGCTCGCCTGACCCCTGTATACTCGAATGCAGAAAGCCACGGCGGAGGGGGAGCGCACACATGGACGAGGACATCAGCACTGCCGAGGCCCGCACGGCCGAGACCCGCGCGCGCGTGGCCCATGCCGCCGAGGTGAGCGAGAGCGCCGAGCGCGTGGCAGACCTCGCGGGTTCGCGCATGCGCACGGCCGAGCAGGCCGCCCGCGTGCCCGACGTCGTGGTCATAACCGGCATGTCGGGATCGGGCCGCACCCAAGCCCTCCACGTGTTCGAGGACATGGGCTACTTCTGCATCGACAACCTGCCGCCCCGTCTCATCCTGCAGCTCGCCCAGCTCGTGGGCATCAACACCGGCGTGGGCCGCCACCTTGCCGTCACTTGTGACCTGCGCTCCCAGGGCCTGTTCGACGAGATCGCCGACTCCCTCAAGGCCCTGCGCGAGCACGAGCTGTCCTGCAAGGTGCTCTTCCTCGACACCTCCGACGAGATTCTCATGCGCCGCTACGACGAGAACCGCCGCCGTCACCCGCTGGCCCAGCCCGGCGAGTCGCTCGCCTCGACCATCGCCCGCGAGCGCGCCCAGCTTGCCGCCGTGCGAGACGCGTCTGACCTCGTCATCGACACGAGCCACCTCAAGGTGCGCGAGCTGCGCCGCCGCCTGCGCCGCGCGTTCTCCGAGCTCACGGACCAGCAGCTCATGGAGGTCTCCATCTTCTCGTTCGGCTTCAAGCACGGCATGCCCGTCGAGGCCGACCTCATGATTGACGTCCGCTTCCTGCCCAACCCCTTCTACGACCCCAAGATGCGCACGCTCACCGGCAACGACAAGCTCGTGAGCGACTTCGTGCTGCAAAACCCCACCACCGAGAAGTTCCTCGACGCCTGGTGGAGCCTGCTTGACGTTGCCATGCCGGGATACGTGGCCGAGGGCAAGAGCCACCTGTCCATCGCCGTGGGCTGCACGGGCGGCCAGCACAGAAGCGTCGCCATCGCCAACGCCACGGCGGCCTATCTCGAGAAGAGCGGCTACCACGTGAGCCTCTCGCACCGAGACCTTGCGCTCGCCAACGTGAGGACGAGCTAGCATGTCGTTCACCGCAGAGGTAAAGGACGAGCTCTCGCGCGTCGAGGGCCGCTGCGACGCATGCGACGTCGCCGAGCTCGCCGCACTCGTGCGCGTGTGCGGCGCCCTGTCGTTCCACGGATCGGGGGCCTACTCCATCCGCGTCTCCACCGAGACGGGAGCCGTGGCCCGCACGGTCATCCGCCTTGCCCACAAGGTGTTCGACCTGGACACCTCGCTCACGGTGCGCCGCTCCAACCTTCACAAGACGCGCAACTACCTCATCGAGATTCCCGAGCAAAAGGGCCTCGAGCAGGCGCTCATCAAGATGGGCGTGCTCGTGCTGGGCCGGGGGTACTCCACGGGCATCGCGGCGCGCGTCGTGGCGCGCCCGTGCTGCCGCGCCGCCTACCTGCGCGGGGCCTTCATGGCCGGCGGCTTCATCGCCGATCCCCGCGGCGACTTCCACCTGGAGATCGCCGTCACCGGTGACGAGTTCGCCGACGACCTCGTCGAGCTTCTCGACGACGAGAACATCACGGCCCGCGTGAACCGCCGCCGTGGCTCCTACGCCATCTACCTCAAGAGCTTCGACGACATCGCGCGCTTCCTCACCGTCATCGGCGCGAGGAGGACGGCGCATGCCGTCGAGAACGTCCGCGTCATGAAGTCGGTCAAGAACGACGTCAACCGCCGCGTGAACGCCGAGCTCGCCAACCAGGCGCGCTCCACGGGCGCCGCGGCAGACCAGCTCGCCCTCATCGACGCCGTGGAGCGAGAGGTGGGCCTCGAGAGCCTGCCGCCGGCGCTCGCCGCCTTCTGCGAGGCCCGCCGGGCCCACCCCGACCTGTCGCTTCGTGACCTGGGCGCCTCGATGCGCCCGCCCATGTCGAAGTCTGCCCTCTACCACCGCGTGCTTCGCCTCGAGCAGCTCATCAAGCAGAAGAAGTAGCGCCGCCGCAAGAGGGACGTGTCCCAAGAGGGACGTGTCCCTTTGGGCCGCGTCCGCTCCATGCCGTCCCAAAGGGCTACGTCCCCTTTGGGCCGTGGACCGCGCACACAGCCTCCACACATTACGCGTCGCCCCGACACAGGCGTCTGAGCAGCGAACGGTGTGGCCGTGCGCTTCCACACATGCCGAACCTGACCATGGTTCAGTGGGCAACTAGCAGGTAGATGGCGCTTTTCCCAAAACCAATGCGCGCTCGTACGTATATCCGACCGCGAAAAGCGGTACGATACCCGATGGTGTTTCCAACTTAGGTCCGCTCGGCGCAAGGGGCGCCCGAAGGGCCTTCGAAAGGAGAAAGCATGGCAGTTAAGGTTGCTATCAACGGCTTTGGCCGCATTGGTCGTCTGGCTTTCCGTCAGATGTTCGGCCACGAGGGCTCCGAGATCGTTGCCATCAACGACCTCACCTCCCCTGAGATGCTCGCCTACCTTCTGAAGTACGACTCCACGCAGGGCAACTACGCCCGCGACCACAAGGTCGAGTCCACCGAGGATTCCATCATCGTCGATGGCAAGGAGATCAAGATCTACAAGGAGGCCGACGCCAACAACCTGCCGTGGGGCGACCTCGACGTCGACGTCGTGCTCGAGTGCACCGGCTTCTACACCTCCAAGGCCAAGGCTCAGGCCCACATCAACGCTGGCGCCAAGAAGGTCGTCATCTCCGCTCCGGCCGGCAATGACCTTCCCACCATCGTCTACAACGTGAACCACGAGCAGCTCACCGCTGATGACAACATCATCTCCGCTGCCTCCTGCACCACGAACTGCCTCGCCCCGATGGCCAAGGGCCTGAACGACTTCGCCCCCATCGTCTCCGGCATCATGACCACCATCCACGCCTTCACCGGCGACCAGATGCCGCTCGACGGCCCGCAGCGCAAGGGCAACTTCCGTCGCTCCCGCGCCTGCTCCGAGAACATCGTCCCGAACTCCACGGGCGCTGCCAAGGCCATCGGCCTCGTTCTCCCCGAGCTCAATGGCAAGCTGATCGGTGCCGCCCAGCGCGTCCCGACGCCCACCGGCTCCCTTACCAACCTCTACGCCGTCGTTGACAAGAAGGTCACCGTCGACGAGGTCAACGCTGCCATGAAGGCCTACGCCGAGACCATCCCCGAGACCTTCGCCTACAACGAGGACCAGATCGTCTCCCGCGACATCGTCGGCGAGACCCACGGCTCCATCTTCGACGCCACGCAGACCATGTGCTCTGACCTCGGCAACGGCCAGACGCTCGTGCAGGTCACCTCTTGGTACGACAACGAGAACTCCTACACCTCCCAGATGGTCCGCACCATCAAGTACTTCGAGAAGTTCGTCGCCTAAGTGACGCTTCCCTAGGTAGCTTTGGGGCGCGGTTGCAGCTTTCGGGCCGCGGCCGCGCCCTTTTTGTTTCCGTCGCAACTCCAAAGGAGCGAACATGGCTTTTACCAAGAAGACCGTGCGCGATGCCGACGTCGACGGCAAGCGCGTCCTCATGCGCGTTGACTTCAACGTGCCCCTGAAGGACGGCGTCGTCACGGACGACACCCGCGTCCGCGCCGCCATCCCCACCATCGAGTACCTCAAGGAGCACAACGCCAAGATCATCCTGATGAGCCACCTCGGCCGTCCGGACGGCACCGGCTTCCAGCCCGAGCTCTCCTTGCGCCCCGCCGCCGAGAAGCTCGCCGAGCTCACCGGCTTTGACGTGAAGTTCGTCGAGGACACCTATGGCGAGAAGGCCACCGAGGCCGTCGCCGCCCTCGAGCCGGGCGACATCCTCGTTCTCGAGAACGTCCGCTTCGACAAGCGCGAGAAGAAGAACGACCCCGAGATCGCCAAGAAGCTCGCCTCCTACGGCGACATCTTCGTGCTCGACGCCTTCGGCACCGCGCACCGCGCCCAGGGCTCCGTCGTGGGTCCGGCCGCCTACCTGCCCGCCTACGCCGGCTTCCTGCTCGAGAAGGAGGTCGACACCCTCACCAGCATCTTCGCTGAGCCCGAGCGTCCGTTCGTTGCCATCGTCGGCGGCTCTAAGGTCTCGTCCAAGATCGGCGTGCTCGATCACCTCATCGACTCCGCCGACACGCTGATCATCGGCGGCGGCATGGCCTACACCTTCTTCCTCGCCAAGGGCATGAGCGTTGGCCAGTCCCTCAAGGAGGAGGACTGGGTCGAGCGCGCCGGCGAGATGCTCAAGAAGGCCGAGGACAAGGGCGTCAAGATCCTGCTGCCCGTCGACAACCGCGTTGCCGACCACTTCGGCGAGGACGCCGTGCCCGAGGTCGTTGCCTCCGACGCCATCCCCGACGACCGTGAGGGCATGGATATCGGCCCCAAGACCGAGGAGCTCTACGCCGAGGCCATCAAGGGCGCCAAGACCGTCTTCTGGAACGGCCCCATGGGCGTCTTCGAGTTCGACAACTTCGCGCACGGCACCGAGGCCGTCTGCCGCGCCGTCGCGGACTCTGACTGCACGTCGATCATCGGTGGCGGCGACTCCGTCGCGGCCGTCAACAAGTTCGGCCTGGCCGACAAGATGAGCTGGATCTCCACCGGTGGTGGCGCTTCCATGGAGCTCGTCGAGGGCAAGGCCCTTCCCGGAGTGGAGGCGCTTCTCGATGCCTAATCGCACCCTTCTCATCGCTGGTAACTGGAAGATGAACAACGACGTCCACGCGGCGGCCAAGCTGGCCGACGAGCTGGCCCAGGCCCTGCCCGAGGTCCCCGCTGGCGTCGAGGTCCTCGTCTGCCCGCCCACCATCGACATCACCACGGTCCACGACCGCATCTCCGCCGCCCCCATCGCGCTGGGCGCGCAGAACGTCTACTGGGAGGCCAAGGGCGCCTACACCGGCGAGTCCTCCTGCGACATGCTCAAGAGCGCCGGCTGCACCTACTGCATCATCGGCCACTCCGAGCGTCGTGACTACTTCCACGAGACCGACGAGGACGAGAACAAGAAGGCCAAGGCCCTCGTGGCCGCCGGCATCGTCCCGGTCTTTTGCTGCGGCGAGCCCGAGGAGGTCCGCGAGGCGGGCACCTACGTCAAGCACGTGACCGACCAGGTTAAGGCTGGCCTTGCCGGTCTTAAGATCGAGGACGCCAAGCAGCTCGTCGTTGCCTACGAGCCCATCTGGGCCATCGGCACCGGCAAGACCGCCACGGCCGACGACGCCCAGGAGGTCTGCGGCGCCATTCGTGAGACGCTCAAGGAGCTCTTCGGCGCCGAGCTGGCCGACGGCATCCGCGTGCTGTACGGCGGCTCCGCCAAGCCCGGCAACATTGCCGAGCTCGTGGCCAAGCCCGACGTGGACGGCGCCCTCGTGGGCGGCGCCTCGCTCAAGGCCGAGGACTTCTCCGCCATGGTCGTCAAGGCAGGGGAGTAATGCCGATGTCTTCTGTTCGTACCCCCGCGCTCCTCGTCATCATGGACGGCTGTGGCCTGGCCCCGGCCGGTCCCGAGAACGCGGTCTCCTTGGCCAAGCGCCCGTTCATCGACTCGCTCAACGCGAAGTACCCGCACACCACGCTGGGTGCCTCGGGCGAGGACGTGGGCCTGCCTGACGGCCAGATGGGCAACTCCGAGGTGGGTCACCTCAACATCGGCGCCGGCCGCATCGTGTTCCAGTCGCTGTCGCTGGTGAACAACGCCATCAAGGACGGCTCGTTCAAGAGCAACGACGCCATCGTGGCCGCCATGGACAAGGTCAAGGCCAACGGCTCCACGCTGCACGTCATGGGTCTCATCTCCAACGGAGGCGTCCACTCCGAGATGGGCCACGCCGAGGCGCTGCTCGAGATGGCCGGCGAGCGCGGCCTGTCCCGCGTGCGCGTCGACGCCTTCACCGACGGCCGCGACGTCCCCACGCAGTCTGGCGCGGGCTTCATGCATGACCTCCAGGCCTTCTGCGAGAAGGTCTCCGAGAAGTACGGCAACGACACCGCCATCGCGACGGTCGCCGGCCGCTACTACGGCATGGACCGCGACAACCGCTGGGACCGCGAGCAGCTCGCCTATGACGCCATCGTCTCCGGCAAGGGCGTCACTGCCACGTCTGCCGAGCAGGGCCTTCGCGACTACTACGCCGAGGACCCGCGCGGCGACGAGTTCGTCAAGCCCTTCGTGCTCGATCCCACGGGCGTCAACGACGGCGACGCGGTCATCTTCTTCAACTTCCGTCCCGACCGCGCCCGCGAGATGACGCGCGCCATGACGCAGGACGGCTTCGACGGCTTCGAGCGCTCCAAGACGCCCGAGCTTGCCGACTTCGTCACCATGACCGAGTACGACGACTCGTTCGACGTCCACGTTGCCTTCCCCAAGACCGTGCCCGCCCACGTGCTGGCCGACGTCCTGGCCGACAACGGCCTCAAGCAGCTCCACACCGCCGAGACCGAGAAGTACGCGCACGTCACGTTCTTCCTCAACGGCGGCGTCGAGGAGCCCAAGGAGGGCGAGACCCGCGTCCTCATCCCGTCGCCCAAGGTCGCCACGTACGACCTCAAGCCCGAGATGAGCGAGCCCGAGGTCACCGAGAAGCTCGTCGAGGCCATCAACTCCGATGCCGCCGACTTCTACGTGGTCAACTACGCCAACTGCGACATGGTGGGCCACACCGGCGTCGTCGAGGCTGCGGTCAAGGCGTGCGAGGCCGTCGACGATGGCCTGTCCAAGGTCATCCCGGCGATTCTTGCCAAGGGCGGCTTTGCCCTCATCACCGCCGACCACGGCAACGCGGACCACATGTACGACGTCGTGGACGGCAAGGAGAAGCCCTTCACCGCCCACACGACCAACCGCGTGCCGCTCATTGTCGTTGACGACAAGCCCGTCGAGCTTGCCGGCATCGAGGACGGCCGTCTGTCCGACATCGCCCCCACCATCCTCGCGATGATGGGCGTCGATCGTCCCGCCGAGATGACGGGCCGCGTGCTCGTCAAGTAGCGAGCGCCTCCGCGCATCTTTGCGCCAAAGCTTCGCCAGGGGCCGACTCCCACACCCGGGAGCCGGCCCCTTTTTGTGACACTTGGGGACGAACCTGCCATTGGGGACGGGTTCCTTTGGCATGAAACCTGACGCGAATCCAACGGAAATCTAACAATCTAGCTGCTGTTATTGCACCTGAGCCATCGTTTGGGATGTTCACCGCAATGACGGTCTGCATTCCCGCCTCGCTGGGTATACGCCACTCACAAGTTCGTAGGGGAGGAGGGGCGCATGCCAAGGGGACCAAGGAAGCAATCGGAGCAAGGGTATTACCATGTCATGCTTCGTGGCGCGGGCAGGCAAATCTTGTTTGAGGAGGACAGGGACAGGCACGAGTTTCTCGGCCACTTGGCCGATGCCATGCCGGTCTTTTGCATCGAACTCATAGCGTGGTGCCTTATGGACAACCACGCTCATCTACTGGTGTGCGATCCCAAGAATCAGCTCGCTTCGTTCATGCACGCAGTGTCAACGCGCTATGCTCTGTATTACAACGCGAAGTCTGGTCATGTTGGACCCGTGTTCCAGGGACGATTCAAGAGCAAGCCCATCGATACGGACGAGTACCTTCTCCAGGCCGTTCGTTATATACACGACAACCCTCTTGAACTGGGCTTTACGCGTGAAGCATACCGTTGGAGCAGCTACCGGGAGTATGCTAACGAGCCTCGAATCGTTGAAACCGAGCCTGTTCTCGCGCTCATAGGTGGCAAATCCTCATTTGCCTCATTCAGTTCATGTGGTCGAGAAGATTCCTATACCCCCTACGAGCCTGGAAGGCTGCCCGAGACCGAGGCCATGAGGGCGATTCGCCGCGTGCTTTCGGAGCGGGGGCTGGCTCCAAGTGAAATCAAGGCGCTTCATCCCATCGAGAGAAACCAGATGCTCGTACGCCTGCATGACCTTGGCCTGTCCGTTCGACAGATCGAGCGTCTGACTGGCGTGGGCAGATACACGATTTCGAGAATCGCGAACGCCCACCGCCTCGTCGAGACTGGATGAACGAGCCGAGCGCTCTGGGCGCATGGCAGGCCCCTGCCAAACGAACCCGTCCCCAATGGCAGGCAAGACTGGATGAACGAGCCGAGCGCTCTGGGCGCATGGCAGGCCCCTGCCAAACGAACCCGTCCCCAATGGCAGGCGACGGGCGTTGTGCTATCCTGTTCTGCTGTATGTTTGCATCTTCTTAAGGAGTCAACTCGTGGGTCCCATGAATACGATTCTGCTGGTGGCTTGGGCCATCTCCGCCGTTGCTCTCGTCGTCCTTGTGCTCATGCACTCCGGCAAGGGCACCGGCGTCTCCGACATGATCGCATCCTCCATGTACAACGCCAACGCCGGCAGCGGCGTGTGGGAGAAGAACCTCGACCGCCTCACCGTCATCGCGGCTGTCGTCTTCATGGCCACGATCGTGATCTTCATGCTGACCTACCCGCTGGGCACGGTTGCCTCGCTCGGCTAGGCTCCAACCATAGAGTGTTCGTCCGGACGCGTCTCCATGCGGGGCGCGTTCTTTGTTTCTGTCTTGTTTCTATTTCTCTCCTTTACCGCGCTAAAGCGTTCGTTAAGGTTGCCGCTGCCAAGCCAATAACGGATAATTCAATGTCAAGTTTGCAAGCGGGGACTCTTGCCAAGCCTGGTTTAGCGCGTGGGACTCGTGCCCACTGAATACGCGCACCACGCGCAGGCGTTCCCACTCACATGCTGAGATGCTCCGAAGGATCGGGTACACGGGTAACCCGGCGGAGCATCGCTAGATAAGGGAGGCATTATGACCCAGCCCACGATGAACCGTCGCACGTTCGTGAAGGGTGGCCTGGCTGCCGGCGCCATGGCCGCGCTCGCCGCCTGTGGCAAGAAGGGTGGGGACACCACCACCGCCGCTTCCGGCTCCGCCGCCGAGGGTGGCACCCTGAGCTACTACATCAACAACCCCTCCGCCATCGACCCCTATGACCTCGAGGAGGACCAGGGCATGATGGTGGGCTACCAGCTCTTCGATGCCCTCACCACCTACGACTTCAAGACCAACGAGCTCAAGGGTCTCGCCGCCGAGTCCTGGGACGTCAACGACGCCGCCGACGAGTTCACCTTCCACCTCGTGAAGGGCGCCAAGTTCCACGACGGCACCACCGTCACCTCCAAGTCCTTCAAGCAGGGCTGGGAGCGCATCGTCAACCCCGCCACCTCCACCGAGCACGCCTCCGCGATTGGCTACCACCTCGCCATGGTCGACGGCTACTCCGAGCTCTCCGCTGGCGACGCCACCGAGCTCAAGGGTGTCACCTGCCCCGACGACAACACCCTCGTCGTGAAGCTCACCCAGGCCTACGCCGACTTCCCCTACGTCTGCATGCACCCGGCCCTCTCGCCCGTGCCTGACTGCGCGCTCGAGGACTTCGACACCTACTTCTTCGCCCCCGTGGGCAACGGCCCGTTCAAGATGGACGGCAAGTGGGAGGACGGCCAGCAGATCAACCTGGTCCGCTTCGACGACTACTCCTACGGCGACAAGGCCAAGCTCGACGGCATCCACTTCAACATCCAGAAGGACGTCCAGACGGCCTACACCGAGTTCCAGGCCGGCAACCTCGACGTCGCCCAGGTGCCCACCACCCAGCTCAAGGACGCCATCTCCCAGTACGGCGAGTCCGAGGACGGCTACACGGCCACCACGGGCAAGGAGGTCCTGACGGGCGCCGAGCTCTCCACCTACTACATCATGCTCAACGTCACCGACCCGGTGCTCCAGGACAAGGACCTGCGCCACGCCCTGTCCCTGGCCATCAACCGCCAGGCCATCTGCGACACCGTCTTCGAGGGCACCCGTGAGCCCGCCGGTGGCATCGTCCCGCCGGGAATCGACGGCTACGTCGAGAACGAGTGGGAGGACTCCCACTATGACGTCGACGCCGCCAAGAAGATCCTGGACGAGAAGTACCCGGCCGACGCCAACGGCAAGCGCAACATCTCCATCTCGCTGACCTACAACCTCGACGGCGACCACAAGTCCGTCATGGAGATGGTCATGGCCGACTGGAACGCCCTGGGCATCGACACCTCCTCGCAGACCGCCGAGTGGGCCTCGATTCTCTCCAACACCTACCCCAACGCCGACTTCCAGGCCGGCCGCCTTGGCTGGATCGCCGACTACCCGATCATGGACAACTTCCTGTACCCGCTGTTCGTGACCGAAGGCGACAACAACTACGGCAAGTACAGCAACGACGCCGTGGACAAGGGCCTGCTCGACGCCCGCTCCACCGCCTCCGATGACGAGCGCGTCGCCAAGTACCAGGAGGTCGACAAGCTCATCGCTGCCGACATGCCGGTCATCCCGCTGTTCTACTACAAGCACCAGATGGTCTGCTCGCAGCGCGTTAAGTCCCTCTACATGGACCCGCAGAAGCTCTGCGACATGAGCGCCGTTGAGCTCAGCGCCTAGTTTTGGCCTCTGAGCTGGCGTTTCGCTAGACACCCGCGGGCAGTCGCCCGCACACGGCAACGGGGCATCCCACGTGGTGCCCCGTTGCCAGTAGGGGGTCCGCCCCGCGTGAGGGGCGCGTACCCGGACCCACGACAGGAGTTGTACGCATGGGAAAGTACATACTCAAGCGCGTCCTGCAGTTCATCCCCGTCTTTATCGGCGTGACGATGATTCTGTTCGCCATGAAGGCCATCGTGCCTGGCGACCCGGTGAAGATCATCACCGGCGGCAAGCAGGTAACGCCTGAGACCGAGTTGCAGATTCGCATCTCCAACGGGCTCATCGAGACGGATGAGAACAACAAGCCGATCTATGACGAGAACGGCGACACCATCCCGACGCCCCTGTGGAAGCAGTACCTCACTTACATGAACGACCTGCTCCACGGAGATCTCGGCACCTCGTACACGCGCAACATGAAGGTTGCGGACATTCTCGCCGACAAGTACCCCAACACGGTGAAGCTGGCCATCGTCGCCATCATCATCGAGGCGATCGTCGGCATAGGCGCAGGCATGGTATCGGCCATCAAGCGCTACTCGTTCTGGGACGTGCTCGTGACGCTCGTCACGTCCATCCTCGTGGCCATGCCCGCCTTCTGGCTCGGCATGCTGCTGCAGCTGTTCTTTGGCGTCTTCCTCAAGAACGCCACTGACGGCGCGTTCTACCTGCCCATCTCGGGCGCGGGCGGCTCCAACTCCGAGTTCGAGAGCTGGGTCCACTACATCCTGCCCGCCGTCACCCTGGCCGCCGTCTCCACGGCCTACACGGCGCGCATCATGCGCTCGCAGCTGCTCGAGGTGCTCAACCAAGACTACATCCGCACGGCCAAGGCCAAGGGCCTTTCCCGTAGCGCCATCATCTGGCACCACGCGCTCAAGAACGCCCTCATCCCCGTCGTCACCTACATTGGCATCGACTTCGGCGGCATGCTCGCCGGTGCCATCCTCACCGAGACGGTCTTCAACTGGCCGGGCGTCGGCTATGAGATCTACCGCGCCGTGACCCAGCGTGACTGGCCCATCGTCCTGGGCGGCGTCACGGTGATCGTCGTCGTCGTCATGGTGATCAACCTGCTCGTCGACATCAGCTACGCCTTCCTTGACCCACGCATCCGCTTCGGTGCGCCCAAGGACGAGGGCTAGGGGAGGAGAGACATGACTGAGAACAACAAGCCCGAGACCCTTGCCAACGAGCAGGAGCAGTCCGGCGCCTTCTCCGACGCCCTCAAGGCATCCCGCGAGAAGGCCGAGGCCGAGCAGAGCGCCGCTCCCACGCGCACGCTTTGGAGCGACGCCTGGAAGCGCCTCAAGAAGAACAAGCTCGCCGTCATCGGCGCCATCTGGATCATCTTCGTGGTGGTCGTTGCCCTCACGGCAGACCTGTGGGCCCCGCAGCTTCTGGGCTCGCCCACCGACATCGACACCACGACCGTGGCGCAGAGCTCCAAGCTCCCGCCCTCGCTCGAGCACCCGTTCGGCACCGACGCCACGGGACGAGACCAGCTCGTCCGCGTCATCTACGGCGCGCGCGTGTCGCTTGCGGTCGGCGTCATCGCCACGATCATCTCCACGGCCATCGGCCTGGTGATGGGAGCGCTCGCCGCGTTCTACGGCGGGTGGTTCGACACGATCATCATGCGTCTGGCCGACATGTTCCTGGCGATTCCCTACACGCTGTTCGTCATCACGATGCTCGCCGTCATTGGCCAGGGCATCCAGAACGTGTTCATCGCCATCGGCGTGCTTGGCTGGCCCTCCATCGCCCGCGTGTTCCGCTCGGCGATCCTGTCGGTCAAGGAGAACGACTACGTGGACGCGGCCCGCGCCATGGGCGCCTCTGACCTGCGCATCATCGCCCGCCACATCTTCCCCAACTCCGTTGCCTCCATCGTGGTCTACGCCACGATGAACATCGGTGGCGCCATCCTCACCGAGAGTGCGCTGTCCTACCTGGGCATGGGCGTCACGCCGCCCACCCCCTCCTGGGGCATCATGATTCAGGACGGCCAGACCTTCCTGCAGACGCAGCCGTGGCTCATGATCATGCCCGGCCTTGCAATCCTCACGACGGTGCTCGCCTTCACCCTGCTTGGTGACGGCCTGCGCGACGCGCTCGACGTCAAGATGAAGGACGCGTGATGCTAGATGGCATTCGGTAAGAAGAAGGCTGCCGAGCCCGAGCTCGACCTCAAGAACCAGCCGGTTCCCGAGGGCAGCCACCTGCTCGAGGTCGACGACCTCAAGATGTACTTCCACACGGGCGACGGCGTGGTTAAGGCCGTCGACGGCGTGACCTACACGCTCGATCGCGGCGAGACGCTCGGCGTCGTTGGCGAGTCGGGCTCCGGCAAGTCCGTGACGGCCATGACGATCATGGGCCTCATCGAGATGCCCCCGGGCAAGATCGAGGGCGGCGACGTCCGCTACCGCGGCAAGTCGCTGCTCAAGATGAGCGAGCGCGAGATGCAGCAGATCCGCGGCAACGACATCGCCATGGTCTTCCAGGACCCCATGACGTCGCTGAACCCGGTCTACACCATCGGCCGCCAGCTCGGCGAGGGCCTGCGTCTGCACCGCGGCTACACCAAGGAGCAGGCCACCCAGCGCGCCATCGAGCTGCTCGACATGGTGGGCATCCCCAACCCCGAGCAGCGCGTCAAGGACTACCCGCACCAGTTCTCCGGCGGCATGCGTCAGCGCGTCATGATCGCCATGGCCCTTGCCTGCGACCCCGACATCCTCATCGCCGACGAGCCCACCACGGCCCTCGACGTGACCATTCAGGCGCAGATCATCGAGCTCATGAAGGAGATGCAGGAGAAGAACGGCAACGCGATCGTCATGATCACGCACGACCTGGGCGTCGTGGCCGACGTGGCTGACAAGATCATGGTCATGTACGCCGGCCGCCCCGTCGAGTTCGGCACCGCCGACGAGATCTTCTACAACCCCATTCATCCCTACACCTGGGGCCTCGTGCGCTCGATTCCCGAGCAGGTCATCGACGAGAAGAAGCCGCTCACGCCCATCAAGGGCAACCCGCCCTCACTCGTGAACCTGCCGAAGGGCTGCTCGTTCGCCCCGCGCTGCCCGTATGCCACGGACAAGTGCAGAAACGAGCGTCCCGAAACCTACACGACCGAGACCGGGCACTACGCGCGCTGCCACTACTCCATGGACCCCGAGTTCGTTCGCAAGAACGCGCCCGAGACCTCGCGCTCGCGCGCCGCGTCCGATGCCACGAAGGGAGGGGAGGCGTAAATGACCGAGCCCCTGCTTCACGTGGAGCACCTGTGCAAGGAGTTCCCCGTCGACTCGAGCGTCTTCTCCAAGGAGAAGAAGAGCGTCAAGGCCGTCGACGACATCAGCTTCGACATCTATCCCGGCGAGACGTTTGGCCTCGTGGGCGAGTCTGGCTGCGGCAAGTCCACGACGGGCCGCTGCATCATGCGCCTCACCCACCCCACGTCCGGCAAGGTCGTCTTTGACGGCCAGGACATGTCCGGGATGAACAAGAAGCAGCTCAAGGCCGTTCGCCATGACATGCAGTTCATCTTCCAGGACCCCTACGCGAGCCTGAACCCCCGCATGACCATCGGCGAGATCGTCTCCGAGCCGCTCGTGATCCATGGCGAGATGCCCAACAAGGAGCAGCGCATGAACTACGTGCGTGAGCTCCTCGACATCGTGGGCCTCAACCCCGAGCACATCAACCGCTATCCGCACGAGTTCTCCGGCGGCCAGCGCCAGCGCGTGGGCATCGCCCGCGCCTTCGCGCTCAAGCCCAAGCTGATCATCTGCGACGAGCCGGTCTCGGCGCTTGACGTGTCCATTCAGGCCCAGGTGCTCAACCTGCTGAAGGACCTCCAGAAGCAGTACGGAACCGCGTACCTGTTCATCGCGCACGACCTGTCCGTGGTGCAGCACATCTCCGACCGCGTGGCCGTGATGTACCTTGGCAACATGATGGAGGTCTCCGACTGGAAGACCCTCTACGCCGAGCCGCACCACCCCTACACCCAGTCGCTGCTCTCGGCCGTGCCCATCCCGGACCCGGACGTGCAGCACTCGCGCAAGCGCATCATCCTCAAGGGCGATCCGCCCTCACCGATCAACCCGCCGAGTGGCTGCCGCTTCCACACGCGCTGCCCCATCGCCCAGGCGATCTGCTCGCAGGAGCGTCCGGAGCTCCGCGAGGTTGCGCCCGGTCACCTCTGCGCGTGCCACTTCGCGGCCGATCACCCCATCAAGGGTTCCTCGATCGAGCTGTAGCGCTGGCATTGTGAGTTTGTTTGCCCCGTCTGGCTTCGTGCCGGGCGGGGCTTTTTCGGGCGCGTACGGGGGGAGGGCGTGCTGCACGGAATTTGGCCTCGTCTGCGCCGCTGGGCCGTGTGCTGCACGGAATCTCGCCCAATCCGAACTGCCGGGCCGAGACCTGCACGGAATCTCGCCTAATCGGAGCCCTAAGCGTTTCTCGGCTCCGATAAGGCCCAATAACGTGCAACCGGCAGCTCTACGGGCGTCGTCGATTCCGATGCGCGAGAAAAACGTGCAGCAGCTAGCGGCCGATGGCTCGGGCCGCGCCCGAGACGAAGCGCAACCACAGCTCGAACTGCCGGTGGCGTACGTTCTCAAGCCGCTTTCGGTCCCTCTCGCCCCCGCCGCGCGAGAAGTCCTTGCGTCGCTGCCCAAGCGAGATGCGCACGAGGTCGATGAAGCGAGAAAACGCCACGTAGTCGGTTGCCTGTGACCCTGTGAGAGTGAAGTGCGGCATCCCAAGCGAGCTCTGGAGCTCGTTTCTGCGGGCGGCGTCGCGGGCGTGGTCGCGCCGGCTTGAGTGCAAGGCTACCGAGTCGAAGTCGACCGCCGCCTGCCTGCGCTCTCCTGTGGGCAAGGCACGCGTCACGAGAAGGTCCGGCCTTCTCGTCTCGTAGACGCGTCGCCCGTGGGCGTCCGTGCCCACGCGAACCTTGAGCTTGGGGTTGAGGACCACGTCTCCCAACGCATGGCCGCCAAGGCTGAGCGGCAGCGACAGGCACATGGCGATGCCAGACTCCATGGGCGAGAAGGAGTTGTCCACAACGTAGCGAAGCGCCCTTCTCGCACGAGGACGTCCACGGTCTGCGCGCCAGCGGCATGGGCGAGTGCGTCGGCCTCCTCGTCCGTTGGCGCGCGCGAGGGGAGCGCATCGGCACAGGGGTGCCCTTGGCCGGTGGCAAGGGGATTGGGGTTGCCGAGCAGCCACCGGAGCGCGGCGTCATGGGATACGCAGGCCTCCATGGGCCGATTCTGCCTTGCGCGGGTGTCTCGCGCAACCTTGCAGCGTTCAAACGCAAACCTAACACCGCAGCTAGATGGCCTAATATCGCGCAAACTCCCACATTGGCCCAAATAATTTCAAAAAAGTTCTTGCACGGTCCTAGGGCAGCGGTGTATATTCTTTCTCGCGCGAAAGCGCAACTGACAAGTCGGAGTGGCGGAATTGGCAGACGCGCTAGCTTGAGGTGCTAGTGACTGACTAAAAGGTCGTGCGGGTTCAAGTCCCGCCTCCGACACCAGCAAAAACACGGACCTTCGGGTCCGTTTTTTGTTAGCTATGCACCATGACGTGCCAGGGCGCACCCGCGAGCCCGCGGTGCCGTGCGAGAAGGAGCCGAGCATGGATTCCACCTCCCAGGGCCAGCAGGCCTCATCCCAGCTTGCCCGCGTCGATCGCGCGGGCAGGGGGGCGCTTCCCGGCGTGCTCGCCGCGCTCATGGCACTCACGTCGGACGCCGTGCTCACGCTCGACGGAGACGCGCGGATCCTCACCGCCAATGCCCAGGCCGAGGCCCTCACCGGGCTCTCCCTCGACGAGCTCGCTGGCACGAACGTGAGGGACATCCTCTTCAACCCCAACCACCCGGCAGACGCCGAGACCCACGTCCCGCTGCTGCCCACGGACGGCTCGCTCACCGAGCTCTCGTGCCGCCTCGCCACGGGCGGCGCCGCGACCGTGGCCGCGCGCTGTGACCGCGTGAGCGCGCCGGGTGAGACCTACCTGCTCGTGATGCGCCCCACAGACACGCTGCTGGCCGCGGAACGCGAGCACGACCGCCTCATCGACGAGCTGTCGCTGGCCAACCGGCGCCTGTCGGGGACGCTGCGCATCGTGCTCGACACCATCGACGCCGAGGACGTGGAGTCGCTGTTCGGCGGCGTCCTGGAGCAGATGACCGACACGCTCGACGCCTACGGGGCGATCCTGTTCGTCGCCGAGTCGAACGGGTACCGCCTCGGCGCCTCCACCGCCTCGCTCGACGGGCGACGCCTGCCGCAGTACATGGCCTACGGGGAGGGCCTCGAGACGATCGTGACGCGCGCGGGCCACGCGCTTCGCCTGCGCCTGCTGCCGCCCTCCGAGCAGAGCCTGCGCGCCGGGGCCCTCGCCACACGCGAGCTGCTCGACGAGGAGTCCGGCGAGCGCCATGGCGTGCCTGCCCGCCAGGTGCCCCCGTTCACGAGCCTCATCTGCGTGCCCGTCTGGTTTGGCGGGCACGTCATCGCCATCATCGAGGTGGGCTGGGCCGAGGCGCGCCCCACGCGCCGTGACGACGCCCGCCTGCTCGACTCGGTGTCCCAGTACCTCTCAATCGAGTTCGCAGCGGCCATCTCCACGATGCGCACGGAGCGCGCCCAGCGCCTCGACCGCGTGGCGATGCGCCTGCACGACCTTCTCGAGGACGGGCCGAACGTGGACGAGCATGACCTCGAGCAGGTCAAGGAGACGCTCTCCGCCGAGCTGGGCGTCGAGTTGGCTCCGGTGAGCGCGGACGCTCTGGACGGGTCCTGCGTTGCCTGCCTGCCCAGCGTGGGCAACGTGGAGCTTCCCTGCGCCCTCGAGGAGCTCACACGCGGCTACGCGGACGCCGGCGTCGCGGTGGCCCCCATACGCAAGGGCTCGGCGCTCGACACGTGGCTCACGCGTGCGGGTCGGCCCTCCACGGGCGCCATCGTCGACCTGGGCGAGATTGGTGGCCGTCGCCGCGCGTTTCTCGTGCTGCGCGCGGCGGGCGAGGAACCGGTGGACGTCGAGGGGCTCGACTTTCTCCGACGCGTCTGCGTGGACGTGCGCCAGGCGGTCGAGGAGGGCGAGCGCCGCGTGCACGACACGCGCATAGCCCAGGCGCTCCAGAGCGGCATGAAGAACGAGCTGCAGCACGTCGAGGGCATCACGGCCCATGGCCTGTACTCCTCGGCCACGGAGGCAGCCCTCGTGGGCGGCGACTTCTACGACCTCATCCGCCTGCCCAACCGCCGCGCGTGCGTCATTCTCGGCGACGTGAGCGGCAAGGGCGTCGAGGCGGCGAGCGTGTCTGCGGCCGTGAGGACGGCCCTGGGCGCCTATGCGTGGGAGGGTCAGCCGCCCGCGCGCATGGTGCGGCTGCTCAACGACTTTCTGCTTGGCTTCTCTAGGCTCGAGACGTTCGCGACGCTGTTTGTGGGCGTCATCGACCTGGCCCACGCCACGCTCACGTACTGCTCGGCGGGTCACCCGCCTGCGATCTTTCTGCGTCGCGACCCGCACGAGATGTTCACGCTCGACGAGCAGTCGGGCGTCGTGGGGGCGTTCCGGGGAATGTCGTACCACGACGGCCGCGTGCGCCTGCGCGAGGGCGACCGGCTGCTGCTCTACACGGACGGCGTAACTGAGGCGAGAAACCCCTCGGGCGCCTTCTTTGGCGAGCAGGGCCTGAGGGACGCGGTGATGGAGGAGGCCGCCGGCGACTACGAGCACATGCTCGACAGACTTCTCGCACGGCTCGACGCGTTCACCGAGCGCAGCCTCGACGACGACGCCGCCATGGTGACGCTTCGCTTCGACGAGCTGGGTGGCGAGTAGCGCCCATTTGCGGGCTGCATGCGGATGCGAGCGCATGAAGTGGCGCCGACTGGGCAGAATGGCCGTATGAATCACTCGGAGGACATACTCGTCATTCCCGTCGAGGGCGACCTGGACGTCTCGTGCGTGGGGCGCCTTCGCGCCCTCATCGACGAGCGTGTGGCAGGCGGCTGCCGCCGTGTCATCCTCAACATGGCGCAGGCGTCCTACGTGGACAGCCTGGGCATGAGCCTCATCTTTGCCGAGTCGCGCCAGCTGCGCGAGAGGGGCGGGCTGCTGTCGCTCGTGAACGTTTGCGACAACGTGTACCGCTCGCTCGTGATTTGCCGCCTCGTGGACTTCATCCCCGTGACGGGCGGTGGCCCCAAGCCGCCGATTCCGGCGCTCGACCCCTCCGTGCGCCCGCTGTGGCACGGGACTATGCACGTGGACCCAACCAAGCTCTCCGAGGCGCGCCGCCGCATGGAGGAGCTTCTCGGGCGCACGGACCTCACGGCCGACGAGGTATTCGACCTCACGCTTGCCGGGGGAGAGGCGCTTGGCAACGCCATCGACCACACGTGCGCCGAGGGCGTGCTTCTGAGCGTGTGGGTGTACCCCGACCGCGTGGTCGTTGAGGTCACGGACTGCGGCGAGGGGTTCGAGCCGGCCGGCGAGGTCTATGCGAGCGAGGCCGCGGACGCGGGCACAACGCTCGAGCGCGGCCGTGGGATCAAGCTCATGCGCATGCTCGCGGACTCCGTGGAGATCGGGCCCAAGACGAGCGGGGAGGGCACGGTCGTGAGGCTCGTGAAGCTCATCACGCCGATGTCTCGGCAAAAGGGCGGCGAGCTGGGCTCTTTGGCCTGCTAGGGCGGCGCGTCCAAAATTCTCTCAACTTTTTTGTTGCGCACATGGCGAAGTTTGCGTATAGTATTTTTTCGCACGCGGACATGGCTCAGTTGGTAGAGCACCACCTTGCCAAGGTGGGGGTCGCGGGTTCGAGCCCCGTTGTCCGCTCCATGTGAATGAGGGGCCGGCCACAATCGGCCGGCCCTTTTCATATGGCGACGTGGCCAAGTGGTAAGGCATGGGCCTGCAAAGCCCCTACCCCCAGTTCGAATCTGGGCGTCGCCTCCATAGACGAGAAGCGGTCTGGCTCACGCCGGGCCGCTTTTTTGTTGGCGACGGGAGACGGTCGCCCCCTCGCGTGTCGCGAGCGCTGCAAATCGGTCACTATAGGCGTCGAGAGAGGTGCGATAGTGACCGATTTGCAGCGCTCGGCGATCGGATGGGGCCGTCGGTGCCGCGAGTTGTTTGCTCGTTGCCTGCCGCAGGTTGCCATGGCCGAGAAAAACTTTTCGAATTTGCTTGGCTTGGCGGCAAAGTTTGTGTATAGTATCTCCTCGCACGCGGACATGGCTCAGTTGGTAGAGCACCACCTTGCCAAGGTGGGGGTCGCGGGTTCGAGCCCCGTTGTCCGCTCCATGTGAATGAGGGGCCGGCCACAATCGGCCGGCCCTTTTCATATGGCGACGTGGCCAAGTGGTAAGGCATGGGCCTGCAAAGCCCCTACCCCCAGTTCGAATCTGGGCGTCGCCTCCAACGATCGCACGCGGCCCAGCCCCAAGGTTGGGTCGCTTTCTTTTTTGGATACCATAGCAATAGGGCGTCGGCCTCGCCGGTGCCCCTCGCAAACGTCTCGTGTCTTTTGGTTGGGGGCGCTCCTTGCTCAACGTCCTGCTCATCCTCGCCTTTTTCGGGCTCGTCTACGTGGCCGTGCAGCACCTTGCGCGCACGTTTGGCTACCGCTCGGCCAGGGGCAGGAGCTTCCGCAGGCTCGTCCATGGCGGCAAGGTGCCCGAGGAGCTCACCGAGACGGCCGACCGCATCATCATCGACCGCCAGCGGCGTCGCAGTGCGCGCAAGCACCATGACCCCGCCTACGCGAGCCTCAAGACCCAGCCCAAGCCCCGCCTATCGAGCGAGCAGGTCCAGGCCCTGCGAGAGGCCCGCGCGTCGGTGCGCGAGGACTACCTCGACCACATGCGCCCGGGCTTCTACCACTACGTCATCATCTTCATCGTGGCGAGCATCGCCGGGCTCATCCTCGAGATGGTCTGGATGTTCGTCTCCAGCGGGCGCACAGAGCTGCGCGTGGGCCTCGTGTGGGGGCCGTTCTCGCCCCTGTACGGCTTTGGGGCGTGCCTGCTCACGATGGTGCTGTGGAACTTCCGCACGGCGCCCAAGGGGCAGGTGTTCGTGCTCTCCGCGCTTCTCGGCGGAGGTCTGGAGCAGACGACGGGCATGCTCATGGAGAACCTGTTCCATGCGCAGTCGTGGACCTATCTGGGGCTGCCCGACGCAATCACCCAGTGGATCGCGTGGCGCTTCATCTTTGCGTGGGGCGTCATCGGCCTGGTGTGGTGTCGCGTGGTCATGCCTGAGGTGATCTATCGCATCGGCGAGCCCACGAACCGCGCCCAGGTCGTCATCGTGACGGTCATGACGGTGTTTCTCATCGTGGACATGCTCGCGACCGTCTTTTGCTTCTACCGCAAGGCGCAACGAGACCTGGGCATCCCGCCGGCGAACCCCGTGGATGCCTACGTGGACTCCCACTTCAACGACGAGTTCATCGAGAACCGCTTCCAGAACCTTGTGGTGGGCGAGGACCTCGAGCCAAACAAGTAGCCGCGGTCCCTTGGGGTGCCTTAAGCGTTGCGTGGCTCCCGTGGGCTTGCGAGGGCCGATGGGCCACAATGGGTAGAGAATGGCCAGCGCCCGTGTGGGCGCCAGACGATTGGACAAGACATGTTTGAGAACGAGAACCTCAACCGAGGCATCGAGCCGCTCGAGCCTCTGGCTGCCGAGAAGGGCGTGGGCGGCGGCAAGCGGCTGTCGCTGCGCGCATACAGCCTGGCGCTCACGGGGTTTGTGCTCGCGGGCTTTCTGGTGATGGGCGCGTGCGCGAGCCTGTTTGCGAGCTCGGCCTTCCTCATGGCCGTGCTCGACCACTACCTGACCGTGGCCATCCTGAGCACCGCTGCCTCCATCGCGGGCATCGTGATGATGGGGTCGGGCAAGAAGCGCCAGGCCGTGGGGCTGTCGCTTGCGGGGTACGCGGTGTTCGTGCTGTCGTTTGGCTTCACGACGTCGACGATTCTGCTTAGCTACACGGCCGCCACGATCAGCACAGCGTTTCTGGCCACGGCGGGCATTGTCGTGGTGTTCGCGTGCCTGGGCGTGGCGTTGCCGCAGGTGTTCGAGAAGATCCAGGGCGTGCTCATGGGTGCGCTTCTCGCGCTTATCGTGGTGCAGGTCGTGATGCTGTTCATGGGCGTGAGTCAGACGTGGATCGACTTTGTGGTGATCGTGGTGTTCTGCGGGTTCATCGGCTATGACTTTCACAAGGCGATGTACGACGAGCCCACGCTCGTGAACGCTGTGTACAACGCCTCGGAGCTGTTCCTGGACATCATCAACGTGTTCGTGCGTGTGCTGTCGATCTTGGGGGGCCGCGACTAGCGTGCGGGGTGTGGCGCGAGCGGGCGGCGCAGCGGCGCTGTGACCTGCGGTTTCTCAAACTTTTTGGCAGATGGCAAAAATTTTTGAAATTGTGGGTTGCATCGGGTGCGGGGCTTAGGTATATTACTCCTCGCGCTGAAACGCGCACCAGAGCTTCGGGCGTTTAGCTCAGGGGGAGAGCGCTTCCCTGACACGGAAGAGGTCACAAGTTCAAATCTTGTAACGCCCACCAAATTGCCGAGAGGCCGGGACCAAGTGGTTTCGGCCTCTTTTGCTATGCGGGGGAGGCGCGGTCCGTGTCTGCGGGCTCGCGCCAGAGAAATGGCGAATTCCCAGCTTTACACTTCCTTATCGGCAGACAGGCGCTCGTGCGTGTGAAACAATGGCGCGTACGTGACCTCGAGCCCATGGCGCGGCCACGCGCATCCGTCGCAGACGGGTGGACATCCGCATGCGCCTGCGCGCGCCCGTCGATAGGGGAACTCGTGAGCAACATCGTAATTGTCACCGAGACCGGCAGCGACATCACCGCCTCCGAGGCGGCTGAGCTTGGCATCGAGCTCGTCCCGATGCACGTCTCCATCGGCGACGTCACGATCGACGATGGCACGCTCGACTCGGCCGAGATGCTCGAGGAGTGCCGCCAGCTTGGCGTCCTGCCGCGCACGAGCGGATCCATGCCGGCGGACTTCTCGGCCGTGTTCGACCGCATTCACGAGACAAACCCCGAGGCGCACATCCTCTACATCGCCTATTCCGCGTCAACGACATGCTCGTTTGAGAGCGCTCGCACGGCCGCCGAGGGCCGCGGCTACGTCTCGATGTTCGACACGGGTCACGTGACGATGGGCCTGGCCCTCGTCGTGCGCAAGACGGTCGAGCACCTGCGCGAGAACCCCGACATCACGGTGGAGGAGCTCCTTGAGTGGTCTCAGGCGTATGCCAAGCGCGTGCGCATGGGCTTTCTGCCTGGGGACCTGGGTTATCTGCGTGCCGGCGGTCGCCTGTCCAACGCTGCCTTCGTGGGCGCCACGCTACTGCGCATCAAGCCGATTATCGAGCTTCTCGACGGGCGCCTCGTGGCTACGAAGAAGCTGCGCGGTAAGATAGCGAGCTGCTCGCTCGACTTCATGGAGCACATGATCGCCGGCGTGCCGGCGGACACCTCGACGCTGTTCTTCGTGCGCTCGTGCGGGCTGCCGCTTGCCATCCAGCAGGCTGCCGAGCAGCGTGCCCGCGAGATGGGCTTCGAGGAGCTGCGCTGGTATGACACGCAGAACGTCATCACGTCCCACTGCGGCCCGGGTTCGTTTGGCGTGGCGTTCGCGGTCGAGGAGTAGGGCCCGGGGCACTTGCGAGCGGCGCGTGCGGAGTTCGCGAGCGGATTTCTGCAAAAAATGAGCGAGGTTTGTGCGGCGCCGGGGCTCCCGGCGCCGCACTTTTTGGCTCCGCGGCGCTGTTTGGGCGTCTGGGGCCGGTTTGGGCGCCGCCGTGGGGCGGTTTGCGCCCGCGTGGGGGCGCCCGGAGGGCCCACGAGCGCACAAACCTCTGTTGCTTTTTGCGGCAAACGGCTTGCGAACGGGTTTGTGGCAGTTTTGGCCCTCGAGTGTGCGATGGATGCGAGGCCACCGGGCCCTCATGGTCCGTTTTCCGTCGCAAAGCCGGCCGGAAGCGCGGCGGCAGGCCGTCGCGGGGTGGCTTTTGGCATTGCGCGGGTCTCGCGACCGCACACTCGGGGGCTAAAACTGCCAAGTGGCCGCTCCCGAACGCGCGGTCGGTTGCTTGCGCGGCATGTCTGCACCCGCCGAAGGACCGCCCCCAAAACAACAAAAGGGCCACCGCCGGTGAACTGCCTCCCATTTCTTGGACACGAGAAATGGGAGGCTTTCTCATGCGGGCGGACCTCAGGTTTAGATACGACGTCGGGGTGAGGAGGAGGGCCGCGGAGCTCTTCTCCTCTGGACTGGGCTGCAGGTCGGTCGCCGCCAGCCTCCCGGCCCCGATTGCCGCCGTGAGAAAATGGCAGGAGATATACCGCGCGTTCGGGAGCGAGGTGCTGCTGCGCATGGACGGGAAGCAGGCCAGGTACACGTACGAGCAGAGGGTCGCCGCCGCCTCGGCCGTCGTCGACCGCGGGATGCCAAGGCCGGCGGCGATGGCCAGGTTCGGCATCATGTCGAAGTCTCCCCTCGACCGCTGGTGCAGGCTCTACCGGGAGGGCGGCGCGGAGGCGCTGCGCCCGAAGCCCAGGGGCAGGCCGAAGGCCGCGGGGCCCGGGCCGAGGAGCCGCGAGGAGGAGCTCGAGGAACGCTGCCGCAGGCTCGAGGCCGAGGTCGCCTACCTAAAAAAATTGCGCGCCCTGGCCGAGCGGGACGGGCTCTGACCGGGGCGAAGGCCGAGGCGGTCGCGGCCCTGCGCGCCGAGGGGCACTCGCTGCGGCACCTGCTCGCGTGCTCGGGGCTCGCAAGGTCGACCTACTACTACGCCCTGGCGCCCCCGCCGCGGCCGACGAGACCGGAGCTCTGGGAGGCGGCGGCCGAGATCTTCTCCCGCACCGCCAACGGCTGCGGCCACCGCCAGGTCGCGATGTGCCTCAGGGCGGAGGAGGGCGCCGTGATCGCCGACAAGACGGTGCTCAAGATGATGCGCGAGATGGGGATCCGCTGCGGCATACGCCGCGAGACCGCCTACCACAGGTACAGCTCGTACAGGGGAGTCGTGGGCAGCACGTTCGAGAACCTGCTCGCCCGGGACTTCGCCGCCGGCGCCCCGTGGGAGAAGCTCGGCACGGACGTCACCGAGTTCAAGGTGGCCGGCGGCAAGGCCTATTGGGCGCCCACGCTGGACTTCTGCACCAAGGAGATCGTGGCGAGCGACGTCTCGGCCTCGCCCGACATGACCCAGCAGCTTAGGATGCTGGATGAGCTCCTGGCGAGGCTCCCGGAGGGGGCGTCGCCGGTCATGCACTCGGACATGGGCTGGCAGTATCAGCACGAGCGGTACGCGGCGAGGCTCAGGGAGGCTGGCATCGCCCAGAGCATGTCCCGCAAGGGCAACTGCATCGACAACGCCGCCACCGAGCAGCTCTTCGGCCACGTCAAGGACGAGTTCTACCGGGGCTGCGAGTGGGACAGCTTCGAGGACTTCAAGCGCGACCTCGAGGCGTACGTCGTCCACTGGAACACGCGCCGGAGGCAGGTAAGATTGAAGGGCCTGACCCCGGAGGAGTTCCGGAGACAGGCCCTCACGGCCTAGTCGCTATTCAGGCGTCCAAGTTTTGGGGCGCAGTTCAACGGGGCGGTGGCCCTTTGAAGGGGCGCTATCGAGGGTTTGGCGCTACGCCACGAGCTCCACGTTGAGCGTGGCCGCGAGGTCGGCGGCGTCGTTGCTCTCGCGCAGCTTGGACTTGAAGTTGTCGTCCATGAGCAGCATGGCGGCCTTCGAGAGCAGGCGCAGGTGCGTCGTGCCGGCCTCGGAGTCGGGGATGAGCAGTGCCATCGTGATGTCGACGGGCTTGTCGTCGAGGCTGGGCCACTCGAGGGGCTGCTCGTTCTTGAAGATGACCACGGCGGCGCTCTTCACGGCGTCCGTCTTGCAGTGGGGCACGGCGAAGCCGTCGACCATGCCGGTCTTGTCGATTTGCTCGCGGGCAAGGAAGGCGTCGTAGACGGCGTCGGCGTCGTCGGCGATGCCGAGCCTGGCGGCGGCGTCGGCGATCGTGCGCAGCGCCTCCTCCCTCGTCGTGGCCTGCTGGTTCAGGAGGATGTTCTCCTCGCTGACGAATCCGCTCATTGCGTGTCCTTTCGATCGTGGCGCGGCGTGGGCGTGCGTGGGCTCAAGTGCGGGCCCCGTGCGAGGCACGTGCTCGCACGGGGCCCGCGTATGGTGCAAAAGTGCTGCTAGTTAGCCTTGTCGAGCTTTGGCTTCATGACAACGAGGATGGCGGCGCCAACAAGCGCGCCGATCACGATGTCAAGGCAGAACAGGCCGACGTTGCTCGTGGCGAGCGCGACGATGAAGCCGCCGTGCGGGACATAGCAGTCGATGCCCTGGAAGGCGGCGAGTCCCGCGCCCACGGCAGAGCCGATGCAGATGCCAGGCAGCGTGTGGGCGAGGTCCTTGACGGCGAACGGGATGGCGCCCTCGGTGATGCCGATGCAGCCCATGAAGATGGCGGAGATGCCCATCTGACGGTCGGCGTCGTCGAACTTGTTGCGGGCGATCAGGGAAGCGATGCCACAGGCCAGGGGAGGCACGGCGACGGCGACGCGGAACATGCCGTTCGGGCCGTAGATGCTGGAGGCCATGAGGGCCATGGTGAACGTGGAGGCCGTCTTGTTGATGGGGCCGCCCATGTCGAACGCGGTCATGACGCCGATGACGAGGCCCAGGACCACGGCGGAGCCACCCTGGAGGCTACCGAGTGCGGCGGTGAGCCAGTCCATGACGTAGCCGAGCGGCGTGGCCAGGATGTAGATGTAGGCCATGCCCAGGACGAGCGAGGTCAGGATCGGGATGATCAGGATCGGCATGATCGTGTTGATCGTGTCGTTGACCTTCCAGGTCTTCATCCAGCGAACGAAGTAACCGCAGATGACGGCCATGATCATGGCGCCCAGAAAGCCCGTGGAGACCGACGAGCCACTCGGGGTGACGACGGCGTTGTTAACCAGATAACCGAGCACGAAGCCAGGGGCGAGGGCGGGCTTGCCGGCCATGGAGTAGGCGATGTAGGCGGCAAGCACCGGGATCATCATGGAGATGCCGGCCATGCCGATGGTGTTCAGCGACACCATGAAGGGGTTCGTGACCTCCATGCCGTTGGCGCCGGCGGTGCCGGAGGCCAGCGAGAAGGCCAGGAACACGCCGCCGATGACGACGATGGGGATGAAGTAGCTCACGCCGGTGTTGAAGGCGTTGAGCAGCGTCTTGCCCGGCTCGGCGAAGATGGACTGCTTGGTGGCGGGCTTGGGTCCACCAGGGGCGGCGGTTGCCTTGGCCGGCTCGGCCGCGGGCTCGGGGGCCTCGGCGGCTGCGGGCTGCTCGGCCGCGACGGCCTCAGCGCCACCGATGAGCGCGAGGGCCTGGTCGAGAACGGCCGCGGCGTTGGCGATGGCGTCGGCCGTGCCAACCTTCAGCAGGCGGCCCTCGGCGACCTTGGCCTCGAAGCGGTCCTCACCCTCGATGCCCACGTCGATTGTCTCGATGACGAGGTCCGCCGAGTCGACGTCCTCCTGCGTGAGCTCGTCCTCGATGCCCATGCCACCCTGGGCCTCGACCTTGCACTCGAAGCCGCGCTTGGCGCACTCCTCCTCCATGGCCTTCTTGGCCATGTAGGTGTGCGCGATGCCGACGGTGCAGGCGCTAACTCCTACGATCTTCACGTTCTCCTCCTTTGACCAATGGCTCCTTGCCGCGTCGCGGCGCCGGGTGCTGCGGATGACCCGTGGTCTGCGCTGCGAGCGAACATTTCGTACGCTGTGTTTGTACCTCAGCAATTGAAGGATTCGCAACGCGGTATCGGTAAACGTGCAGGTAGAACGTTTGTTATCACGTAATAGTTAAGGGATTAACCATTACGGAAACCTCATAAAATACTTCAAATGTTATATGTCAAGAATAATTTTACTTTTTCGATAAAAGAGCACCGAAGCCCTCTGTGGTATCGATTTCGCAAGGTGGTTTGAGCACCTCGGTGGGGCCGTGCGAGAAGAAAAAGCGGGCCGGCGTCCCGTGGGGGAGCGCCGGCCCGCATGCGGCTGCAGGCCCAGAGGCCCTTGCCGCTTTTGGGAACCCTTGCCTACCAGCTTGTCTCGATCTGGCGCACGCGCTCGTGGAGCCAGGCGTTCTGGGGTGTGAGGATGTGGTGCTTGCGTCCCAGTGCGCAGATCGTGCCGGAGAACTCCTCGACCTCGGTGGGACGGTGCGCGATGCGATCCTGGGCCATGGAGGGCATGCCGTCGGGCGCCATGGAGGCGCACAGCTCGAACATGCCCGTGAGCTCGTCCTCTGTGAGCATGACGCCCTCGGCGGCGGCCACGGCGCGCACCTCGCGCATGGCGGCCACGAAGCAACGGATCTGCTCGGGCTCACTCGTGACGCTGCCGTACGTGCCGCCATAGACCATGGTGGTCTGGTTGACGCCCACGTTCAGCATGAGCTTGGCCCACAGACGGTGGCGGATGTCATCCTCGAGGATGTAGGGGACGCCCGCCCGCTCGAAGAAGTCCGCGATGCCCTCGACCACGCCCGGCTTCGTGTCTGCGGCCGCTCCCAGGTGGATGTGGCCGGCGCAGCTGTAGAGCAGCTCGCCGGACAGAAACGTTGCGTCGAGGCCCTGCGCCGTGGCGAGCACGACGTTGTCCCAGCCAAAGCGCTCCGCGATTCGCTCCTCGCTCGTGACGCCGTTGAGAAGCGAGACGATGCGCGTGCCGGGGCCAACGAGGGGAGCTGCCTCATCGAGCGCGGCGTCGAGACCCGTGGCCTTCACGGCGAAGACGAGCAGCTCGGCCGGCCTGGCCTCGCTCGCGCGGACGCTCCTGAGCTGGCAGGGCTCTCCGTTGATCGTAAGCTCGTCGTGGGCGTGGCGCTCGAAGCGAGCGTCGTCCATGACGTACTCCACGGCCCCCGCGCCCGCGTGCGCGGCGGCGATGCTGCCGTACAGAAGGCCGATGGCCCCCTTGCCCATGATGGTCATCCTGCTGATGCTCACGTGTGCCTCCCAGTCGTGTGGCGATTACGAGGAAGGATTGTATCGCGGCGGCGTGGAGGGCCTCTGCGGGCGGGTCCTTGGCGCCCGAGACGAACGCGCGCGGGCTGTGGCGGGCTAGAGGAGAAAGTCGCCCAGCGGGATGGTGCGGGCGGCGCGCTTCTCGGCATCGTCGATCTTGTCTGCCGCGTGGCCCACGATGAGCATGTGGTAGGGGTAGACGCCCTCGGGAAGGCCCAGGCGCTCGCGGGCCACGGCCGGGTCGAAGGCGCACACCCAGCACGTGCCCAGGCCAAGCTCGGTTGCCTGCATCATCATCTGGTCGCACACGATGGCCGTGTCGATGGCGGCCGAGGAGAGCCCGTCGGCGCGGCGCACCCAGGCGTCGCCCTCCACGGCACACACGACGAGCACGAGAGGTGCGCCGAACACGCTGCCGTCGCGCTCGAAGCGCGGCTGGGCCGCGGCGGCCGCCTTGCGCTTCTCGGGCGTGTCGCACACCATGACGCGCGTGGGGTGCTTGTTGCAGGCGGAGGGCGCGATGCGACCCGCCTCGAGGATGGCGGCGAGCTGGGCGGGCTCCACGGACTCTTCCGTGAAGTGGCGGCACGAGTAGCGCTCGCGCGTGAGGTCTGCGAATGACATGGCTGCTCCTGTTCGATGGGTGTGGTGACGTTTGGGGACGGGGTCGGTCCGTCACCGCGTTGGCGTGCTAGGCTTTTCATCATATGTGTGGCTGGCGCGCGTGGCGCCGAGGAGGGCGGGGGTATCGATGGACGTGGCCGGGCTCGTGGCGATTGCGTTTCTGCCGGCGGTGCTCGCGGGCATCATTCAGGGCGTGGCGGGCTTTGGCTCGGCCGTGGTGCTCATGGCGTTCCTGCCTGCGGCGTTTGGCGTCACGCATGCCACGGGCATCGTGTCGCCGGTGTGCCTCGTGCTCGACTTCGTCATCTTCTGGCGCTACCGCAGACGCGCGCGTCCCGCGCTCATCGTGCCGGCAAGCGTGGGATACCTGGCCGTGAGCAGCGTCGTGATCCTTCTCGTGAAGAGCGTCGACCAGACGTCCATGAAGCTCGCGCTTGGCGTGTTTCTCGTGGGGCTGTCCGTCTACCTGCTGTTCTTCCAGGGGGACGGCACCTTTAGGCCGCAGGGTGCCGTGGCCGTGGCCTTCGTGGCGGCTAGCGGCCTCACGGAGGGGCTGTTCGGCTTTGGCGGGCCGCTCATGGCGCTGTACTACCTTGCGAGAACCGCCAGCAACGAGGAGTACCTGGGCACCATCCAGGGCTTCTTCACGATAAACTCCGTCTACATCACGCTGTTCCGCGCGGCAAACGGCATCACGACGCTTGGCGACGCGCCCGTCGTGGCGCTCGCGGTGGCAGGCGTCATCGTGGGTTCCGCGGTGGCGGGCCGCGTCGTGGCACGCCTTGACCGCACGGCCATCAGCAGGCTCGCCTACGCGTTCATCGGCATGGCGGGGCTCGTGAACGCCGCGGCGGCGCTCGTGTGACGGCTACCGGCACGGCGGTGACAAACGACCCCGGCACCATTGCCACCGGTGCCGGCGCGAGAGGGGAGAGGGCATGGCGCAGGCGAACATCTGCACGTACGTCGAGGAGAACCTCGAGACCTTCTCCGAGCGGCCGCTGTGCGCGCCCGACAGCCTCGTGCTGTCGTGGTTCTCGAACTTCAGGCTCGAGGCGCTGGGAGGCCAGCTCGACTCGTGGGAGGGCACTCGCGACGGGGCCGTGCGCCTGCGCGACGTGCTGCGCGCGGAGTGCTTCGACACGCTGTTCGACGTGTGGGACCCGGCGAGCTGCAAGCGGCTGCTGCAGGCCATGGCCGCGAGCCCGCGATTTCGCGACATTGCCGTGGGCGGCTTTGTCCTGGACATCGACGGGGCGGATCCCGAGCACCCCAAGCAGTTCGCGGCCGTGACCCTCTTGCTTGACGATGGTACTGCCTACCTGGCGTTTCGTGGGACGGATGCCACGTTTGTGGGCTGGCGCGAGGACTTCGACATGACGTTCACGCGTCCCGTCCCCGCCCAGCGGGAGGCGCTTGCCTACCTTGGGCGTGCTGCCCGCGAGCTGCCGGGCGTGCCGCTCGTGCTCGGTGGCCACTCGAAGGGCGGAAACCTCGCCGTCTATGCGGCGGCCGAGGCGGGCGAGGAGGTCCAGGCGCGCATCGTCCGCGTCTTCTCGCACGATGGACCGGGCTTTGACGCGAAGTTTCTCGCGAGCGCGGGCTTTGGCGCCATCGCGGGCCGCGTGGACAAGACGCTGCCGCAGAGCTCGGTCGTGGGGATGATGCTCGAGAACCAGGAGGACTACTCCGTCGTGCGCAGCACGAGCGTGGGGATCTTCCAGCACGACCCGTTCTCGTGGGTCGTGGACGGGCAGGCCTTCGTGGAGGTCGAGCGGCTCTCGGCGGGGGCACGCCACGTGGACGCGGCGCTCAACAGCTGGATAGCCGGCCGGACGCCCGAAGAGCGCGACCGCTTCACGGCCGAGCTGTTTGGCCTTCTCGACTCCACGCGGGCCCAGACGATGGCCGAGGCGCGCGAGCAGTGGCGCACGTCGCTTCCCGCCATGGCGTCGCGGCTCGCCGACATGGACGAGGAGACCCGCCGCTTCATGCTCGAGACGGTGGCGGCGCTCGTGAGGGGGCTGCTGCCCGGCGGATCTTCCGAGTGACGGCCGCGCGGTGACAAGACGACCCCGCCCCCAGCTGTCACGGTGACACTTGGGGACGGGGTCGAACTGTTACGGTGGCGCATTACCAGGCGTCGACGATGGCCTGGGCAACGCGCAGGCCATCGGTGGCGGCGCTCATGATGCCGCCGGCGTATCCCGCACCCTCGCCGGTGGGGTAGAGACCCGCGTGGCTCACGCTCTGCAGGTCGGCGCCGCGCGTGACGCGAACTGGCGAGCTCGAGCGGCTCTCGACGCCCGTGAGCACGGCCTGTTCGTCATCGAATCCGCGCAGGTGACGGGCCATGTCGGGGATGGCGGCGCGCAGCGTCTCGGTGACGTAGGGAGGCAGGCACCCCTCGATGGAGCCCCAGGCCACGCCGCGCGGGTAGGTGGGCGAGACGCGCCCGCCCGCGCTTGACGGACGTCCGGCGAGGAAGTCCCCCACGAGCTGGGCCGGCGCCACGTAGCCGCCACCTCCCAGCTCATAGGCCGCCTGCTCGCACGTGCGCTGCAACGCGATGCCGGCAAGCGGGTCATCTCCGGGCAGGTCGCTTGGCAACACGTTTGCGAGAAGGCCGGAGTTGGCGTTCTCGCCGGCGCGGGCCACGAGACTCATGCCATTCGTGACCACGCCGCCCTCCTCGCTGGCCGCGGCCACGACGTAGCCGCCCGGGCACATGCAGAACGAGTAGGCCGAGCGTCCGCTTGGTAGGTGGCTCACGAGCTTGTAGGGCGCGGCCCCGAGTGCGGGGTGGCCGGCCGAGGGGCCGTACTGGGCGCGGTCGACGTCTGCCTGCAGATGCTCGATGCGCACGCCCATGGCAAACGTCTTGCGCTCGAGCGTGACGCCTGCGCGAGCGAGCAGCTCGAAGACGTCGCGCGCGGAGTGACCGCAGGCGAGCACGAGGCGGTCGCATGCGACGCGCTCCTGCACGACAAGCCCACCCTCGCGGCGCTCCTCGAGTGTCACGGCGCTCACGCGCGGCGCCGCGGTGCCTCCCGTGACCTCGATGTCAGTGAGTCGACAGCGATAACGCACCTCGCCACCCAGCTCGGTGATACGGCGGCAGATGTGGTCCACGACGCCGGGCAGGACGTCGGAGCCGATGTGGGGCTTCGCGTCCCAGGCGATGTTCTCGGCAGCACCTGCCGCAACGAACGTGTCGAGCACGAGCCGGTGCAGCGGGCTCTTCGTGCCCGTCGTGAGCTTGCCGTCCGAGAACGTGCCGGCGCCGCCCGCGCCGAACTGGATGTTGCTCTCGCAGTCGAGCTCGCCCGTCTCGTTGAAGCGGGCCACGGCCTGGCTGCGGCGGGCCGCGTCGTCACCGCGCTCGATGAGCAGGGGCTCGAGACCGGCATTGGCAAGCGCAAGGGCGCAGAACAGCCCCGCGCAGCCCGCGCCCACGACGACGGGCCGTGCGGCCTCCCCGCGCCCGATGCGTGCCGGCAGCGTGGGCGTCGACGCCACGACCTGGCGAACTCCGCGGTCTTCTCGGCGGCGCGCGAGGCGTGCGAGCAACGCGCGCTCGGCGTTCTCCCCGCCGCGCAGCGTGACGCGCGCGGTGCACGTGAGGTGGACGTCGCTCTTCTTGCGCGCGTCGATGGAGCGGCGGCGCAGCGCCACGCCCGTGACGTCGTCTGGCGCGGCGTGCAGGCGCCGCAGCACGGCGCGGCGCAGGGCGCGCTGCTCGGCGGCCTGCGTGCCGTCGAGCTTGTCGAGCGAGAGCCTGAGGTTTGAGATCTCGATCACGAGAGGGTCCTTTCGGGTGCCGCCGTGCGCATGGGCGCGTCGTTCTTGGTGCCTGCGGGCGTGTCCGAGGAATGCGTCACGCGCACGCTCGCCGCATGCCGGGCCGCGGACGCGCCGCAGGTCATGCCGCTTGACCAGGCCCAGGCGAGGTTGAAGCCGCCGCAGGCCGCGTCGACGTCGAGCGCCTCCCCGCAGGCAAACAGGCCCGGCTCGTCGCGGACGGCAAGCGTGCGGGCGTCGAGTGCGTCCACGCTGATGCCCCCGCGCGTGACCTGGGCGTGCGCCTCGTCGGCAAGGCCCGTCACGCGGAAGGGGAGGCCCTTCACGAGCGGGGCCACGCGCCAGGCGACGCCGCCTGCCTGCGCCCCTCCCGCAAGGGTCATGAGCTCGCTGGCGATGGCCGGGTCGAGAATGCCGTCGAGCGCGTGGGAGTCCCCGGGGCGGCTCGCGACGAGGTGGTCAACCTCCCAAGCGTCCACCTCCGGGACAAGGTCAAGCTCGATGGCGTCTCCGGGAGCCGCGTGCCTCGAGAGGTTAAACGACACGATGCCGGAAAGGCCGTACTCGCGGAAGAGCACCTCGCCCGCCTCGCGCATGACCACGCGTCCGCCGCGCGTGAGCGCAGCCACGCAGTGCGCGCGCCTGCCGCTCAGGCGCTCGAGAAGCCCCGGCACCGGCGCGCTCGCGCCCACGGCGCACAGCACGGGCGACTCGGGCACGAGTGGCAGGCCCAGCGCGCCCGCCAGCGCGCTCGTTGCCCCGCCACTCGCGATGACGAGGGCGGCCGCGTCGATCGCGCGCTCCTGTCCGTCCCACGTCTGGGCGAGGCGGACGCGCCAGCCGCCACCGTGGCGCGCGGCGCCCGTGGCCTCGCGACCCGCCGCAAGCGTGACGCCGACGCGCTCGGCGCGTGCGAGCAGCACGTTTCTCACGCTCGCCGCCTGGCGGCTGCGCGGGTAGAGCCTGCCGTCCTCCTCGGCCCACACAAGGCCGCAACTCTCCCAGAAGCCCAGCACGCGCTCGAGCGCCTCGCCGGGCTCTCCCATGGAGGTGGCCACGAACTCGGGATGGTTGTAGTTTCCGGGCGCAAGGCTTGTGTTGCAGAAGTTGCAGCGGCCGTTGCCGGTGGCAAGTATCGTGCGGCCGCACTCGAGCGAGCGCTCGAGCAAAACGACGCTCGCGCCTGCCTCGGCGGCCGTGACGGCGCAGGCGAGCCCCGCCGCCCCGCCGCCGATGACGCACACATCGGCGCTTCTCGGCATGGCCACGGCGGCGGCACGCTGCTCGAGAAGCTCGCGCTCCCTCGCGCGGCTCGTCCGTGCCCCCTTCTGCGTAGTCTTGCGCCCCGCCACGCTAGACCTCGCGCGGGGTGACGTCGACGGTCTCGTCGCTTGCCGCGGCGGCCTGCTTGGCCTTGTACGCGGCAGCGGCAGCGGCGGCGCGCTCGGCCATCGTGGGCTCGGGCCCCTTGGGCTGCTGCTCGGCAACCTCGAGCTCGGGCAGGTCGAGGGCGAGCGCCACGGCGTCGGGCAACAGTCCCTCGGGCAGGTCGTCCTCGAAGGTGCCCTCGTCGCACGCCTTGGCGATGGCCGGGTCGATGGGCAACGTGCCCAGGACGGGCAGGCCGTAGCCGGCGGCGACCTCGGCGAGCTTGCTCTCGCCGAACACGTGGATGTGCTCGCCGCAGTTGGGGCACACGGCGTAGCTCATGTTCTCCACCAGGCCCAGCACCGGGATCTGCATCTGGGCGGCCATGTTCACGGCCTTGCCCACGATCATGCTCACGAGGTCCTGCGGGCTCGTGACGATGACGATGCCCTCGATGGGCAGGCTCTGGAACACGGTGAGGGCCACGTCGCCCGTTCCGGGAGGCATGTCGACGAGCATGTAGTCGATGTCGCCCCAGGCCGTGTCCCCCCAGAACTGGCGGATGGCGCCGCCCAGCACCGGGCCGCGCCACAGCACGGGCTGTGTCTCGTCGGCCAGGACCAGGTTGGCGCTCATGACCTTGACGCCGTGCTTGGACTCCACGGGGATGAGGTGCTCGTCTGCGGCCGTGGCGTGGGCGTCTGCCATGCCGAACATGTGGGGGATGGAGGGTCCCGTGATGTCGGCGTCCAGGATGCCCACGCTCTTGCCGGCGCGGTTGAGCTCGCGGGCCAGGATGCCCGTGACGAGCGACTTGCCCACGCCTCCCTTGCCCGAGACGACGCCGATGAGGTGACGCACGCGCGACAGCTCGCCCAGCTCGAACTGGGGAACGCCGTTCTGTTCTGCCATGTGATCTCCTTCATATATGTGTGGCGGGCGCCTCCCCGAGGCGCCCGTGCGTTCGCGTGTCCATTCTACCCGGGTGGGGCGGGATGGGTCATTTGGGTACAATCCATAAAACACGGCGGAAGGGAGGCCATGGTGTTTTGGGACTACATTCAGTTGCCCGACGAGACGCAGGTCGCCTATTCGGACATGAACGAGGACGGCACGGTCGAGGTGCGCGTCGAGCGTCCCGTTGACATGGGCTTCGACTCTGCTCGCTGCATGCTTCCCTCGTTTGTGTGGAGCAACGTCGAGGGCTTCTCTGACGAGGAGATGGGCAAGCTCGATCGCCTCGTGCGCAACAACGCCCCGCTCATCTTCGAGTTTGCCCAGGCAGACCCAAGCGAGAGGTTGACCGCCTGATGCCCAAGGTGCTTACGGTTGGCAGGTACGTGCTGTTCTTCTGGGTCTCCGAGAATGGCGAGCCCGTTCACGTCCATGTGGCCATACGGCATGCCGAGAAGAACTCGACGAAGTTCTGGCTCACGTCTTGTGGCGGCTGCATTCTCGCCAACAACAACAGCGGCATTCCCGAGAAGGACCTGAGGAGCCTCGCCAAGGTCATCAAGTTCAACCACGGCCTCATCTGCGAGCGCTGGCTGGAGACGTTCGGTCCTGACTCCCTCGCGTTCTATCTCTAGACGCGTACGCTGCCGCCGATGCAACGTATTTGCACGCTAGCGGTGCCGCCAGCGTGCAAATACGCATCAGCAACGGCGCGAGCGCATGCAAGCGCCCCGCCGGCGCCCGGGCATCGCAAGTTGACCGCAAATCGCTGGACAACTCGCGGTCTACGTGGGCAAACGTTCGGAATTGCTCACTTGAGAAGGCTATGGAGATGGCCCGTTCGCGCTATTATGAAGCCGTCTGTGGAAGCGACCGCCCATCCGGGTGGCGCAACCCAAAGGGACGCCGCGGCGCCGGGGAAAGCGCCGTGGCACGCACGTGGCGGCCGCGCTGGGGTGTGGGCCGTCACCTACGCAAACAGAAAGGAGAGGCATGCAGTATTCACAGGAAGTGGAGAACATGTGCCCCGTCGCTAAGGGTGCTTACCACGGCCCCGCGCCCATCCCCGAGGAGGGCAAGTGGGTTCAGGCCAAGGAGGTCTCTGACATCTCTGGCCTCACGCACGGTGTGGGTTGGTGCGCTCCCCAGCAGGGCGCCTGCAAGCTCACGCTGAACGTCAAGGAGGGCATCATCGAGGAGGCCCTGGTCGAGACCATCGGCTGCTCCGGCATGACCCACTCCGCCGCCATGGCTTCCGAGATTCTTCCCGGCAAGACCATCCTCGAGGCCCTCAACACCGACCTCGTCTGCGATGCCATTAACGTCGCCATGCGCGAGATCTTCCTGCAGATCGTCTACGGTCGCAGCCAGACCGCGTTCTCCGAGGGTGGCCTGCCCGTCGGCGCCTCCCTCGACGACCTCGGCAAGGGCCTTCGCTCCCAGGTCGGCACCATGTTCGGCACCAAGGCCAAGGGCGCTCGTTACCTCGAGCTCGCTCAGGGCTACGTCACCCGCATGGCGCTCAACGACAAGAACGAGATCATCGCGTTCGAGTTCCTGAACCTCGGCAAGTTCACCGACGCCCTCAAGGCCGGCAAGTCCGCTGAGGACGCCATCCAGGGCGCCATGGGCCACTATGGCCAGTGGGACAACGCCGCCAAGTACATCGATCCGCGCACTGACGAGGAGACCCACTCCGTCGCCAGCACGTTCCCGGTTCACGAGTAGAAAGGGAGGGATATAACCATGGCTGTTACGTTCGAAGGTTACGAGCGCCGCGTTGACAAGATCAACAAGTGCCTCGCCGACAACGGCATCGCCTCCCTCGAGGAGGCCCTGCAGATCTGCACTGACAAGGGCTTCAACCCGCGTGAGATTGTCCACAACACGCAGTCCATCGCCTTCCAGAACGCCGAGTGGGCCTACACCCTGGGCTGCGCCCTGGCTGTCAAGCGTGGCGTCAAGTCCGCTTCCGAGGCCGCTTCCGTGATCGGCGAGGGCATCCAGGCCTTCACCGTCCCCGGCTCCGTCGCTGAGGACCGCAAGGTCGGTCTCGGCCACGGCAACCTCGGTGCCATGCTGCTCTCCGACGACACCGAGTGCTTCGCGTTCCTCGCCGGCCACGAGTCCTTCGCCGCCGCTGAGGGCGCCATCGGCCTGGCCCTCAACGCCAACAAGGCCCGTCAGAAGCCGCTCCGCGTCATCCTGAACGGCCTTGGCAAGGACGCCGCCCAGATCATCGCCCGCATCAACGGCTTCACCTATGTGAAGACCCAGTTCGACTACTACACGGGCGAGCTTAAGATCGTCGAGACCATCCCGTACTCCGATGGCCCGCGTGCCGCCGTCAACTGCTACGGCGCCGATGACGTCCGTGAGGGCGTTGCCATCATGTGGCACGAGAACGTCGACATCTCGATCACCGGTAACTCCACCAACCCGACGCGCTTCCAGCACCCGGTCGCTGGCACCTACAAGAAGGAGCGCCTCGAGGCTGGCAAGAAGTACTTCTCTGTCGCCTCTGGTGGCGGCACTGGTCGTACCCTGCACCCGGACAACATGGGCGCCGGCCCCGCCTCCTACGGCATGACCGACACCATGGGCCGCATGCACTCCGACGCCCAGTTCGCCGGCTCCTCCTCCGTGCCTGCGCACGTCGACATGATGGGTCTCATCGGCATGGGCAACAACCCCATGGTCGGTGCCACCGTCGCCTGCGCCGTCGCCGTGAACGCCGCGCTGAACGCGTAAGGACAACCTTACAGAATCATTCTCGCGCCAGGTTTCTAGCGTGAGTTGAGACCGCTGCTCGGGCTTCTCGGGCAGCGGTTTTCTTTTTTCCTGAACTTGGCGAAGGGTAGCAAATTTGTCGTGGACGGTAGTTGTCATGCGGTGTACCCTAGGCAGCGCCCAAGTGGCACCTCGTTGCAACGTGGTATCTACACCAAAGAGCACGCCCTACATTAGGCGCGTCTGCAAGGAAAAAGGGAAGCGATTCGAACCATGTTCGAGACCGAACTGCCGTATGACCATAAGACGATGACCATTCGTCTCGAGGACAAGAACTTCGCTGGCCTCATGCAGGGCCACCAGAATGACTTCAAGCCGTCCGAGAGCCAGGAGCAGCTCGTCGAGGACTCCCTCGACAACCCCTACGGCTCTCCCAAGCTCGAGGAGCTTTGCGCGGGTAAGCGTGACATCGTCATCATCAGCTCCGACCACACGCGTCCCGTGCCCTCGCGCGTGACCATGCCCATCTTACTGCGCCGCATCCACGCCGCGGCGCCCGAGGCGCGCGTGCGCATCCTCGTGGCCACGGGCATGCACCGTCCCTCCACGCACGAGGAGCTCGTCAACAAGTACGGCGAGGATATCGTCGCCAACGAGGAGATCGTCATGCACGTCGCCACCGACGACAGCATGATGGAGAAGATCGGCACGCTGCCCTCCGGTGGCGAGTGCATCATCAATAAGGTCGCGGCCGATGCCGATCTGCTGCTTGCGGAGGGCTTCATTGAGCCTCACTTCTTCGCGGGCTTCTCGGGCAGCCGCAAGTCTGTGCTGCCGGGCGTGGCCAGCTACAAGACGATCATGTACAACCACAACGGCCAGTTCGTGAACGACTCTCACTCCCGCGCCGGCAACCTGTGCCACAACCACGTGAACGAGGACATGTTCGCCGCGGCCGAGATGGCGCACCTCGCGTTCGTGCTCAACGTGGTGCTCAACGGCAAGCACGAGGTCATCGGCTCGTTTGCCGGCGACATCCACGAGGCTCACGAGGCGGGATGCGACTTCGTTCGCAGCCTTGCGGGCGTGGAGCCCGTCGCGTGTGACATCGCCGTCACCACGAACGGCGGCTACCCGCTCGACCAGAACATCTACCAGGCTGTGAAGGGCATGTGCGCCGCCGAGGCCACGCTGCCCGAGGGCGGCGTCATCATCGACGTGGCCGGCTGCGCAGACGGCCATGGCGGCGAGGGCTTCTACCACAACATTGCCGACAACGACCCGGCCGAGTTCGAGCGCGCCTGCATCGACCGCCCGAAGGACGAGACCCTTCCCGACCAGTGGACCTCGCAGATCTTCGCCCGCATCCTGGCGCATCACCCCGTGATCATGGTGAGCGACCTGTGCGACCACCAGATGCTGCGCGACATGCACATGACGCCGGTCAACACCGTTGACGAGGCACTCAAGCTGGCCTTCGAGATGAAGGGCGCCGACGCCAAGGTGGCCGTCATCCCCGACGGCCTGGGCGTGGTCGTGGCCCAGCACTAGCCCGACGTGGCCGCGGGGGCGCGGCCTTGGATAGGGGACAGAAGGAAGTACATTCGAAGGAGTTTTGCACGTGATCAGCAACGATCTGCTTTTCCATATGCTGTGCGAGTTTGGCAGCACGGCACTCATGATCGTCTTTGGCGTGGGCGTCCACTGCGACACCGTGCTCAAGGGCACCAAGTACCAGGGTTCCGGCCACATGTTCGCCATCACGACGTGGTCGTTCGGCATCTCCGTGTGCCTGTTCGTCTTTGGCGGCGCCGTCTGTATGAACCCGGCCATGGTGCTCGCCCAGTGCATCGTGGGCCTCGTGCCGTGGTCCAGCTGCATCCCGTACATGGTCGCCGACATGCTTGGCGGCTTTGCGGGTGCATGCGTCGCCTGGTTCATGTACGCCGACGAGTTCAAGGCGTCCGAGGGCGTCGTCGACCCGGTTGCCCAGCGCAACATCTTCTCGACGAACCCCACCAAGGAGGGCAGCAACTACGCCCGCAACTTCTTCTGCGAGGCCATCTGCACCTTCGTGTTCATCTCGGCGATTCTTGCTGCGGCCAACCGCGCCGGCGACAACGTGCTCATGCTCGCTATCTGCGTGGGCCTCATCGTGTGGGCCGTAGGCATGGGCATGGGCGGCATCACGGGCTTTGCCATGAACCAGGCCCGAGACCTGGGCCCGCGCATGGCCTACCAGCTGCTTCCCATCGCCAACAAGGCCGACAACAACTGGAAGTACGGCCTGCTCGTCCCCGGCATCGCGCCGTTTGTGGGCGCCGCCGTGGCCGCGCTGTTCGTGCACGGCTTCCTCGGCATGTTCTAATGCGTGCCGCATAGCGTGTGCCTGCGCCGCCGCCCCTCCCGGGTGGCGGCGCTTTTTGTTGCCGGCGGCTGGCGTGGCCGTTCTGCGCCGGATACTACGCGGCGTGGTCGTTCTCGGCCTGAAATTACGTGTTTTAACGCTTCCGGATGCGTAAAACCCGGCGCGCGATGATACGGGCGCGTAATATCCGGCACAGAACGGCGTCATCCGATGCGAGGAATGCCGAACCGCTCGAGGAGCGCCACGAGCCGACGCTCGTCGATGACGTCGGCGAATGTGAAGCGCATCACGCGATCCACGGCGAGCGTGAGCTGTGACTCACGGATGCGCTCGTCTCGCAGCACCTGCAATGCGTCTCGGCCGTGCGTCATGTTCGGGTTGACGTACTTCTCGCCGCCGTCGAGCTCGCCGGCGACGGTCGTGCCGTCGGGCAGCAGCCAGTAGAAGTCGGTGCGCCAGGGCCACTCCGGCCTGTCGGGATTCTCGATGGGAACCTGCAGCTCGGGCAGCATGAAGCCGTTCTCGACCATGACGGCACGGGCCATGGACTCGCCACCGCTCTCGCTGCGGGCGTCTGCGTGCTGTGCCGTCTTGCGTGCCTGCCGAACGCCGGGCCGCTGCCGGCCCTTCTCGGCGAGAAGGGCATCGAGTTCCGGGACGCTCATTCGCAGGCGTGAGAGCGCGGCGTCGGCGACGGCCAGACCTTCCTTGAAGTTGAGTGCAAGCAAACAGTCCACGATGGTGTCCGTCAGCGGCGTGACGCGGACGCCCTTCGCGCGTGCCGGGCTGGGCTGATCGCTTCTCTGGCGATGGCGAGTCACGCCGGCGCAACTCGTGTGCGACGCCGGGTCGAGGATGTGGGCGCTTTTCAGCTGCCGGTATGAGACAGGAAGGCCGTGGAGAAGGGCCGCGCTAGCGCTGCAGAAGGTCCAGTCTGGATGAAGCGCGGCAAGCCCGCGCAGGATGTGCTCCTCGCGCGATCTTCTCGGGAGGCCATTCCAATACGAGGTGCGGGCGTAGAGGCGCGGACGAGGCCGCACGAGCTCTGTTCCCACACGGCGGTCGAGCGCTTCGCGAAGCAATCTGTCCGAGGCGGCGGCGCATCTTCCGCAGCGTTGCGCCTCATCGAGAAGCTCGCCGATCTGCCTGTCCCGATGCGCCGCCACGCGTCCTCCATCGCCGCCGTTTTGCGTAGGCTAGCAGCGAGTGGGACGCAGGAACCTGACGGGAATCCAACGCAAATCTAACAGGCCAGCTAGTTGGGGGAAAATGCTTCGCTTGTAAGCTTGTGGCTGTCGGTGGACGGTTGCCCTGACGCTGCCGGCGGATGCATCGGCGATGTGACGGCTCCGATTCGCCGTGAGCCGGAATTTACGTGTCTTGGCGTCAAATAACGCGTAAAAGCCGGCCGAGGGCGGCGCCTGTACGTAAAAGCCGGCCGAGAACGGCGTCGGTGCGGGGTGACGTCGCCGCGTGGCGCCGGCGCGCGACTAAAAGAGGGGCGCCCGCGTGCGGGGACACGCGGGCGCCATGGGTCGAGACGCGCGTGCGGGGACACGCGGCCTCGGGGCCGTCGCGCGGGGACACGCCGGCCATGAGGGCTTTCGCTCGCGGGGGAGAGGGCCCGCGGGCATCGGGTAAAGCAAGGGTCTGCGGGGCCTCTGGACCCCTTGGGAGACGAGCCGCGCCGAGTCGGTCGCGATTGGCTCGGCTCCCAAGGGGCCGCCGCGGCGCGCAGCCGGTCGCGGCGGCCGTACGTGCTAGCGAAGGAAGCGGAACGGGCTCATGCCGGCGTAGGTGGCGGCGTCTCCCAGCTCGTCCTCGATGCGCAGGAGCTGGTTGTACTTGGCCACGCGGTCCGTGCGGCACGGGGCGCCGGTCTTGATCTGGCCGGCGTTCGTGGCCACGACGATGTCGGCGATCGTGGTGTCCTCGGTCTCGCCGGAGCGGTGCGAGACGACCTGCGCGTAGCCGTAGCGCTCGGCGCATGCCATGGCCTCGAGGCTCTCGGTGAGCGAGCCGATCTGGTTCACCTTCATGAGCAGCGCGTTTGCAGCGCCAAGCTTGATGCCCTTCTCGAGGCGCGCCTTGTTCGTGACGAACAGGTCGTCGCCCACGAGCTGCACCTTGTTGCCGATGGCGCGCGTGAGGTTCGTCCAGCCCTCCCAGTCCTCCTCGGCAAGGCCGTCCTCGATGGAGATGATGGGGAAGCGGCCGATGAGCTCGCTCCAGTAGTCGATCATCTCATCGCTTGAGAGGGTGCGCCCCTCGCCCTTGAGCTCGTAGAGGCCCGTCTGCTTGTTGAAGCACTCCGAGGTGGCGGGGTCCATGGCGTACATGAAGTCCTCGCCGGGCTTGTAGCCGGCCTTCTCGACGGCGCGCTCGATCCACTCGAAGGGCTCGGCGTTCGTCTTGAGGTCGGGGGCAAAGCCGCCCTCGTCGCCCACGCCCGTGGCGTGTCCGCTCTCGGAGAGCACGCCCTTGAGCGTGTGGTAGACCTCGGTGCACCAGCGAAGCGCCTCGGAGAACGTGGGGGCGCCCACGGGCATGATCATGAACTCCTGGAAGTCAACGTTGTTGTCGGCGTGCACGCCGCCGTTGAGGATGTTCATCATGGGCGTGGGGAGCGTATGGGCGTTGGGGCCGCCCAGGTAGCGGTACAGCGGCAGGCCCACGGACTCGGCCGCGGCGCGGGCGCAGGCCAGCGAGACGCCGAGAATGGCATTGGCGCCGAGCTTGCCCTTGTTGGGCGTGCCGTCGGCGGCGATGAGGGCCGCGTCGATGTCGCGCTGGTCGGTGGCGTCCATGCCGAGAACGGCGTCGGCGCACTCGTCGTTCACGTGGGCGACGGCCTTGAGCGTGCCCTTGCCGCCGTAGACGGCCTTGTCGCCATCGCGAAGCTCCACGGCCTCGAACTCGCCGGTGGAGGCGCCAGATGGCACGATGGCGCGTCCCATGCTGCCGTCGTCGAGGGTGACCTCGACCTCGACGGTGGGGTTGCCGCGCGAATCGAGCACCTGGCGGCCGTAGACGTCGATGATCTCGCTCATGTGCATCTCCTCCTGTCTGGGGCGTCTGCCGCCCCTCGGTTTTGCTTACACATATATACCACTAGTTAACCGGTATTTACTCTTGAATCGAGAAAAAAGTTAGCCACAGTTGACGCTTTCATGATTTGCCGAGGTAGACGTGGTGGCGCATAAGGGCTGGGCGAGAACGACGCCAGCGCTACAATGCCAACAGAAACAACGGACAAGCGGGGGGGTAGCTCGTGGATGTCATGTGCAAGAGGCTCGTCGTGGTGTGTTTCCTCAACCAACTGGGATTTCAGGCCGCGTACTTCGTGGGAATCATCGGTTGCGCCACCTATGCGCTGGGCGCGGACGCCGTTGGCGTGTCGGTGCTCGTGTTCGTGATGAACGTCGTGATGCTCATGGGCTACTCGCTTGCCGGCGCCCTCATCGACGCCATGGGGCCGCGCCCCGTGCTCGCGGGCGCGCTCGCGGGGCCGCTTGCCGCCGCGGCGGTGATGTTTGCCGCCCCGCTGTGCATGGCGTCGCTTCTGGCTGTCTCCGTGGTCATGGGGCTTTCGGGCGCGGCGGCCTCCACGGCCGTCGAGACCTTCCCGCGCTACCTCACGGCCGACGAGCCCACGCTCGTGCGCGTGAACTCGCTTGCGAGCGTGGCGACGTTCGCGGCCGTCATCGCAGGCCCGCTGCTTGCCGGCGCCATCGCCGGAGCGGCGGACAACAGGCTCGTGTTCGCGGTGCTGCCGCTGACGTCGGTTCCCGGCGTGGCCGTGGCGCTTACCCTTCGCGAGCGCGTGCGGCCCAAACGGGAGGGGAGCGGTAATGAGCCCGCGCGCTCGCTGTTCTCGCGCATAGCTGACGGCGTGCGCGCATGCGCGGAGAGCCCGGCGCTCATCGTCTTGTTCCTCGTGTGCTTTCTCGGCAACCTCGGCTTTGGGGCGTTCGACTCGCTCGAGAGCCTCTTCTATCGAGACGTGCTGCGCGTGGGCGCCGAGTGGATGGGCTGGCTCACGGCCATCGTGGGCGTGGGCGCCACGGCAGGATCTCTGCTTGCGCCCCGCGTGCCGCCCAAGCGCGTGACGCTGCCCGTGCTGTGCGGCCTGCTTGTGCTGGAGGGCCTGGGTGCGGTGCTGTACACGGTCACGCCCATCGTGTGGTGCGCGGCGGCGGGGCAGCTCGTGCTTGGCGTGGCCAACGGCATGATCATGCCGCTTCGCGTGACGCTCACGCAGCGCAACTGCGAACTCGCAAGCCTGGGCAGCGTGAGCGCGCTCATGCGCGTGGGCATCAGCGTGTCGGGCACGCTGCCGCTGCTTGCGGCTCCGTTTCTTGCCGAGGCCCTCGGCGTGCAGGCCGTGCTCGTCTCGGCGTCCGCGCTCGTTGCGGCGACGGGGGCCGTGCTCGTCGCGGTGGCGCGGCGCGTGCGGGAGGCTTAAGGCTCGCGAGGCGCCGCGCGTGACGGGGCTGCCCGCGCGTCTTTGCCGTGTGCGCATCGTTGCGCCGCGCGCACTGTTACCGTCCTGACACAAACGCCGTCGGCCGCCCGACGTGTCCGCCTCGTGCCATAGAATGGGAGCGTTGCAACTTCTGAACTGTTGGGAGGCCCCATGGCACTCAGCGAAAACGACGTGCGCGGCATCGCCGACTACGCCCGCATCGCCCTCACCGACGAGGAGCTCGCGGAGATGACCACGTACATGAACGGCGCCATCGAGGGCGTCCTGGAGCCCGTGCTCCAGTATGGCGAGGCGGACGTGCCGCCCACGTTCCATCCCATCGGAGACCTGTCGAACGTCATGGCCGCGGACGTGCCCGAGCCCGGCCTGTCCATCGAGGATGCCCTGCTCGACGCGCCGAGCCCGCGTGACCGCTACTTCCGCGTCCCGTCCATCCTCGGAGGTGAGGAGTAATGGCCAACCTCGACACCCTCTCCGCCGCCCAGATTGCGGCTGGCGTCACTGCCGGTGACTTCACGGCCACCGAGGTCGCCCACGCCGCGCTCGATGCCGTGGAGGCCCGCGATGGGGCCGTCCAGGCGTTTCTGCAGGTGGCACCCGAGCTCGCGCTCGCGGCTGCCAAGCGCATCGACGACGCCCGTGCCGCCGGCGAGAAGCTCCCGCCGCTTGCCGGCGTGCCCATTGCCGTCAAGGACAACATGATGCTCGCGGGCACGCGCACGACGTGTGCCTCGCGCATGCTCGAGAACTACGAGAGCGTCTACACCGCCACGTGCGTGCAGCGCATGCTCGACGCGGGCTGCCTGCCCATCGGCAAGGCCAACATGGACGAGTTCGCGTTCGGCTCGTCCACGGAGAGCTCGGCGTTTCATCGCACGAACAACCCCTGGGACACCGAGCGCGTGCCGGGCGGCTCCTCGGGCGGCTCGGCCGCCGCGGTGGCCGCCGGCGAGGTTACGCTCGCGCTGGGCTCCGACACGGGCGGATCGATTCGCCAGCCGGCCTCGCTGTGCGGCGTCGTGGGCATGAAGCCCACGTACGGTGCCGTGAGCCGCTACGGCGTCGTGGCGTTTGGCTCGTCGCTCGACCAGGTGGGTCCCTTCGGCCGCAGCGTGGCCGACGTGGCGCTTGCCATGAACGCGCTCACGGCCGCGGGCCACGACCCCAGGGACTCCACGAGCCAGGACTGCGCCGTGGACTTCACCGAGCACCTCGAGGACGGCGTGGCGGGCAGGCGCGTGGGCGTCATCCCCGCGCTCATGGAGGCAGACGGCCTCACGCCCGAGGTGCGCGACGCCGTGCGCGCCGCCGCCAAGTCGCTCGAGGAGCAGGGTGCCGAGCTCGTCGAGGTCGAGCTTCCCAACCTCGACGCCGCCATCGCCGCCTACTACGTGCTGGGCCCGTGCGAGGCGTTCTCGAACCTCGCGCGCTTCGACGGCGTGCGCTATGGCTACCAGGAGCCGGGGTGCGCCACCCTGGCCGAGCAGAGCTCGCTGTCGCGCGCCCACGGCTTTGGCGCCGAGGCCAAGCGCCGCCAGATGCTGGGCGCGTGGCTGCTGTCCAGCGGCGTGTACGAGAAGTACTACCTCGCTGCCCAGAAGGCGCGCACGCTCATCACGCGCGACTACGCCGCCGCCTACGAGAAGGTCGACGTCATCCTCATGCCCGCCTCGCCCCGCACGGCGTTCAAGTTCGGCGAGCTGTCAGACCCCACGCAGATGTACCTCTCGGACCTCTACACCATCAGCATCAACATCGCCGGCAACGGCGGCGTCTCCGTGCCGCTGGGCCTGGGTGCCGAGAGTGGCCTTCCGGTGTCTGCCCAGCTCGTGGGACCCGCGTTCAAGGACCGCGACCTGCTCACGTTCGCGCGTGCCGTGGAGCGTGGCGCCGCGTCCGCGGACGGCACGCCCACGCTTGCCGTGGCGCCCGACTTAGCCGGGAAGGGGGGTGAGCTCGCATGAAGAAGCTCGCCGACGTTCTTCAGGACTGGGAGGCCGTCATTGGCCTTGAGATCCACACCGAGCTCACCGCGCTCGACACCAAGATGTTCTGCAACTGCCGCCTGTCGCATGACGACGCGCCCAACACGAACGTCTGCCCCGTGTGCCTGGGCCTTCCGGGCGCCCTGCCCGTGCCCAACCGCCGCGCCATCCAGGCCATCGTGAAGGCGGGCCTGGCCACGAACTGCCAGATCATGCGGCACAGCATGTTCTACCGCAAGCATTACTTCTATCCCGACATGGCCAAGAACTTCCAGACCACGCAGGGACCTGTGGCCTTCTGCATGCACGGACATCTGGACCTCGAGGTCACGGGCCGTGGCGCCGCCGAGCGCCCGGAGTGCGCGTTTGGCGAGGCCGAGGCCATGAGCCTGGCGAGTGCGAGCGCCAACGCCGTGGGCCTGTCCACGGCCATGAGCGACCACCTGCCTGAGGGCGGCACGCGTCCCAAGGCCTCCAGCCAGGGGACGTACGACACGGCCAACCTCGCCGTGCCCGTGCGCGCCGAGGACGGCTCGTACACGGTGCCCATCCGCATCCTGCGCATCCACATGGAGGAGGACGCCGCCAAGATGGTGCACGTGGGCGGCGAGGAGGGCCGCATCGGCGGCGCCACCGAGAGCCTCGTGGACTACAACCGCTGCGGCACGCCCCTCATCGAGCTCGTCACCGAGCCCGACCTGCGCACGCCCGAGGAGGCGCGCCTGTTCATGGAGAAGCTGCGCCGCGTGTTCCTGACGCTGGGCATCTCCGACTGCTCCATGGAGAAGGGCTCCATGCGCTGCGACGGCAACGTGAGCCTGCGTCGCCGCGGCGAGACCAAGCTGGGCACCAAGACCGAGCTCAAGAACCTCAACTCGTTCAAGGCCCTGCACGACGGCCTCGAGTACGAGATCTGCCGCCAGGCCGAGGTGCTCGAGGAGGGCGGCGTCATCTACCAGGAGACGCGTCACTGGGAGCCGAGCCGCAAGCGCACCGTGGTTATGCGTGTCAAGGAGACGGCCGACGACTATCGCCTGTTCCCCGACCCAGACCTGGCGCCGTTCGACCTCACGGACGACTTCATCGACGGCTGCCGCGCCGAGATTCCCGAGCTTCCGGACGCCAAGCGCGACCGCCTGTGCGAGCAGTACGGCCTCAAGCGCGCCGACGCCGAGCAGATCGCAGGCGACCCGGCCACGGCCGAGCTGTTCGAGGCCGCCTGCAAGCTCGCACCCGAGAAGGCCGCGCTTACGGTGGGCAACGTCGTGGTGAACCTCGTGCCGGCCTATGACGTGCTCACGGCGGCGCAGGTGGCGAGCGTGAGCGCGCTTCTCGCGAGCGACGCCATTGGGTTTGCCCAGGCCCGCGAGGTGCTCGACGCGGTGAACGGCACCGAGCTCGACCCCGAGAAGGTCGTCGACGAGCGTGGCATGCGCCAGGTGAGCGACACCGGTGCGCTCGAGCCCGTGGTGGACGCGGTGCTCGCGCGCTGCGGCGAGCAGGTGGAGCAGTACCGCGGCGGCAACCGCAAGGTCGTGGGCTTCCTCGTGGGCCAGTGCATGAAGGAGAGCCGCGGCAAGGGCAACCCCAAGCTGTTCAACCAGCTCCTGGGCGAGAAGCTCTCGAAGATGTAGCGATGCGGGCGCCCGCCCGTTTGGGTGGGTGCCCTGTTGTGTGGACTGTGCGTCTGCCAATCGCGGTGGGCGCCCTTGTGAGGAGGATGGTCATGAAGGTTGCGCTGCTCGAGCCGCTTGGCATTCCCGAGGCGAGGGTTCGCGAGCTTGCCCGGTCCATCGAGGAGGCGGGCCACGAGTTCGTCTACTACCCGGACAAGACGCGTGATGCCGCCGAGCTTGCGCGCCGAAGCGGGGGCGCGGACGTCGTCATGATCGCCAACAACCCCTATCCTGCCGAGGTCGTGCGCGGGGCCGACGCGCTCAAGATGGTCGCCGTGGCGTTCACGGGCATCGACCACGTGGGGCTCGACGCCTGTCGCGAGCGCGGCGTCACCGTGTGCAACTGCGCCGGCTACTCGGATGTGAGCGTGGCCGAGCTCACGGTGGGCCTTGCGATCGACGTGCTCCGCCACGTGGTGCCGGCCGATGCCGCCACGCGCGCCGGCGGCACGTCTGCCGGACTCATGGGTCGCGAGATCTGCGGCAAGACCGTGGGTATCGTGGGCACGGGCCACATCGGCTGTGCGGCCGCGAGGCTGTTCCGTGCGTTTGGCGCCCGCGTGCTGGGATATGCGCGCCACGAGAGCGCCGCGGCCCGCGAGGCGGGCGTGGAGTTCGTGGGCCTAGGTGAGCTGCTCGCGAGCTCGGACATCGTATCGCTTCACCTGCCGCTGAACGACGAGACGCGTGGCTGGTTCGATGCGGACAAGATCTCTGCCATGAGGGACGGCGCGGTGCTCGTGAACTGCGCTCGCGGCGCCATCGTGGACAACGACGCGCTCGCCGCCGCGCTGAACGCCGGCAAGCTCGCGGGTGCCGGCATCGACGTGTTCGACATGGAGCCGCCGCTGCCTGAGGGCTACGCGCTGGCGCATGCCAGGAACTGCGTGCTCACGCCTCACGTGGCGTTTCTCACCGAGGAGGCCATGGAGCGCCGCGCGGTCATCGAGTTCGACAATGTCCGCGCCTGGCTCGAGGGGCATCCCGAGAACGTTTGCGAGCTGTAGCGGGCTCGCGAGCGGATTTCTGCAAAAACCGAGCGAGGTTTGTGCGGCGTCGGGGTTCCCGGCGCCGCACTTTTTGGCTCCGCGGCGCTGTTTGGGCGCCTGGGGCCGGCCCGAGCGCCGCCGCGGGGCGGTTTGCGCCCGCGCGGGGGCGCTCGGAGGGCCTGCGAGCGCACAAACCTCTGGTGTTTTTGCGGCAAACGGCTCGCGAGCGGGTTCGTGGCAGTTTTGGCCCTCGAGAGTGCGATGGAAGAGGAGCCGCCGAGCCCTCGTGGCTCGTTTTCCGTCGCAAAGCCGCTCGAGAGTGTGACGGCGGGCCGCCGCGGGGCGGCTTCGGGCGGCTTTTGGCCTCGCGCGGGGCCTGCGGCCGCACTCTCGAGGGCCAAAACTGCCAAGTGGCTGCTCCCAAACGCGCGCTCGACTGGCTATGAGACTTTTTCGGGTGAATGATATCTTCTCTGCTCTTTCAACCCTACCCCCTAGGGGAGGGGTATACTCCCATCAGACACTAAGACCCAGGGAGGCTTCTATGGCACACGAGAAGTTCGACGTGGGAGGCATGACGTGCGCGGCGTGCCAGGCCCATGTGCAGAAGGCGGTGAGCGGGGTCGACGGCGTCTCGGACGTCACAGTCAACCTGCTCTCCGGATCCATGGTCGTGGACTACGACGAGGCCACTACCACGGCAGACGCCATCTGCCAGGCGGTGGACCGCGCCGGGTATTCGGCGAGTCCCGTGGCAGCCGTCGCCTCCGCCGGCGCTACGGCTCCCGGCTCCACCGCCCCCGCGCTCGAGAATCCCACGAAGAAGCTCGACGCTGCGGCAGACGCCATGCGCCGCCGCCTCATTGTCTCCATCGTGTTCCTCGTGCCGCTGTTCTACATCGGGATGGGCCACATGCTGGGCTGGCCGCTTCCGCCCGTCTTCACGGACCACACGCACTCGATGACGCTCGCGCTCACCGAGCTTCTGCTCGTGCTGCCCATCGTCTATGAGAACCGCGCCTACTTCACGAACGGCTTCAAGAGCCTGTGGCACCGCGCCCCCACGATGGACGCGCTCATCGCGATCGGCGCCACGGCGAGCCTCGCGTGGAGCGTCTACGCCATGTTCGTGATGGCCGACCAGCTTGCCGCTGCAGACGTCCACGCTGCGATGATGACGGGTATGGACAACCTCTACATCGAGAGCGCCGGCACCATCCTCACGCTTGTGACCGTGGGCAAGTACCTCGAGACGCGCAGCAAGGCCAAGACCGGCGGAGCGCTTGAGAAGCTCATCGACCTGGCGCCCAAGACGGCCCACGTCGTGGACGCGGACGGCTCGGAGCGCGAGGTGGCCGCCGAGCAGATCGCCGTGGGCGACATCATCCGCATCCGCCCTGGCGAGAGCCTGCCCGTCGACGGCGTGGTCGTTGAGGGTGCGAGCTCCATTGACGAGAGCGCGCTCACCGGCGAGTCCATCCCGGTGGAGAAGGGCGCGGGCGACGCCGTGAGCGCCGCTACGATCAACCGCACGGGCACGTTCACCTTTCGTGCCACGCGCGTGGGCGCCGACACGAGCCTCGCCAAGATCGTGCAGCTCGTGGAGGATGCCAACGCCACCAAGCCGCCCATCGCCCGCCTGGCCGACAAGGTCGCTGGCGTGTTCGTGCCCGCGGTCATCGGCATCGCGCTCGTGACGTTTGCCGTGTGGCTGGCGGTGACGGGCAGCGTGAGCGAGGCCATCACCTCGGGCGTCGCCGTGCTCGTGATCAGCTGCCCGTGCGCACTGGGGCTGGCCACGCCCGTTGCCATCATGGTGGGCACGGGCCGCGGCGCCGAGATGGGTGTGCTGTTCAAGAGCGCCGAGGCGCTCGAGACCCTGCGCGGTGTCGACGCGGTGGTGCTTGACAAGACCGGCACCATCACACAGGGGAAGCCGCAGGTCACAGACGTGCTCCCCGCGCCTGGCGTCACCGAGAAGCGCCTGCTCAAGCTCGCCGCCACGCTCGAGGCGGGCTCGGAGCACCCGCTGGCCGAGGCCGTCATGGCGCGCGCAGACGAGCTGGGCATCGTGCCCCGCACTGTGAGCGACTTCGCCGCCGTGCCGGGTCGCGGCGTTATGGCCCGCGAGGGTGCCAACAAGGTGGCGGCCGGCAACGCCCGCCTCATGGTCGAGCTGGGGGTTGCCGTGGACGAGGCCCTGCTCGCCTCGCTTGCCCGCGACGGCAAGACGCCGCTCATGTTCGCCAAGAATGGCGAGCTCGTGGGCGTCGTCGCCGTGGCAGACCAGGTGAAGCCCACGAGCACGGCGGCCATTGAGGCCCTGCGATCGCTGGGCGTGAGCGCCGTCATGCTCACGGGCGACAATGACGTCACGGCTGCGGCCATCGCCCGACAGGTGGGCCTGGGCGAGGACGAGGTCATCGCCAACGTGCTGCCCGCCGACAAGGAGCGCCGCGTGCGCGAGCTGCAGCAGGCGGGCCGCACCGTGGCCATGGTGGGCGACGGCATCAACGACTCGCCGGCACTCGCTCGCGCCGACGTGGGCCTGGCCATCGGGACCGGCGCCGACATCGCCAAGGAGGGGGCCGACGTGGTGCTCATGCACTCCGACCTGCTCGACGTCGCCCGCTCCATCGAGCTGTCGCGTGCGGTGATCCGCAACATCAAGCAGGACCTGTTCTGGGCGCTGTGCTACAACGCCTGCGGCATCCCGCTCGCTGCCGGCGTGTTCTACCCGCTGCTGGGCTGGCAGCTATCGCCGATGTTCGGCGCGGCGGCCATGAGTCTGTCGAGCGTCTGCGTGGTGAGCAACGCGCTTCGCCTGCGCCGCTTTCGCCCGCGCGTGTAGCGGGGCCGCGGTCGCTTCAAAAGCGTCAGACCCCTTTGGGCGCTTTGCTGGCAGCGAGTGCCCAAAGGTGCCATAGCATTGAGAAGGCAACCATCGAGAAGGGAACCATCATGAACTACACCATCAAGACCCAGGGAATCATGTGCGGTCACTGCGAGGCCAAGGTCGAGAGTGCGCTGCTCGCCGTTGCCGGCGTCACCGATGCCGAGGCCGACCACGAGACCAACGTCGTGACGGTCGAGGCCAACGGCGTGGATCCCGAGCAGCTCAAGGCCGCCATCGAGGGTGCGAGCGACACGTACAAGGTGCTCGAGGTCACGGCCGAGTAAGACGACCGAGCGTGGCCGGCGTCGCGGGCGGGGACTCGCGACGCCGGCCTTCTCGGACCCAAAGAGGGGAGAGGCATGCAGGCAGATTCGAAGACGGTGCTCAACCTGCTCAAGACGGCGCGCGGCCAGCTGGACGCCGTGATTCGCATGGTCGAGGAGGACCGCTACTGCATCGACATATCCAACCAGCTCATGGCCGTCGAGAGCCTCGTGGCCAAGACGAACGCCATTGTGCTCAAGGCCCACATTGCCGGGTGCGTGCAGTCGGCCTGCCGCTGCGGCTCTGACGCCGAGCGTACCGAGAAGCTCAAGGAGATCGACGGCGTCATCGACAAGCTGTCGAGGTAGCAAAACGGGGCGCTCGCGGGCGCCCCGTCGTCATTCCCCGTCCACGCGGCCGCGGAGCTGCTTGACCTGTGAGCGGTGGCGCTTGTCGGCCAGGCGGCGCAGGCGTTGCCCGCGCGAGGGCTTGGTCTTGTGGCGCACCTTGGGCGGAATGGCGCGGCGGGCGAACTCGTCGCGCAGCTTGTTCAGGCACAGCTGACGGTTGCGGTACTGGCTGCGGCTCTCGCGGCTGACCACCACGATGCCCGTCTCGCGATGCGTCATGCGCACGGCCGAGTCGGTGGTGTTCACGCACTGGCCGCCGGGGCCCGAGGCATGAAAGGCCTGCACGTCGCACTGCTCGGCAAGCTTGTCGTGCGGCAGGCGCGCCAGCTGGGCGTACTCGCGGTATGTCAGGCGTCTCGCATCCATGCGCCCCATGATAGCGCGCTAGCCGGACAATTCTGTCAAAGGGGACGGGTTCCAGTGGCATGCCAAACGAACCCGTCCCCAATGGCATGTGGCTAGCGGCAGACGGACTCGGCCAGGCGGGTGAGGACGGCCTGAGCGCGGCGGACGTCGGCATGGGGCACGTACTCGTTGGGCTTGTGCGCCAGCGCGAGCGATCCCGGACCGTAGCTCATGCAGTTGTGGTTGCCGCAGCGCCCGGCGATGACGGCGGTGTCCGTGTAGCCGGTGAAGATGCCCACCTCGGCGGGCGCGCCGCACTCCTCGCGGCAGGCATCGAGCACGGCGGCGGCAAGCGGTGAGGCCGGGTCGCGCTCAATGGCGGGGCGGTCTCCCGTGATGACGTAGGAGCCGTGGCAGCCCGGCACCTCGGCCTCGGCCTCGGCGATGGCCTGCTCCACGATTCCCGTGGCCACCTCGGTGCTGCACGGCGGCACGAGGCGCATGTCGATCCAGACCTTGCAGGAGTCGGGCACCACGTAGGGGCGATATCCCCCTTCCACCTGGCCAAACGTCACCGTGGAACGGCCAAGCTCGTCGTGCTCGGGCTGGGCGAGAATGGCCGCGCGGATGCGGCTCACGCACTCGGCCATAGCGGCGATGGCGTCGGCCCCCTTCCACGGCTGGCTTGCGTGGGCCGTGACGCCTTCCATCGTGACCTCGAACCACGTGCGGCCCTTGTGCGCGATCTGGAGCTGGGCGTCGGTGGGCTCGGTGTCGAGCACCCACTCGCAGGCGCCCACCCAGCCGGCCTCGATGGCCGCCTCGACGCCGCGCATGAAGTCCTCCTCGTCCACGCTGCAGATGAGCGACAGGCCTCGGCGCGGCAGCTCGCCGGTCTGGCCCACGTGCGCGAGCTGGGAGGCGAAGGCCACCAGGGCGCTCGCCAGGCCGCTCTTCATGTCGCAGGCGCCGCGGCCGTAGAGGCGGTCGTCTCGGATGAGGCCGCCGAGCGGGTCGATGTCATCGTCCCAGCCATCTCCCAGCGTCACGGTGTCCATGTGGCAGATGTAGACGAGGCGCGGCTCCGTACCCGTGCCCGGGATCGTGGCCATGAGCTCGGTGCGGCCGGGCAGCGCCTTGAGCTCGTCGATGGTGATGCGCGAGGCAAGCTCTGCCGGCAGCGCGCCGATGCGCTCCTCAAGCCAGCCCTTGATGAACCGCTCGATCTGGCCTTCGTAGGCGCCCGGGTCGGAGGAGTCGATTCGCACGAGCTCCCTCGCGAGCTCCCAGGCCTCGTCGCCAGCTGCCGTGCTTCCCATGCATGCCTCCATCTGCTTGCGGTGACAGTTGGGGACGGGGTCAAACTGTACCAGTGGCAGAACGATCCCGTCCCCAGTTGTCGCCATCATAGGTCTGCCTTACAGATTGTTTGGCCGAGAAGCGCGAGGAACGTCCAGACAACCGTTGTCCGTTTGCGCAATGTGTCCATGTCCTCCGGTGAGGTGCTCTCCAAGCTCAAGGCCGAGGGTGGCAAGCCCACGGCCGACCTGTGGTTTGGCGGCGGCATCGACTCGTTCATGAGCGCCGCGGACTCCGGCCTTCTCGAGAAGGTCGACTTCGACCGCGCCTCGTCGTTCGCCGACGGCTTCAAGAGCCCGGACAACTACTGGTTCTCCAAGGGCGCCACGGTCGTGGGCTTCATCGTGAACAACGACATCCTGGCAGAGATCGGCGCCGACGCCCCCAAGAGCTGGGCCGACCTCACCAAGCCCGTCTTCAAGGACGAGATCATGATGTCGTCGCCGGCCGTCTCGGGCACGAACTACGCCGCCGTGGCGGCTCTCCTCCAGACGATGGGCGAGGACAAGGGCTGGGAGTACCTGTCCCAGCTCAACGACAACATCCCGTTCTACGCGAAGCGCGGCAGCGACCCCTCGACGCGCGTCGCCGCGGGCGAGGCCGCCGTGGGCATCACCTACATCGACAACACGCTCGACGACATCCTGGCCGACGGCACGCTCGACATCGTCTACCCCGAGGAGGGCATGCCCTACATCCCCGACGGCGTGTCGGCCTTCGCCGGTGCCGATGACGTCGAGGACGCCAAGCTCTTCATCGAGTGGCTCTTCTCGAGCGACGAGAACCTCAAGACGCTCGCTGACATCGACAAGAAGACGACGATGCTGCTCGCCCTGCCCGACGTCTCTGGCCTGACGCTGGACTTCGACACCTCGCAGCTCATGAACGAGGACCTCTCGAAGTTCGGCAGCGCCCGCGAGGCCACGCTCGCCAAGTGGGACGAGGTCACGAGCGGCAAGGAGATCGTCTCCAACTCGTAGCCGCTAAGGCCCGGGAGCCGGCCAGGCTCCGCGCTCCCGGGCCCGCCGCCGTCCCCCTACCATTTCGCCGAGAATGATTTTTGAGACATCCACGCCGACAAAACCCCAGTTGGCGACTGCGAGAATGTCCCAATATTCATTCTCGGCGTTGTTGTGGGGAGCTGGCCGGTTGACCGCTCGTGCTCCTGCGCTTGTCGCCTGGGGCGTTGTTCGATTCTCGAATAACGGTTCATCAATCGTTTGCCGTTTGCGTGAGCGTTGTAGCATCTTGCCGATAACGCTTCGGTAATAAAAACTTATCGGCATATGCACGGGTACCGTTGAGCGTGGGAAGGCTCGCGTCGGGCGGGGACCTGCCGCGGGACACGCGAAGAAGGAGAGAACCATGGCAGAAGAGAGCTACGACTATCACCCGATGTGGGAGTCGCTCGGCATGAACCTCGAGGACCACGACATGCTGCTGGGTGCCGTGGGCCAGATGTACGGAGATATGTTCCTCAGGCAGAATAATCGCCCTGCCTCCACGAGCTACCTGGACTTTGTTGCCACCAACATCCACAGCGGCCGTATCAAGGAGATGCTCGACAAGAAGGCCGCTGGCGAGGCCACCAAGATCGTGGGATCGTTCTGCCTCTACGTGCCCGAGGAGATCGTGCTTGCCGTGGACGGCATCCCCGTGGGCCTGTGCTCGGGCGCCGACTGGGCCACCGACAAGGTCGAGGAGCACCTGCCGCGCAACACCTGCCCGCTCATCAAGAGCTTCGCGGGCTTCAAGCTGGGCCAGGTCTGCCCCTACATCGAGTCGAGCGACCTGGTGGTGGGCGAGAACACCTGCGACGGCAAGAAGAAGGCCTACGAGTTCTTCGCCACGCAGAAGGACATGTACGTGGTCGACATCCCCAACGTCCACAACGAGCGCACGCTCGAGGACTGGAAGGCCGAGGTCAAGAAGCTCGCCGCCAAGCTCGAACAGGAGTGCGGCGTTGCGCTTACGCCCGAGCGCCTCGCCCATGCCATCCACGAGGTGAACGAGAAGCGCCTGGCACTGCGCCGCCTTGCGGCCACGCGCGCCGCGGACCCCGCGCCCATCAGCGGCCTCGACAGCCTGCTCACGGTGCAGGCCGCTTTCATGGACGACACGCCGCGCCTCACGGGCGCCATCAACGCCATGGCCGAGGAGTGCGAGGCCCGCGTGGCGGCTGGCGAGGGCGCGACACCTGCGGGCACCAAGCGCATCCTCTACACCGGCACGCCCATGGCCGTCCCCAACTGGAAGCTCTACAACATCATCGAGAAGGCCGGCGGCATCGTGGTGGGCGAGGAGTGCTGCACGGGCTCGCGCTACTACAAGGACCTCGTCGAGGAGGACGGCACCACGGTCGACGAGATGCTCGACCGAATCGCCGAGCGCTACTTCAAGATCAGCTGCGCGGTGTTCACGCCCAACGACCAGCGCATGGAAGACATCGTGACCATGGCCCGCGACCTGCACGCAGACGGCATCATCGACTGCTCGCTGCAGTTCTGCACGCTCTACGAGATGGAGGCCTTCAACGTCGAGAAGGCCGCCGAGGAGGCCGGCGTGCTGTTCATGCACATCACCACCGACTACGCCGGTGAGGACGCCGGTCAGCTCCAGACTCGCATCGAGGCGTTCCTCGAGACGATCTGAGAGCCCCGGGCACCCCATCTGGGGGCCCCAACCCTCCTTGCGTGCCTCGGCACGCGGCGTCGGGCTTGTCGCTCCCCATCTGGGGCACCCGGTTGCTCTCAGAAGATGTAGCTCTCTTAGGGGCGTCCAAGGGTCTCTGGCGCCTTGGGCGCCCCGTTGACCGGAGGAGACGAGAATGACCGACATCGCCGAGCAGCCGCTGCCGCGCACGTTCGAGGAGTTCAACGAGCAGCGCCGCGCGAGCTTCATCCGCGTGAAGGACTACAAGCAGGCGGGAAACCGCCTCGTGGGATATCTCTGCAGCTACACACCGCTGGAGATCATTGATGCGGCAGGGGCTGCGGGCGTGGCCTTGTGCGGCACGTCCGACGAGGTGATTCCGGAGGCCGAGAAGGTGCTGCCGGCCAACCTCTGCCCGCTCATCAAGTCCACGTACGGCTTCGCCTACTCGCAGAAGTGCCCGTTCACCTACTTCAGCGACCTGATCATCGGCGAGACCACCTGTGGCGGCAAGAAGAAGATGTACGAGCTGCTGAGCGAGCTCAAGCCCCTCCACATCCTGCGCCTGCCCCAGGGACGCGACCGTGCCTGGGAGCGGCAGGGCTGGCGCGAGGAGTGCCGCCTGCTCAAGGAGCGTCTCGAGCAGCTCTATGGCATCACGATCACCGATGACGACCTGCGCGCCGCGGCCCGCCGCCGCAACCGCCTGCGTGCCGCCCAGCTTGCAATGTTCGAGCTGCAGGCCGCAGATCCGCCGGTCATGGGCGGCGTCGAGCTCATGAGCACGATGTTCGCCGGCACGTTCAACTTCGACGTCGAGGACTTCACGCGCAAGGTGGAGCAGACGGTGGCCGAGCGCCGCGCGGCCTACGAGGCGGGCGAGCGCCCCATCCCTGCGAGCGCCAAACGCATCCTCATAACGGGCTGCCCCGTGGGTGGCGTCATCAACAAGATCGGGCGCACCATCGAGCGCAACGGCGGCGTGGTCGTGTGCATGGACGACTGCTCCGGCGAGCGCACGGCGTCCATGATGGTCAACGCCGATGCCCCCGACATCCTCGCCGCCATCGCCGACCGCTACCTGGACATCAACTGCTCGGTCATGACGCCCAACGACGGTCGCATGGACAACACGCTCGCCATGTGCGAGAAATATCACGTGGACGGCGTCATCGAGAGCGTGCTCACGGCCTGCCACACCTTCAACGTCGAAAGCGCGCGTATGCAGGCGGCCGTCGAGGGCGTGGGCATCCCCTACATGAAGATCGAGACCGACTACAGCGCCGGCGACCAGGGCCAGATAGACACGCGCATCGCCGCCTTCATCGAAACCATCTGAGGCCACCAGGCACCCCATCTGGGGGCTCCAACCCTCCTTGCGTGCCTCGGCACGCGGCGTCGGGATTGTCGCTCCCCATCTGGGGTACCTGGCAACCTCAGTGATTTAACGTGCCATTGGGGACGGGTTCCCTTGGCATGCCTTTGCCCACCGCGAAACGGAGACGCACATGCTTGGCGTAGGTATCGACATAGGGTCCACGGCGACGAAGGCCGTGGTGCTCGACGAGGCCGGCGAGCTCGTCGCGCACGAGGTCATGTCCACGGGGTTCTCGAGCGTGGACGCGGCCGAGCGCGTGGCATCGTGGCTGGCGGGCCAGGGCGTCGACGTGGCGGCTCCCGAGACACGCGTCGTGGCCACCGGCTACGGGCGCGTCGCCGTGCCATACGCGGACAAGGTCGTGACCGAGATCACGTGCCACGGCGTGGGCGCGGCGCACCTGTTTGGGCCTGACGGTACCGTCATCGACGTGGGCGGCCAGGACACGAAGGTCATCCAGCTGCGCGGCGGCCGCGTGACCAAGTTCCAGATGAACGACAAGTGCGCCGCGGGAACGGGCCGCTTCCTCGAGGTTATGGCCGATCGACTCGGCGTCAGCCAAGGTGAGCTCGCAGAACTCGCGCGCGCCGGCGACGGCGTCAAGATCTCCAGCATGTGCACGGTGTTTGCCGAGTCGGAGGTCATCAGTCTCGTGGGTGCCGGCAAGCCGAGGGAAGACATCGCCCATGGCATCATCGAGTCGGTGGTCTCGCGCGTGGCCGCGCTCGCGGGCCAGGGCGCGGCGCCGTACTTCCTTACGGGCGGCCTGTGCGAGAACGACTACGTGGTAGAGCGCCTGGGTGCGCTTCTCAGCTCGCCCGTCTCGACGTGTCCGCTCGCGCGCTTTGCCGGCGCGCTCGGGGCCGCCGAACGCGCGCTTTCGCTCGTGGGGTAGAACGGTTACGTGAACGATCGCGTGTGGCGAGGTGTCGCCCGCGCAGGGAGGGGAGAGCGACATGGATATGACCGGAGTGAGGCTCACGGAGCTCGTGGAGGCGGCGGGCTGTGCGGCCAAGCTCGCGCCGGGCTACCTCTCGCAGGTGCTCGCGGATCTGCCGCGCCTGGAGGACGACCGCCTGCTCGTGGGCTTTGACGCCTCCGATGACGCCTACGTCTACGACCTGGGAGACGGCCGCGGCCTTGTGGGGACCACGGACTTCTTCCCGCCGATGGTGGACGACCCGTTCCTGTTTGGCCAGGTGGCGGCCGCGAACGCCCTGTCAGACGTCTGGGCCATGGGCGGGCATCCCGTGCTCGCGCTGAACCTGCTGTGCTTCCCCAACTGCCTGGGCATCGAGGTCGCCGGCCAGATTCTGGCGGGCGGTGCCGACAAGTGCCGCGAGGCGGGCGTCATCGTGGCCGGCGGCCACTCCATCAACGACCACGAGCCCAAGTTCGGCCTGGCCGTCACGGGCTTCGTGGAGCTTGACCACATGCTCGCCAACGGCGGCGCTCGCGCAGGCGACGCGCTCGTGCTCACGAAGGCACTCGGCACCGGCATCCTCACGACGGCCCACAAGGCCGAGCTTCTCGACGACGCCGGCGTCAAGGTCGCCACGGACTCCATGATCTGCCTCAACAAGTACGGTGCCGAGGCGCTCTGCGGCCTTCACGCCCACGCCGCCACCGACGTCACGGGCTTCTCGCTCATGGGACATGGCTGCGAGATGGCCGAGGCAAGCGACGTCACGCTCGAGATCCGTGCCGGCGCCGTGCCCGTCATGGCGCGCGCCCGCGAGATGGCGAGCATGGGCCTCATCCCGGCCGGCGCCTACCGCAACCGCGACTTCTTTGGCTCGCGCGTCTCGATCGCTGACGACGTGCCGCTCGACCTGTCCGACGTCCTGTTCGACCCGCAGACCTCCGGCGGCCTCCTCGTGGCCCTGCCTGCCGATGAGGCCGACGAGTACGTCTCGCGCCTTCGCGAGCTCGGCCAGCCCGCCGCCGTGGTGGGTCAGGCCGCGCCGCGCGGGGACTATTCTGTACACGTGACGATGTAGGCCCACAAGGGGGACGGTCCCCTTGCGGGCGCTCGCATTCGAGAAAGGAACGCACATGTCCGAGAACAAGCTGGTCATCGACGCGCGCGGCGACGCGTGCCCCATCCCCGTCGTGAAGACGCTCAAGGCGCTGGGCGCGCTTGGTGGCCCCGGCGAGGTCGAGACGATCGTGGACAACAAGGTCGCCGTCGAGAACCTCGGCCGCATGGCGACGTCGAAGGGCTGCGCGAGCGCCGTGGAGCAGACGGCCGAGAAGGAGTGGCACGTCACGACCACGGCCACCGAGGCCGTGGAGGTTGCCGCCGGCGAGCCCGAGGCCGCCACGTGCGCCGCGCCCGCGGGCAACGGAGTGGTCATTCAGGTGGCGAGCGACGCGATGGGCATCGGCGACGACGAGCTGGGCCACAAGCTCATCAAGGGCTTCATCTTCTCGCTCACCCAGCTGCCCGAGCTGCCGCGCACCATGCTGTTCTACAACGGTGGCGCTCGTCTGACCTGCGAGGGGTCGGCCTCGCTCGAGGACCTCAAGAACCTCGCCGCCGCCGGCGTGGAGATTCTCACGTGCGGCACCTGCCTTGACCACTACGGCCTCACCGACAAGCTCGCCGTGGGCGAGGTCACGAACATGTACGTCATCACCGAGAAGCTCACAGGTGCCTCCGTCGTCGTGAGGCCCTAGGCATGCCTCGCGTGCGAAAGCCCGCGCTTGTCGTGACGTTTCCCACCACGGCCGCTGCCATGGCCTGCGAGGAGCTGTGCGGCGCCCAGGGGCTGCCCGGGCGCATGATTCCCGTCCCGGGCGAGGTCAGGGCCGGCTGCGGCCTTGCGTGGAAGGCGGCGCCCGAGGACCAGGGCGTGCTGGCATCGGCGCTTGCCGAGGCGGGCGTCGAGGTCGAGGCCATGACCGTCATCGAGATGCTCGAGTTCGTCCGCGGATGAGACAAGGGGTGACAAGGGGACAGTCCCTTTGTCACCCCTTTCTGAAAGGAATGCCATGATCTACCTGGACAACGCGGCGACGACGATGCGCAAGCCGCAGGCGGTCATCGATGCCGTCGTGGCGGCGATGGGCACGCTCGGAAACGCCGGGCGAGGGGCGGGTGCGGGCGCCATGGGCGCCGCGCGCGTCATCCACGGCTGCCGCGAGCTCGTGGCCGAGATTCTCGGCTGCCCGCGCGCGGACCACGTGGCGTTTGCCCCCAACTCCACCGAGGCGCTCAACTGCGTCATCAACGGTATCGTGGGCGAGGGCGACCGCGTCGTCACGACGGTGCTCGAGCACAACTCGGTGCTGCGGCCGCTCAACCGGCTTGCCGCCGAGCGCGGCGTCACCGTGGAGCATGCCGGGTGTGACGCGTATGGCCGGCTCGACATGGACGAGCTCGCACGCCTCGTGACGCCGGGCACGCGTGCCGTCGTCGTGACGGCGGCGTCCAACGTCACGGGAAACGTCGTGGACGTGGCGGCCGTGGCGGCGCTCGCGCACGCGGCGGGGGCGCTCGTCGTCGTGGACGCGTCGCAGGCGGCGGGCCTCGTCCCCATGAACATGGCCGAGCAGGGCCTCGACGTCGTGTGCTTCACGGGCCACAAGGCGCTCATGGGGCCGCAGGGCACGGGTGGCGCGGCCGTCATGCCCGGCGTGGACGTGGCCCCCTGGAACGTGGGCGGTACGGGCGTGCGTAGCTTCGACGAGCAGCAGCCCCTCGGGTGGCCCACGCGCCTGGAGGCGGGCACGCTCAATGGGCACGGGATTGCCGGCCTGGCCGCTGGCCTGCGATTTATTGCCGAGAACGGCGGTGTGGAGGCCATGAGTGCCCACGAGCTTGCCATGGCCCGGCGCCTGTACGAGGGCGTGCGCGACGCCCCCGGCGTCACCGTCTACGGCGACTGGCCCGCGTTCGAGGCGGGCGAGACGGACGTGCGTACGGGCGTCGTGGCGCTTAACGTGGACGGGCTCGACTCGGCCGAGGTGTCCGACGCCCTCATGGATGGCTGGGGCATCGCGACGCGCCCCGGCGCCCACTGCGCCCCGCTCATGCACCGCGCGCTCGGCACGGAGCGTCAGGGCATCGTGCGCCTCTCGACCAGCTGGTTCACCACGCCCGAGGAGATTGACGTGGCCGTGGATGCCATCCGCGAGGTCGCGGCCGCGTAAAGGCCGTGCTCGGCCCATGCGGGCACCCCTTCCGGCGTTGACAAAAGCGCTCGGGGGGGGGTAGTGTATTTCGCCGACGAAACGCGCATCATTCGCTGGCGACTTGGACTGGGCATGGCAAAGAAGGTCAGGGCGACCGGGTGGGCCTCCACCCGCATGAACGAGACGATGCTCCAGGTCCTGCTGGAGATTGAGCACCAATCCGTGGGTGCGGCCGGCCATGCCTCGCGGCCCGTGGCGCTCTCGCTCGCCGGCCTTGCCGAGGCGACGGACAAGAGCGAGGGAACCGTGCGCCGCTCCATCAGGTCCATGGCCGAGCAAGGCATCGTGAGTGTGGCCGAGGCGCACCTGCCCAACGGCGGCCAGCTCGAGAACCTCTACTGCGTGACGCCCCGAGGCGAGGAGTACCTCTCGGCCCTGCGCTCCCAGGGCATCATCGAGGGGTAGCGCGGCGCGGCCCGTGGGGGGTACGTCCCCTGTTCACGCCCGCTCAAGCCTGCCGTCCCGGATGCTGCCGAGAAAAACGGGCAGCTCGCAGCCCTGCTCGCGCAGTGCGGCAGCGAAGCGGCGGGCGCAGGACAAGCGCTCGGCACCTTCTGCCTGGTTCACGATGACGTGCGTGGGCGCGATGAGCCCCCGTGCCATCTCGTCGGCCATGACGCGGGCGACGAGCTCGGGCGTCGCCGCGTCGTCGGGATGGAACCCGAGCCGCTCGCATGCGAGCTCAAAGCGGTGCATCGCCTCGCGCAGGGGGCGGCCGAACCCGCTCGCTCCCACGACGTCGACCGTGACCGTTGCCTCGGATGGCACGACGGGCTCGTGACTCGCGTGCGCCTTGAGCGGCAGGCGCTTGGAGCCGTCCGCCTCCACGAGCACGAGGTCTGCCGCACGCGAGAGCTCGCCCATCGAAAACGCAGGTGCGCCAAGCCTGCCCAGGGCGTCGCCGGTGGGCGTGCCTACGCACGCGGTACCCGCCTCGTCGAGCGCGCGAACGACGTCACCCATGTTTCCCGAGGTCACAAGCGCTATTCCCTCGAACGTCAGGAAGTGGGTCGTCGTGGCGAGCACGACGCGGCCCCCGCGCTCGCCGGCTTCGCGCGCCAGCGTGCGCAGCAGCGTCGACTTGCCGCCGCTGCCGATGACGGCCACCACCGCCCCGGTCCCAGATGCCCTGGCCTCGCCGGCGGAAATGTTGAGCGCTTCCAGACAATCCATTTGGCAACCTAACTTATAGTGAGGACAGCGTTGTTCTCGGTAACGAACTACGCTTGAGCAAAACATCATTCTGACGCAGGTCAGGGATGGGAGAGACCATGCTCGTTGAGATTCGGGGAGCGGGCGACATCGCGACTGGCATCGCGCTGCGCCTGCACCGCGCCGGTTGCAAGATCGTCATGTGCGACCTGGCCGTGCCCACGTCCATCCGCCGCACCGTGTGCTTCTCGGAGGCCATCAGGCTGGGGGAGTGCGAGGTAGAGGGGGTCCGCGCCCGCCTCGCCCATACGCTGGCCGAGGCGCGCACGATCGTGGTGCCCGGCGACGTCGCCGTGCTCGTGGACCCCGAGGGCGCAAGCGCCCGCGAGCTCAGGCCTGCCGCTCTTGTGGACGCCATTCTCGCCAAGCGAAACCTGGGCACCACGATGGACATGGCGCCCGTCGTCATTGGCGTGGGCCCGGGCTTCACGGCCGGCAAGGACTGCCACGCCGTGGTGGAGACCAAGCGCGGCCACTACCTGGGGCAGGTCATCCTCGACGGCCCGGCCGCGCCCAACACCGGCATCCCCGGCGTCATCGCCGGCCACTCGGCCGACCGCGTGCTGCGCGCCCCGGCCGACGGCATCTTTGAGCCGGTGCTCCAGATCGGCGACGTCGTGCGTGCCGGCCAGGTGGCCGCCACGGTTGCCGGCGTGCCCATGACCTGCACGATCGACGGCGTGCTGCGCGGCCTTCTCCAGGCCGGCGTCGAGGTCACGAGTGGCATGAAGTCCGGCGACATCGACCCGCGCTGCGAGCGGGCGCACTGCTTCACCGCCTCGGACAAGGCGCGTGCCGTTGGCGGTGGCGTGCTCGAGGCCATCTGCATGTTCACGTCGCGACTGGAGGGATAGCCATGGAGGGAATCGCGCTGCTTCGTCGCGCGGCCGAGGAGCTGCGCGCCGGTCGCAGGGTGGTCGAGTGCGTCGTGCTCGCGTCGAGGGGCTCTGCCGCCCGCCATGCCGGCGCGCGCATGCTCACGCTCGAGGACGGAACGCTGCTGGGCACCGTGGGCGGTGGGTCCCCCGAGCTCGAGTGCCAGCGCCTGAGCCGCGAGGCGCTCCTCGACGGCCGGCCGCGCCGCACCACGATGGAGCGCGGCGTCGTCGACATCGCGTGCGGCGGCGCCCAGGACCTGGGCGTGCGCGCTCTGAGCCAGGCCGACCTCGTGGCCCTCGATGCGGCGCTTGCCGCGGCCGATGCCGGCACGCCCGGCTGGCTGTCCGTCGACTGGTCCGCGCCCGAGCCCGTGGCGAGCTTTTCCGCGGGCGCCGCGGCCGGTGCCGGCCCGCGCATGGAGGGCGACGTCTACACGGAGCCCGTCGTGGCGGCCGAGCGCGTCGTCATCTTTGGCGGCGGCCACGTGGGCCGCGCGTGCGTGCCGGCGCTTGCCGCCGTCGACTTTGCGGTGACGGTGTTCGACGACCGCCCCGAGGTGGCGCTTCCCGAGAACTTCCCGGCCGCAAGCGAGGTCATCCTTGGCGACTTCAAGGACATTGCCGCCGGCATCACGCTGGGCGAGCGCGACTACGTCATCGTCATGACGCACGGCCACGTGGCCGATGAGGACGTCGTGGCCCAGGCCATCGGCGCCCATCCGCACTACCTTGGCTGCATGGGCAGCCGCCACAAGCGTCGCGTGCTTGAGCAGGTCGTGGCCGGGCGTGGCGCCACGCCCGAAGAGATCGCGGCCGTCGACCTGCCGATTGGTCTTTCCATTGGCGCCGTCACGCCCGCAGAGATCGCCGTGAGCATCACCGCCAAGCTTATCGAGGTGCGCCACGCCCACGACGGCGACGCCCCGCACGACTGCCCGAGCCACTAACCGTTCGCCTGCCCAAACCTGCCGCTCGCCCAAAGGGGTCAGACCCCTTTGGGCGCGGCGGGGTCATTCGGGTTCCAAAAGGCTCTGACCCCTTTGGGCCCATCGGGGACCGCTCGCGGAATTTCTCGAACCAAACAGATATTTTTGGTTGCCTAACTTTTTGTTTGTTGTCATGCTATGCCTAGCGTTGTTTATTTTGATAAATAACGACTTCGGAATAGTAATTAATTCTCGTTGCAGTGCGACGCTCCAAGGGGTGCGTATCACACGGCGGGAGTGATTGGAAGGGAGTGCTCCATGAAGAACATCACCCGCAGGCAGGCCATCGTCACGTTCGGCGCGGGCTTTGCCGCCATCGCCGGCCTCGGCCTCACCGCGTGCGGCGGCTCCGGCTCCAGCCCCGTCACCACGGCCGCGGCCTCTACCGCCGCCGCCTCCGACGAGTCGCTGACGGTCTTCGCCGCCGCGAGCATGACCGAGAGCCTCACGAAGGCCACGGACACCTTCACCAAGGACACCGGCATTCAGGTCTCGTTCAACTACGACTCCTCGGGCACGCTCAAGACCCAGATCCAGGAGGGCGCCGAGTGCGACGTGTTCATCTCCGCCGGTCAGAAGCAGATGAACCAGCTTGACGCCAACGCCGAGAAGGACCACGAGGACGGCCTGGACTTCGTCGAGTCCGACACGCGCTTCAACATCCTGCAGAACGAGGTCACGCTCGTCGTCCCCGAGGGCAACCCCAAGAACGTCAACAGCTTCGGCGAGCTGGCCGAGCACCTCAAGGCCGGCGACATCAAGCTCGCCATGGGCAACTCCGACGTCCCCGTGGGCCAGTACACCCAGAAGATCCTCGCGTACTACAACCTCGACGAGGACCAGCTCGCCGCCGACGGCGTGCTCACCTACGGCACGAACGTCAAGGAGGTCACGACGCAGGTCTCCGAGGCCGCCGTGGACTGCGGCATCATCTACCGCACCGACGCCGTCTCCGCGAACCTCACCGTCGTCGACTCCGCCACGAAGGACATGTGCGGCGAGGTCGTCTACCCTGCCGCCGTCATCAAGGGCACGAAGCACGAGGACGCCGCCAAGCAGTACCTGGAGTTCCTCAAGGGCTCCGAGGCGAGCGCCTGCTTCGAGGAGGTCGGCTTCAAGCCGCTGGCCAACGCCTAGGCTCTTCGCCGCTCGTCCATGAGGCCCCGCGAGCGAGCGGGGCTCGGCTAAGCTAAGGGGGCGCCGCGCCATGATGGGGCGGCGCCCTGCTTTTGAAAGGGGTCCGCGTGGACTGGTATCCGTTACTGAACTCGCTGCGCATCGCCGCCATCGCGACGGTCGTGGTGTTCTTCATCGGCGTGGGCGCCGCGCAGCTCATCGCGAAGCTGCCGAGAACGGTCAAGGCCCTGCTCGACGTCGTGCTCACGCTGCCGCTCGTCCTGCCGCCCACCGTCGTGGGCTACCTTTTGCTGCTCGTGCTGGGGCCCAAGCGCATCGTGGGCGCCTGGGCGCTCGAGGCGTTTGGCATCAGGCTCACGATGACGTGGTACAGCGCCATCTTCGCCTGCATCGTCGTGGCGTTCCCGCTCATGTACCGCACGGCCCGCGGCGCGTTCGAGGCCTACGACAAGACCTTGTCGCACGCGGCGCGCACGCTGGGCAAGAGCCGCACGTGGGCGTTCTGGCGCGTCCAGATGCCGTGCTGCGCGCAGGGCATCCTCGCCGGCGCCGTGCTGGCGTTTGCCCGAGCGCTGGGCGAGTATGGCGCCACGGCCATGATCGCCGGCTACACGCCTGGCCAGACGGCGACCGTCTCCACGACGGTCTACCAGCTGTGGCGCACCGGCGACGACGCCCTGGCGTTTCAGTGGGTGCTCGTGAACGTGGCCATCTCGGCTGTCGTCCTGCTCGCCATGAACTGGCTCGAGGGCAGGGCCCGCACGCAGGGAGGTCGCGCATGAGCCTGTCGGTAGACATCAAGAAGCGCCTGGGGAGCTTCCAGCTTGACGTGAGCTTCGAGGCCCAGGACGCCACCGAGACGCTTGCGCTTCTCGGCGCATCGGGCTGTGGCAAGTCCATGGCCCTCAAGTGCATCGCCGGCATCGAGCGCCCCGACGAGGGCCGGATCGTGCTCAACGACCGCGTGCTGTTCGACTCGGCCGCCCGCGTCGACGTGCCCGTGCAGCAGCGCCGCGTTGGCTACCTGTTCCAGAACTACGCGCTGTTCCCCACGATGACGGTGCTCGACAACGTGCTCGTGGGCGTGCGCGAGGGGAGCCGAGACGAGCGCCGCGAGCGCGCCCAGGCCCAGATCCGCGCGTTTCGCCTCGAGGGCCTCGAGGACCACAGGCCCGCCGAGCTGTCCGGTGGCCAGCAGCAGCGCTGCGCCCTGGCCCGCATCATGGCAAACGACCCCGAGCTCTTGCTTCTCGACGAGCCGTTCAGCGCCCTGGACGGATTCCTGCGCTGGCAGCTCGAGCTCGAGCTGTCCGACACGCTCAAGGCGTTCCCGGGCGGCGTGGTGTTCGTGACGCACAGCCGCGACGAGGTCTATCGCATGTGCGACCGCGTCTGCGTGCTCACGGCGGGCAAGAGCGGGCGCACCGTTCCCACCCGCGAGCTGTTCGACGCGCCCGAGTCGCTGTCCGAGGCCGTCATCAGCGGCTGCAAGAACGTGAGCGCCGCCGTGCCCGCAGGCCCCCAGACGCTCGACTGCACCGACTGGGGCGTGCGCCTTGCCTGCGGCGCGAGCGTCGAGGGCTGCGACCACGTGGGCCTTCGCGCGCACTTCCTGCGCATCGTCGAGGCCGACGGTCGGTCCGTGGACACGATCGGCGACGCTGCGACCGGCTTTGGCTCCGGCGCCGGTGAGGGTGAACGGGGGACGTACTCCTGTTCACGCGAGAACCACATTCCCTGCACCGTGGCGCGCGTCATCGACAACGTGTTCTCGACCATCGTCATGTGCGACACGCCTGGCGGCGGCCAGCTGCGCGTCGAGCTCGAGAAGGACGCATGGGCGGCGCTTGGCGACCCCACCCGCGTCACCATCGAGGTGGCGCCCGCCGACGTCATGGCTCTGAGGGGGTAGGGCATGCTCGACACGCTTGGAAGGAACATCTCCTACCTGCGGCTTTCCGTGACCGACAAGTGCAACTGCCGCTGCACGTACTGCATGCCGCCCGCCGGCGTGCCCACCCGCAGCCATCGTGACCTGCTCTCGTTCGAGGAGCTCACCGACATCGTGCGCGCCGCTGCCACCCTGGGCGTGCGCAAGGTGCGCGTCACGGGCGGCGAGCCGCTCGCACGCCGCGGCGTCGTGGACCTCGTGGGCATGCTGTCCGGCGTGCCCGGCATCGAGGAGGTCGACATGACGACGAACGCGACCATGCTCGCGCCCGTCGCCGCCGACCTGCGCGCCGCCGGCCTCACGCGCCTGAACGTCAGCCTCGACACGCTGCGGCCGGATCGCTACCGGGCCATCACCCGCACCGGCGAACTCTCAGACGCGCTCGCGGGCCTCGCGGCCGCGCGCGAGGCGGGCTTTAAGAACACGAAGATCAACTGCGTGCTCATGGGCGGCGTGAACGACGACGAGGCGGCCGACCTCGTGGACATCGCGCGCCGCGAGCCCATCGAGGTGCGCTTCATCGAGCTCATGCCGATGGGGGAGTGCGCCTCCTGGCCGCGCGAGCGGTTCGTCTCGGGCGACGTCGTGCTCGAGCGGGTGCCCGAGCTTGTGCCGCTGGGTTCCTCGGGCGTGGCCGAGCTCTACTCGGCGCCGGGATTCGCCGGGCGCGTGGGCCTCATCCGCGCCGTGAGCCATCGGTTCTGCTCGGGCTGCGACCGCATCCGCGTCACGGCCGACGGCCGCCTCAAGCCCTGCCTGCACTCGGCGGCCGAGGTGAGCCTGCGCGGCCTTGCCGGAGAGGCGCTCGCGGACGCCATCCGGGCCGGCATCGAGGCCAAGCCCGCACACCATAACCTCGCGCCTGGCGTGCGCCCCAGCGACACGCCGCGCGACATGAACGAGATAGGAGGCTAGCGTGGACGATACGAACGACGCCTTGCGCCCCGCCGTCGAGCCCCGCTGCGAGGAGGTCCCGGCGCCTGCGTCCGCGTCCATCCGCGACGCCGAGCTCACGCACGTGAACGAGCAGGGCCGCGCCCGCATGGTCGACGTGGGCGCCAAGCCCGTGACGGCCAGGGTGGCGCGCGCCGCGGGCAAGGTGCTCATGGCGCCCTCGACGCTTGCGCTTGTGCGCAGCGGCGGCACGCGCAAGGGCGACGTGCTCGCCGTGGCCCAGGTCGCCGGCATCATGGCGGCCAAGCGCACATGGGAGCTCGTGCCGATGTGCCACCAGGTCCCGCTCTCGGGCGTGGACATCAGCTTTGCCTATGAGCCCGACGGCATCGCCATCGAGGCCGTGGCCCGCTGCAAGGGCGAGACGGGCGTTGAGATGGAGGCGCTCACGGCCGTGTCCGTGGCGGCGCTCACCATCTATGACATGTGCAAGTCGCACCAGCGTGACATGGTCATCGAGCGCGTGCGGCTCATGGAGAAGGACGGTGGCCGCTCCGGCCACTTCGTGAGGGAGGACTAGCTTGGAGAACAGGGAGAACACGCCGGTGGCGGGGACCGCCGGCGCCGACGTCCCGCGCGAGGCGGACGTGATCGCCGTGTGCGTGAGCGAGCGCAAGGGCACGCGCAAGGTGCCCGTCGAGGCCATCGAGCTTGCCGTGGGCACGGGTGTCGTGGGAGACGCGCACGCGGGCGCGTGGCACCGCCAGGTGAGCCTGCTTCCGGACGAGGCGGTGGACCCGCTTCGCGAGGTGCTGCCCAACCTCGCCCCCGGCGACTTTGCCGAGAACATCCTCACGCGCGGGCTCGACCTCAAGTCGTTGCCCGTGGGCACGACGCTTGCGGCGGGCAGCGCCCTTCTCGCCGTGACGCAGATCGGCAAGAAGTGCCACAACGACTGCGAGATCAAGCGGCTCACCGGCAAGTGCGCCATGCCCAGCGAGGGCATCTTCGCCATCGTCATCCGAGGTGGCGTCGTGCGTGCCGGTGACAAGGTTCGAGTGGTGGAGGTGTGCGAGCGATGAGGGAGCTTGCCGTGACTGACGCCGTCGGGCACGTGCTGTGCCACGACATGACCCAGATCATCCCCGGCCAGTTCAAGGGGGCGCGCTTCCGCAAGGGCCACGTGGTGCAGCCCGAGGACGTTGACGTGCTGCTGTCCATGGGCAAGCGCAGCGTCTACGTGTGGGAGATGGAGCCGGGCATGCTCCACGAGAACGACGCGGCGCTGCGCCTCTGCCAGCTGGCCGAGGGCCCGGGCTGCACGCACAACCCCGACATCAAGGAGGGCAAGATCGAGCTCACGGCCGCCACGGACGGCTGCTTCACCGTGCGCTCCGAGGCCCTTCTCGCCGTGAACTCCGTGCCCCAGGTCATGGTGGCCACGCGCAAGGGCAACACGGCTGTGCGTGTCGGTGACGAGCTCGCCGGCATGCGCGTCATCCCGCTCGTCATCGACGGCGCGGTGCTCGACGAGGCCGACGCCGCGGCGGCCGCCGCCCCCGGCGAGGGGCCCCTGTGCGAGGTCGTGCCGTTCCGCTTGCGGCGCGTAGGAATAGTCACGACGGGAAGCGAGGTGGCGGGAGGTCTCATCGAGGACTCGTTCACCCCCGTCGTGCAGGCAAAGCTCGCGGCGTTTGGCATCGAGATGGTGGCCCACGAGCTGCCCGGCGACGACACGGACGACATCGTGGCGGCCATTGGCCGCGTGCGCGAGGCGGGCGTGGACCTCGTGGTGTGCACGGGCGGCATGTCCGTGGACCCCGACGACAACACGCCCGGCGCCATCCAGAAGAGCGGTGCTGAGATGGTGACCTATGGCGCCCCGGTGCTTCCCGGCGCCATGCTGTTCGTGGGCTACTATGAGGACGGCACGCCCGTGCTGGGCCTTCCGGGCTGCGTCATGTTCGCCAAGGCCACGATCCTCGACCTCGTGCTGCCCCGCATCGCGGCGGGCATTCGCCTCACGCGCGAGGACGTCGTGGCCTATGGCGAGGGCGGCCTGTGCCTGGGGTGCGCGGAGTGCCACTACCCCATCTGCCCGTTCGGCAAGTAGAGGAGAGACATGGGACACCACGACCACGAGACGAGCGCGCCGAGCTTCTCGGCAGCGGTTATCACGGTGAGCGACCGCTCGGCTGCCGGTCTTCGCGAGGACGCCACGGGCCCTGCCGTGGCGGAGCTTCTCGCGCGCGAGGGGTTTAGGGTCGTCTCGGCTACGGTCGTGCCCGACGATCGCGCCCGCATCGGCGAGGCCATCCGGGAGGCCGCCGCGGCAGAAACTGCCCTGTGCGTCACCTGCGGGGGCACGGGCCTGTCGCCCCGCGACGTCACGCCCGAGGCCACCGAGGACGTGTGCGAGCGTATGGTCCCGGGCCTGGGCGAGCTCATGCGCGCCAAGTCGGCCGCCATCACCGACCACGCCTGGGTGTCTCGCGCCACGGCCGGTACGCTGGGCCGCACGCTTGTCGTGAACGTCCCCGGCAGCCCTAAGGGTGCCACCGAGAACCTCGAGGTGGTGCTTGCGCCCGCGCGCCACGGCCTCAAGATGCTGCGCGCCGAGCAGGCGCAGGACTGTGCGGCCGACCGCCGCGCCGCCGAGCTCGCGCGTGCCGCCGAGGCGCTTGCGGGCAAGTCCTGCGTGCTGTTCGACTTCGACGGCACGCTCGCCGACACGAAGCCCTACATCGTGGGGACGGCCACGCGGGTGCTTCGCGACTTTGGCCTCAGCGATGAGGAGATCGGCGACGCGGGCCGGCTCGTGGGCCCGCCCTTCCCGGCGGCCTTCTCGCTCGTCTACGGCCTGTCCGAGGAAGACGCCGCCGAGGTCACGCGCCGCTACCGCGCCATCTACGGCAACCTTGGCCCCGAGGCGTTCCCGCTGTTCGACGGCATCCGCGAGCTTCTGGGAGACCTGCGCGCGGCCGGCAAGCGCCTTGCCATCACGTCGTCCAAGAACGAGCGGCTCGTGCACAAGGCCCTGGCCGAGACGGGCATAGAGGACCTGTTCGACGCCGTCGTGGCCGCCCACGACCCCAAGCACGTGGGCAAGGAGCACCTCGTTGCCGGCTCCCTCACGGCCTTGGGTTGCGAGCCGACAGACGCCGTCATGGTGGGCGACCGCTTCTACGACATCGAGGGCGCCGCGGCAAACGGCGTGGCGAGCCTGGGCGTCTATCTGGGAGATACGGCCAAGCCCGGCGAGCTCGAGCGCGCCGGCGCCACGGCCTGCGTGGACTCGGTGGCCGACATGCGCCGCGTCCTTCTCGGGTGACCGGGACGCTCCCCGAGGCCGCCTTCTCGCACTCGCGGAATTCGCGGGCGCGCGCCAGGGCTACACTGGGTACAAGGCTAGCAACGACCGGGCGCGCGGGCCGCGCGCAGACGAGAGGAGCTTCCATGGCAGACATCGCTAATGGCATCGCAGAGGCCGCACGCACGGCGTTTCTCGCGGGCGTGGGCGCCGTCGCCTTTGGTGCCGAGAAGACCACCGAGTTCGTCGACACGCTCGTCAAGAAGGGCGAGCTCACGGTTGACCAGGGCAAGGACCTCAACCGCGAGCTCACGCAGAAGGCCAAGGACACCGTGAGCGAGGCTCAGGACACCGTGCTTCGCGCGCGCCTCGCCGCCATGGCGCCCGAGGACCGCGTCGCCTTTGCCGACCGCGCCCGCCAGATCGCGAGCGACATGAACGCCAAGGCCGCCGAGCCCGCCGCCGAGAAGGTCGACGTCGAGGTCGAGGACGGCTCCGAGGATGCGGAGTAACCCCGCTTGAGCACCACGAGCAAGGACAGCAAGGACAAGACCACCCCTGGGAACGCCCCGGGGGTGGCCTCTCGCGTCTGCGAGGACACCCCTGGCGGCGACGGGGAGGCGCGCGCGGGCCAGGTGCCCCTCGGCGACGCCCCGCGCCCGGACCCGTCGACCCCCGAGGCCGAGGACGCCATGTGGGAGGCGGCGCTCGCCGGCGTGGAGGGCGAGCTTGACGAGGACGACTCGGTGACGATCGGCCTTCTGCGGGGCGCCCGCCGCAACGACGCAAGCCGCTACGGCATCTCTGCCAAGCGCCGCCACGCCCGCATCCTGCAGATAATCGGCATCGTGCGTAAGTACGACGTCTTTGGCGGCATCACGCCGGTGAAGTTCCGCCGCATGCTCGAGGAGCTCGGCCCCACGTTCGTGAAGGCCGGCCAGATCCTGTCCATGCGCTCCGAGATCCTGCCCGAGCGCTTCTGCGCCGAGCTCACGAAGCTGCGCAGCGACGTCGATCCCATGCCCTACGAGACGGTCCTCGCCGTGCTCGAGCAGGAGTACGGCGGCCGTCTCGGCGAGCTGTTCGACGCCATCGGCGAGCACCCGCTGGGGTCGGCCTCGGTGGCACAGGTGCACCGCGCGCGCCTCGCGAGCGGCGAGGACGTGGCCGTCAAGGTGCAGCGCCCCCACGTTCAGGAGGTCATGGCGCAAGACATCGACATCATGCGCTCGCTCGTGCGCCACCTCACGCCCTTCTTCAAGGGCGAGCAGTTCCTCGACCTCACGAGCGTGGTGGAGGAGCTGTGGGACACGTTTCGCGAGGAGACGGACTTCCTCGTTGAGGCACGCAACCTCGAGGAGTTCCGTCGCAACAGCGAGGACTGCAAGTTCGTGACGTGCCCCAAGCCCTACCTGCCCCTGTGCACGAAGCACGTCGTCGTCATGGAGTACGTGGACGGCATCACGATCTCCAGCCCGGCCAAGCTCGTCGAAGAGGGCTACGACCTCACCGAGATCGGCACCAAGCTCGTGGACAACTACGCCACCCAGCTGCTCGACGACGGCTTCTTCCACGCGGACCCGCATCCCGGCAACATCGAGGTCTATGGCGGGCAGATCGTGTTCCTCGACCTGGGGATCACGGGCAGGCTGAGCCCGTCTTTGCGTCGCATCATGCGCGACATGATCTTCTCGGTGGCCGAGCGAGACACCCCGCGGCTCAAGAGCGCGCTTCTGCGCCTGTCGACCACGAATCCAGACGACGTGGACCATGCCGAGCTGCTCGCCGACCTCGACGAGGTCGTCGAGGAGTTTGGCACCGTGAGCCTCTCCGAGCTCGACCTGGGGAGCTTTCTTGGCGACATCATCGCGCTTGCGCGTCGCAACGGCATCGAGCTGCCCGGGCAGATCACGAGCATGGCCCGCGGCCTCGTGACGCTCGAGGGCGTGCTGGACGAGTTTCTGCCGGGCGTCAACATGATCGACATCATCTCCCAGCACATCCGCGCCCACACCGACGCCACCGAGAAGCTCAAGCACGACGCGAGCGAGCTTGCCATTCGCGGCAAGGCGGCAACGAAGGGCCTGCTTGGGGCCGCCGCCCAGGCCGAGCTCGCCATGAGCATGCTCACGCGCGGCCAGCTCAAGCTCAACATGGACTTCGTGGGCTCCGAGGACCCCATCGATGACCTCTCCCACATTGCCGACCGCCTGACGCTCGGCGTTCTGTGCGTGGGATTCCTCATCGCCGCGAGCGCGATCGTCATGAGCGACCGCGTTCCCGAGAAGGCCTTCACCGTGCTTGGCGTTCCGGCGTTTGCCTTCGTGTGCTACGTGCTGGCGTTTGTCCTGGCGTTTGCGGTGCTGCACAACATCTGGGCCAGGCACCGCCGCCGGCACAGCAAGTAGCCGGGCTTCCGCTCGCTAGGCGGCGGCCGGGCCGAGCAGCTCGTGGCGCAGGATCGTCTCGGCTCGCAGCTGACGGCTGGTCTTGTCCATGCTCGCTCCCAGCCTCTTGGCGAGCAGCTGCTTCACGGCGGCCCAGCTTTCTGGCTGCCTGATCTGCTCGTGGGTGACGGGAATCACGTCCACGCCCATGAGCTGCAGTGCCGCCGTGCGCGCGGCGTCGGAGAGCGCTGCGGCCTCCCCGCTGTGGACCGAGGTGCCCTGGCACTCGAGCGCAACGGGCGGATGCGCCGCGTCTCCCTCGAAGAAGAGGTCTGCGTAGCAGCAACTTCGCTGGTAGAGCTGCTGAGCCTGTCCCGAGAGTGCAATGCGGCGGTTGTTCTCGAAGCGAAGTCCCAGCCCACCGCTTGCCTTGGGCAGTCCCAGCAGGACAGACACCTGCGCCTCGAAGGGGGAGGCGCAGGTGCCCGTCACGTGGCTCGCGGCCCAGCGCAGGCGCTTGACGCCGTGGAGGCCCTGGGCCTGCTCCAAAAACCCTGCGAGCTCCTCTGCGCCAAGGAGCGGCTCCCGTTTCCACAGGTTGAGGGGTCGTCCGCCCGAGCCGATGACCCTCTGCCAGCCGTCGCGGCCCGAAAGGCTGCCGTGCGAGACAGCGTCCGCAAGCAGCCCCTCGGTGTGGGCGCTCGGCACAAACGCCGAGTAGGTGCCACACAGCTCGTAGGCGGCCATGAGCAGCTGTCCCCGACTGAGCTCACCTGCGAGCGTGAGCAGCGCAAGCGACGGCGACGCCACCTGGAATCCGTGCTCCGTGTCGACGACGCTTCCAAACGGCAGCTCCCGACTCACCACGTGCGTGCGGTAGAGCTTCGAGGCTGTGGCTTTATAGCCAGAGGGCATTAGCCTGTGGACGGGCGTTCCCAAGAGATCCTCAACGATGGGGCTCTGGGCAATCTTGTTATGCCTGGGATCTTCAAAGGCCTCGGGCAAGGGTGGATACAGGGCGAGCACCTGCGGCGGAATCCGGTGATAGCGAAATGCGCTCATGCCTGTCAGGATGCGGTCCATCTCGGTCTCCCGCGTCGCGGCCATGCGCGGCGGCCGAAACCTGCCACACCTTAGTTGCTTATTCCCTCCATTAAATTGATTTAGACGTTGATTCCTGGGCTCTTCGAGAACCATGTTCGAAATTCCGAGGCTAAAACGCGACATATTAAGTAGACCGCATGTATAAAAGCTCTCTACCTGCGCTTTTATCGTTGCAAACCGCCGTGCTACTCGGAAGCAAGCAGTTTAGCCTCGGAATTTCGCACTTTACTTGTCTACGGGTGTCCCATGGGCCTGTAAAACGTGTGCCAGATGACGCGCAAAACCGCTTTTCCTGAATACTTGCGCATATTTGGGTTATAAAACCTAAGTCAAGCAATAGCAGATTTGTGCCGTCGCCCGCGATGGCCGTCTGCTTCGCACGTTTTGGAGGCCATCACATGCGCAAGTTCAAGACAGAGAGCAAGAAGCTCCTCGACCTCATGATCAACTCGATCTACACCAACAAGGAGATCTTCCTGCGCGAGCTCATCTCCAACGCGTCGGACGCCGAGGACAAGCTCTACCTCAAGAGCCTCACCGACCCCTCGGTCAAGCTCGACGAGGACAGCCTCTCCATTCGTGTCACGCCCGACAAGGACGCCCGCACCCTCACCATCTCGGACAACGGCTGCGGAATGACCGCCGATGACCTCGAGCGCAACCTCGGCACGATCGCCCACTCCGGCTCCGAGGAGTTCAAGGCGGAGAACGCCGAGCACCAGGGTGACGACGTCGACATCATCGGCCAGTTCGGCGTGGGCTTCTACTCCGCGTTCATGGTCGCGAGCAGGGTCCGCGTCGTCACGCGCGCGGCCGGCGAGGACGTCGCCCACGTCTGGGAGAGCGACGGCCTGGAGGGCTACACCATCGAGGACGGCCAGCGCGACCACTGCGGCACCGACGTCATCCTCACGCTCAAGGACGACGTCGCCGGCGAGGACGGCGCCGAGGGCGAGCGCTACAGCCGATTCCTCGAGGAGTGGGAGCTCAAGGAGCTCATCCGCCAGTACAGCAACTACGTGCGCCATCCCATCCAGATGATGGTGACCAAGAGCCGCCAGAAGCCCAAGCCCGACGACGCCCCCGAGGACTACAAGCCCGAGTACGAGGACTACACCGAGCTCGAGACCATCAACTCCATGACGCCCATCTGGAAGAAGCGCGGCGACGTGGAGCAGAAGGACTACGACGAGTTCTACAAGTCCACGTTCCACGACTGGGAGGACCCGGCCCGCACGATCACGTTCCACGCCGAGGGTGCCCTCGAGTACGACGCGCTGCTGTTCATCCCCGGCAAGGCCCCGTTCGACCTGTACAGCAAGGACTACGAGAAGGGCCTGGCGCTCTACAGCTCCAACGTCCTGATCATGGACAAGTGCGCCGACCTGCTGCCCGACTACTACAACTTCGTCCGCGGCGTCGTGGACTCGCCGGACGTCACGCTCAACATCTCGCGTGAGACGCTGCAGCAGAACCGCCAGCTCCATGCCATCGCCAACCGCATCGAGAAGAAGGTCACGAGCGAGCTTCAGTCCATGCGTGACCAAGACCGCGACGCCTACGAGAAGTTCTTCGAGAACTTCGGCCGCGGCCTCAAGTTCGGCATCTACTCCAGCTACGGCATGAAGGCCTCCGAGCTCTCCGACCTGCTGCTGTTCTGGAGCGCCCGCGAGCACAAGATGGTGACGCTCGCCGAGTACGCCAAGGCCATGCCCGCCGGCCAGAAGGCCGTCTACTACGCCGCCGGCGACTCTCGTGACCGCCTCGAGAAGATGCCCGTCGTGCGCGCCGCGCTCGAGCATGGCTACGACGTGCTGCTCTGCACGGCAGACGTCGATGAGTTCACGTTCCAGGCCATGCGCACCTACGAGGCCAAGGGCCTGCCCAAGGCCTACGAGGACGACGCCGCGCGCGAGGCGGCCGCCAAGGCCGTGGCAGACGGCGCCGAGCCCGAGACCGAGGACCGCTCGCTCGAGCTCAAGAACGTCGCCGCCGGTGACGTCGACTTCGCCACGGAGGACGAGAAGAAGGCCGCCGAGGAGGCCGCAAAGGCCAACGAGGACCTCTTCGCTGCCATGAAGGACGCCCTGGGCGACAAGGTCACGAAGGTCACGGTCTCCGCGCGCCTTACGGACGCCCCTGCGGCCATCACCTCCGAGGGCCCGCTGTCGCTCGAGATGGAGAAGGTCCTGGCCGCCGGACCCGACGCCGGCGAGGCGCCCAAGGCCCAGCGCGTGCTCGAGCTCAACGCCAAGCACCCCGTGTTCGACAAGCTCAAGGCCGCGCAGGAGGCAGACGACAAGAACAAGCTCTCCCTGTATGCCGGCCTGCTCTATGACCAGGCCCTGCTCGTGGAGGGCCTGCTTCCCGAGGACCCCGTGGCCTTCGCGAGCCACGTCTGCGAGCTCATGTAGGCTTGCTTCCGGCAACGTCCCGCTCCGAGCCACCGCTCAGCCTGCGCCTCGTGCCGCCTGCGTCTTTCGCAGCGCGGCGCGGGGCGTCTCTCGTTCTCCTGGGCTATGATTGGTATGAAAGGTAATAGGTATGACCTTTCACGCTCAAGGATGGACGCGGCGCCGCGCGGAAGGGGAGCGACGCCGCGTCCGCCATGCTGGCGGGGCCGCCTGTGGCTCCGGCCCGCATCGCAAAGAGCCCGTCGCGCGGCCACAGGGGCGAGGCGCGACGTACCAAGAAGGAGCTCATCATGGCCGAGACCAACGAGTACTACCTGCGTCGCTGCATCCAGGTCTCCCGCGAGTCGCGCGAGCACGGCAACACGCCCTTCGGCGCCCTGCTCACGGACAAGGACGGCAGCATCCTCATGGAGCAGGAGAACATCGAGATCACCCAGCATGACGCCACGGGACACGCCGAGACGGCCCTCGTGCGCCGCGCGAGCCACGAGTACAGCCGCGCCTTCCTCAAGGACTGCACGCTCTACACCACGGCCGAGCCGTGCGCCATGTGCTCGGGTGCCATCTACTGGGCCGGCATCGGCCGCGTGGTCTATGGCATGACGGAGCGCCGCCTGCTCCAGCTCACCGGCTCCAACGAGCAGAACCCCACGTTTGACCTGCCCTGCCGCGAGGTCTTTGCCCGCGGCCAGAAGGACATCTTGGTCGAGGGTCCCTTCCCCGAGGTCGAGGAGGAGGCCGCCGAGGTCCACAAGGGCTACTGGGACTAGGTGCTCGCCATGTCGGGCGCCATCAGGACCTCGTTGCTCGCGTCCCAGACGCGCGAGGCGCTCATGCGCATGATCGGCGGGATGGACCTGTCGCGTGACAACAAGCTGCCGCGCGAGGAGGAGCTCGCCCGCATCCTCGGCGTGAGCCGCACGACGGTGCGCCAAGCCCTGAACGACCTCGCGGCTGATGGCATCGTGCTTCGCCGGCAGGGGAGGGGGACGTTCGTGAACGTTGCCTCCCTGGGCATCCGTGCGCGATTCTCGCCCAGCACCGAGCTCACGGACGCCATCCGCGCGTCTGGACACGAGCCCGAGGTGCGCCTGCTTGGGGCCCGCGAGGCCACCGGAGCCGTCGCGGCGCGCCTTCGGGGCGTTCTGGGGGCGCCTGCCGACGAGCCCGTCCTCGAGGTCGCGAAGCTCTTCTGCGCGGACGGCCGCATGTGCGCCGCCTGCCGCGACTGGCTTGCGCTCTCCTCGACGGGCTGCGAGACGGCCACGGACGCCGTGGCTGCGCTCAAGGGCTACGGGGGGTCGCTCTTTCGCTTTGTGCGCGAGCGGGGCGGTCGCGCGATCGAGTGGGACAAGGCCGAGATAGACGTGGCGGAGCCAGCCGAGGTACTGGCGCTGTCAGACGCGCTGGCGCCGGCGGACGTGGGCGCGCGCCCCTACCTTCTCGTGCGCTCCGTCATCTATGACGGCGATGACGCGCCTGTGGTCGTGGCCGAGGAGTACGTGGACACGAGCGTGGTCACCTTCGACCTCATCCGCCGCAAGCAGATCTCATAGCAAAAGGCGAGCGGCCCGGAGACAATCACTGTCCCCGGGCCGCTTTTTTCGTGCCCAAAGTGCCCAAAGGGGTCAGACCCCTTTGGGTGCCCCCTGGTCGCTTCTCGCCTAGCTCATGCGCACGAGGGCGTAGTGCTTGCCGGCCTCGTCGTCGAGCGTCACGGTGGCGCCGCCCTCGCCGCGGTGAACGTGCGGGTAGATGGTGTCGCCGAGCTTGGCGGCCTGGCTGTAGTGGACGTCGAGCGTGCAGGGCGCCGAGACCTCGCCCTCCTCGAGCACGCCGAGTGCCAGGCTCACGTACTGGGCGTTGTTGACGTGGTGGTTCGTGTCCAGGTGCGCCCCGGTCACCGTGATGGGGGTGGCCGCCTGCCCCTCGCCCTCGACGTGGATCATGCGTGGGATGGCAGGCAGGTCGAGCGGTGCGTCGTCGCGGGCGTCTGCGAGGTAGGGGGCGCTCTCCGCCTCCGGCGTGCGCACGGGGCGCCCCTTGTTGGCGTCGAACATGAACCAGCTCGAGTCGGCACGCACGAGCGGCCGCGCACCATCCTCGTCATCCGCGCGGCACACGGTGAAGTTTCGGCTCGCGCGCAGGCCCGCGAAGCCCGTGGCCCACGTGCTCACGCGGATCTCGTCGTTGAAGCGCGGCAGCTCGGCAATCTCGATCTTCCAGGCGCTGAGCAGCCACGCCAGCCCCGTGCTCGCGATGTGCGCCGGTCCCAGTCCCAGCGACTCGCTCTGGAACGTGCTGCAATCCTGCAGGTAGTCGACGAGCGCCGGGATGCCCAGCACGCCGTTCTCGTCTATCTCGCTGTACCTCACGCGGCTCGTGAACGAATACATGTGGCTCCAATCATCTCGAAAGGGCCCCGCGACGCCAGGTGACGTCGCGGGGCCCAGGTGATTCGCTAGGCTGTGCGGCCCATGCTACTCCAGCTCGAACGCTCCCGTGTAGAGCTGGTAGTAGTAGCCCTTCTTGGCGATGAGCTCGTCGTGGTTGCCGCGTTCGATCACGTGACCGTGGTCGAGGCAGATGATGACGTCGGAGTTACGCACCGTCGAGAGTCTGTGGGCGATGACGAACGTGGTGCGGCCCTGCATGAGCGCGTCCATGCCGCGCTGCACGATGGCCTCCGTGCGCGTGTCGATGCTCGAGGTGGCCTCGTCCAGAATCATCGCGGGCGGGTCTGCCACGGCGGCGCGGGCGATGGAGACGAGCTGGCGCTGGCCCTGGGAGAGCTGGCTGCCGTTGCCGGTGAGCATCGTCTGATAGCCCTCGGGCAGGCGGCTGATGAAGTCATCGGCGCCGGCGAGCTTGGCGGCGGCGATGCACTCGTCGTCCGTGGCGTCGAGGCGCCCGTAGCGGATGTTGTCCATGACGGTGCCGGTGAACAGGTTCACGTCCTGCAGCACCACGCCGAGGCTTCGGCGCAGGTCGGCCTTGCGGATCTTGTTGACGTTGATGCCGTCGTAGCGCACCTTGCCGTCGTCGATGTCGTAGAAGCGGTTGATGAGGTTCGTGATCGTGGTCTTGCCGGCACCCGTAGCGCCCACGAACGCGACCTTCTGGCCGGGCTTGGCGTAGACGGAGACGTCGTGCAGCACGAGGTGGTCGGGCACGTAGCCAAAGTCGACGTGCTCCATGCGGACGTCGCCGCGCAGCGGGACGTAGGTAGTCGTGCCGTCGTGGTGCGGGTGCTTCCAACCCCACAGGCCCGTGCGCTTCTCGCTCTCCACGAGCTCGCCGTCCTCCACGCCCAGGTTCACGAGCGTGACGTAGCCCTCGTCGGCCTCGGGCTGCTCGTCGATGAGGGAGAACACGCGCTCGGCGCCCGCAAGGCCCATGACCACGGCGTTGATCTGCATCGAGATCTGGCCGATCTGGCCGCAGAACTGCTTGGTCATGTTGAGGAACGGCACCACCACGGCGATGGACAGCGCCATGCCCGACAGCGACACGTTGGGCACGCCGAGGGCCAGCATGAGGCCGCCGGCGAGCGCCACGATGACGTAGAGGAGGTTGCCGATGTTCATGAGCACGGGCATGAGGATGTTGCCGTACATGTTGGCCTTCTGCGAGACCTCGAACAGGCGCTCGTTGAACGCGTCGAAGTCGCGCTCGGCGGCGGCCTCGTGGCAGAACGCCTTCACGACCTTCTGGCCGTTCATGATCTCCTCGACCTGACCCTCGACCACGCCGAGCTCCTTCTGCTGGGCCACGAAGAAGCGCGCGGACTTGCTGCCGAGCAGGTTGGTCATGACCACCATGAACGCCACGCCGGCCACGATGACCAGGCACATCCACACGGAGTAGTACAGCATGATGACGAACACTGTGATGAGGATGACGCACGTCTGGAACAGGTTCGGCAGCGACTGCGAGATCATCTGGCGGATGGCGTCGATGTCGTTGGTGTAGTGGCTCATGACGTCGCCGCGCTGGTGCGTGTCGAAGTAGCTGATGGGCAGGTCCTGCATGTGGTTGAAGAGCTTCTCGCGCAGCTGCTCGAGCGAGCCCTGTGTGATCGTGGCCATGGAGCGGTTCCAGAACAGCGACGCGGCCACGCCCGCGAGGTAGATGGCGGCGAGCGTGAGCACAAGGCGAAGCACCTCGGGCTGGGCGGCCGCCCAGTCGCCCGACTGGCCGTACGTGGACACGATCTGCAGCGCGCCCTGCAGGAACACCGAGCCAAACGAGCTGGACACGGCGGCCACGAGCAGGCACACCACCACGGCGGGCAGCAGGTGCGGGTAGAACGAGAACAGCGTCTTGACGAGGCGGACGGCGGTGCCGGCCTTGGTCTGGGTCTTCTTAGGCTCCCTACTCATGGGCCTCGCCTCCCTTCTCGGCATTGTCGGGCAGCGCGGCGTCCGCCTTGGCCTCGGCGGCCTCGACGTCGGACTCCTCGGTGCCCATCTTGTTCTGCGAGGTGTAGGTCTCGCGGTAGATGGCGCAGCGGCGCATGAGCTCGGCGTGGGTGCCCACGTCGGCGATGCGGCCGCCCTCCATCACGACGATGCGGTCCGCGGCCTCCACCGAGGAGGTGCGCTGGGCGATGATGATCTTCGTGGTCGTGGGCAGGTAGGTGGCAAGCGCCTCGCGGATGCTCGCGTCGGTCTTGGTGTCCACGGCGCTCGTGGAGTCGTCGAGGATGAGGACCTTGGGGTGGCGCAGCAGGGCGCGCGCGATGCACAGGCGCTGCTTCTGGCCGCCGGAGACGTTGGAGCCGCCCTGCTCGATGTAGGTGTCGTAGCCCTTGGGGAAGCCATCGACGAACTCGTCGGCGCAGGCGAGGTGGGCGGCCTCGCGGACCTCCTCGTCGGTGGCGTTCTCGTTGCCCCAGCGCAGGTTCTCGGCGATGGTGCCGCTGAACAGCACGTTCTTCTGCAGCACCATGGCGACGTTCGTACGCAGCGTCTCGAGGTCGTAGCGGCGCACGTCGACGCCACCCACCGAGACACTGCCCTCGGTGGCGTCGTACAGGCGCGCCACGAGGTTCACGAGCGTGGACTTCGACGAGCCCGTGCCGCCGATGACGCCGATGGTCTCGCCACTCTTGATGTGCAGGTCCACGTCGGAGAGGGCCTGGCGCTCGGCGTGCGCGGAGTACTTGAAGCTCACGTGGTCGAAGTCGATCGAGCCGTCCGCCACCTCGCGAACGGGGTCGGCGGGCGCGGCGATCGTAGGCTCGGCCTCGAGGACCTCGTTGATGCGGTGGGCGCTCTCGTCGGCCATCGTGACCATGACGAAGATCATGGACAGCTGCATGAGGCTCATGAGAATCTGGAAGCCGTACGTGAAGGTGGCCGATAGCTGGCCCACGTCGAACTGAGTGCCGTTGCTCGTGATGATGACCTGCGAGCCAAAGTAGATGATGACGACCCAGGTGAGGTCAACGGCGAACATCATCATGGGGTTGTTGAAGGCCAGGAGCTTCTCGGCACGCGTGAAGTCTGCGCAGACGTCCTGCGCGGCGCGGGCGAACTTGCCCTTCTCGTAGTCCTCGCGCACGTAGCTCTTGACCACGCGCATGCCCGTGACGTTCTCCTCGACCGACTCGTTGAGGGCGTCGTACTTGTGGAAGACGCGCGTGAAGATGGGGCGCACCTTGTAGATGATGTAAAACAGGCCAAAGCCGAGAAGCGGCAGCAAAAGCGCGTACACCAGGGCCAGCGAGCCTCCCATGATGGCCGCCATCGTGAAGGCGAACACGAGGCACAGAGGCGAGCGCACGGCGATGCGGATGATCATCATGAACGCCTGCTGGACGTTGTTGATGTCGGTGGTGAGGCGCGTCACGAGCGAGCTCGAGGAGAACTCGTCGATGTTGGCGAAGCTGAAGCGCTGGATGTTGTAGAACATGTCGCGGCGCAGGTTCTTGGCAAACCCGCAGCTAGCGTGGCTGCACGTAACGCCCGCGGCCGTTCCGCACGCCAGCGAGCACAGCGCGAGCAGCACCAGGATGCCCGAAGGCTGCAGCAGCTGGCTAACGGTGGCGCCCACCTTGATCTGGTCGATGAGGTTGGCCGTGAGGAAGGGGATGGCCATCTCGCAGATGACCTCGCCCAGGACGAGCAGCGGCGTGGCGATGGTGACGCCCCTATACTCGCGGATGCTCTCCATGAGCTTGCGCATGATGGCGGCGTAGCTGACCTTCTCGGCCGCCTTGCCGCTTGCGGCTGCGTCTAGTTCTTGCATGCACAGTCTCCCTTCATGTCCGGCTCGATTTCCTTCCAGTGCTGCTTGATGCGTGCGAGCATGTCCTCAAGCTGCTCGCGCTCGGCGTCCGTGAGGCAGCAGAGCGCCTCGGCGCGGAACCGCTCGCGGTCGAGCTGCTCGGCCGTGGCCTGCTCGTGGCCCTCCGGCGTGAGGCGAACGATGAGCTGGCGGCGGTCCTGGGGGTCGCGCGTGCGCTCGATGAGGCCGTCGCGCTCGATCTTGGTGAGCACCTCCGACAGCGAGCCCGCCTTGAGGTCGAACATGTTCATGAGCTCGCGCTGGGGGATGGCGTCGCCGTGCTTGAGTAGCGCGCAGATGATGGGCGCGCGGCCCGAGCGGCCTCCGCCGTTCACGTGGATGTAGTGCCCGCAGAAGCCGAGCATGTCCACGATGTGGGCGCCCCGGCGCTCGTCGGGGTCGCTGATGTCCATCCAGCGGGGGCGGAACGGGTCGTCCACGTCTGGCCGCGGACATGCCTCGATGCGCCCGCACGGCGCAAAGCCACTGCCTTCCTCTGGTGTTTCCATGCTCGCCTCCCTTGCCTGTTTCTGAGCCATTTGGCTCCCTTCCTTGTGTGTGACGAGAGCATGCTAGGACCGATTGCGAAGATAGTCAAGGTACCTAATCATATGGGACCAAATTAATTGGAACCTAACAATGTGGCACCTCAGCATTTGCGTAATTTCACTTGAGCCCGGCGGGGGAGGGCACGTCCGGGCTCGGGCGTGGGGGCGCAAGCGATTTACGTGGGTGGGACACCTTTAGATGGCTGCGAATTGCGTTTGGGAACGAGCTGGCCGTTCCTGCGCAAGCGCCAGTAATGAACCCGTTTGCAAAGCCGCAGCTATTCGAGTTGCCAGCAACGGGCATGACGTTGGCGGGGCGGAGAGCGAACTCGTGGCTCGTTCCCAAACGCAATTCGTGACCAGGTTTTAGCCGCTCTCTTACGTAGATGGCCTGCGGGACCCGCCGAGCCGCGCACAGTCGCCCGCCCACGCGAAATGTAAGCGCAACGTAAACCAGCGTCACGCGCCGGTAAGGGCGCGTCACGGCCGGGTAAGGGCTGGCCGATGAGCCCAATGCGGCGGCAGGCGGCCCGTAGAGTCTCGTCTTGGAAAGCGGCCGCGCCGCCACGGGCCACAAGACTCGGTGCCCGGCGGTCAGGTCGCAACACTCAACAAAGGGAGAACCATGAGCAAGGGTATGTCTCGTCGTCAGTTCCTCGGCATGGCCGGTGGCCTCGCTGCCTTCGCCGGCCTCGGCCTCGTTGGCTGCGGTGGTTCGGGCTCCTCCGCCGCCACGGAGGCCGCCTCGAGCGCTGCCGCCGACCTCTCCGGCTCCATCACCTGCTCGGGCGCCACGAGCTTCCAGCCGCTCGTCGAGGACGCCGCGAACGCCTTCATGGACGCGAACGCCAACGTCACCATCACCATCTCCGGCGGCGGCTCCGGCCAGGGTCTGTCCGACGTCAAGGACGGCAAGGCCCAGATCGGCCGCTCCGACATCTTCGCCGAGGAGAAGCTCGACGCCGCCGACGCCGCCAAGCTCGTCGACAACCAGGTGGCCGTCGTGGGTATGGGCCCGGTCGTGAACAGCGACGTCGACGTCGACGACCTCACCACCGAGCAGCTCAAGGGCATCTTCACCGGCGAGATCACGGACTGGAGCCAGGTGGGCGGCACGGCCGGCCCCATCCAGGTCATCAACCGCAAGGCCGGCTCCGGCACCCGCGCCACGTTCGAGAACGCCGTGCTCGCCGGCGCCACCGTGCCCGACTCCTTCAAGCCGGTTGCCGAGGAGGACTCCTCGGGCACCGTGGTCGAGAAGCTCCAGCAGACCGCCGGCGCCATCTCCTACCTGGCCTTCTCCTACTTCGATGACTCCAAGTTCAAGGCCCTCAAGGTCGACGGCGTGGAGCCCAAGAGCGCCAACGTCGAGACCGGTGACTTCAAGATCTGGTCCTACGAGCACATGTACGTCGCTGCGGGCGCCGACGACGTCACGAAGGCCTTCATCGACTACATGCTCTCCGACGACGTCCAGGGCAAGCTCGTCGAGGAGAAGGGCTTCATCCCTCTGACCGGCATGAAGGTCAAGAAGGACGCCTCCGGCACGATCAGCGCCGCCTAGCATCCGCGACCCCTCCCTTTGCGCGGCGTCACGCCCACCCGCCCGGGCGTGCGCCGCGCTTTCTTGACCACCTCACCAAAGGACTCGTATGGCAAAGCGATTGATGCCAAAGCGCAGCCTGGAGAACGTGGGCCTCGGCCTCACGGGGGCGTGCGTCGCCCTCGTGGCCCTCGTCGTCGTGACGCTCATCGTCATGGTCGCCGAGCAGGGCCTCACCACGTTCTTCGCGGACGGCGTCGACTTTGGCAGCTTCATCACCGGGCAGAACTGGATTCCGTCCGACGGCCGCTACGGCGCGCTTCCCCTCATCGTGGGGTCGTTCTCCGTCACGCTGCTGTCCACCGTGTTCGCCCTGCCCATCGCGCTGGGCTCGGCCATCTTCGTCGTCGAGGTGCAGCCCGTGTTCGGCCGCCGCGTCTTCCAACCGCTCGTCGAGCTGCTTGTGGGCATCCCCTCGGTCGTCTACGGCCTCATCGGCCTCACGGTCGTCAACTCGGCGATGCGCGCGATCTTCGGCGACGCCGCCGGCACCGGCGCCGGCATCCTGTCGGGCGCCATCGTGCTCGCGGTTATGATCCTGCCCACGGTGACCACGCTGTCCATCGACGCACTGGCCGCCGTGCCCAACGAGTACCGCGAGGGCAGCTACGCGCTGGGCTGCACGCGCTGGCAGACCGTGTGCCACGTCGTGCTCAAGAGCGCGCTTCCCAGCCTGCTCACGGCCGTCATCCTGGGCATGACCCGCGCCTTTGGCGAGACGCTCGCCGTCCAGATGGTCATCGGCGGCGTCGAGAAGGCCATGCCCACCGGGCTTCTCGACCCGGCGGCCACGCTCACGACGGCGCTCACGAGCGGCCTTGCCAACGCCACGACCGGCTCGGTGGAGTACCACGCGCTGTGGAGCCTGGGCCTTCTGCTCATGGGCATGAGCCTGCTGTTCATCGTCATCATCCACGTTATCAGCAAGAGGGGAGCGAAGAAGAATGGATAGCGTCGCCACCCCCGAGGAGCGCGTGACCGGAAGCGCTGCCGAGCCTGGTCGCGCCGCCGCACCCGCGCCCGATGTCGACCTCGACGCCCACGCCCGCCGCATCGGTCGCCAGGACCGCATCGCCACCGGCGTGCTTACGGCCATCGCCGCGCTCGTGCTGCTCATCCTGGCCGCCATCGTGGCCTTCATCCTCGTGAAGGGCCTCTGGAAGGTCTTCCAGCCCGGATTTCTCGTGAACGACTCGGCCGACAAGGTGCTGCCCGGCATCGCCACGCAGCTGTTCGACTCGTTCTACATGCTTATCATCACGCTGCTCATCAGCCTGCCCGTGAGCCTGGGCGCCGCGATCTTCCTCGTGGAGTACGCGCCCGACAACTGGATCACCACGGCGGCCTCCACGGCCATCGAGACGCTCTCGAGCCTGCCGTCGATCGTCGTGGGCATGTTCGGCAGCCTGTTCTTCGTCGTGGTCCTGGGCTGGGGCATCTCCATCATCGCCGGCGCCCTGGCGCTCACGATGTTCAACATCCCCATCCTGGTGCGCGTCATCCAGCAGGCGTTGGCAGACGTCCCGCAGTCGCAGCGCGACGCCGCGCTCGCCATGGGCCTCACGCGCTGGGAGACCACGATCAACGTCTTGCTGCCGGCCGCCATGCCCGCCATCGTTACCGGCGTGGTCATCTCGGCGGGCCGCGTGTTCGGCGAGGCGGCCGCCCTCATCTTCACGTCGGGCTCGGCCGCGGCGCGCATCAACTTCGCCGCCGCCATCACGAGCCCCAGGAGCCCCTGGAACATCTTCCGCCCGGCCGAGACGCTGGCCGTGCACATCTGGAAGCTCAAGATGGAGCCCACGCCCGGCAACGACGAGATCGTGTGGGGCACGGCCGCGGTGCTCATCATCTGCGTGCTGCTGTTCAACGTGCTCGCCCGCGTGGCCGGGCGCGCCCTCGCGAGGAGGCTGACGAGCGAATGAGCGAAGCCATGAACCCCGAGGCCATGCGTGCCGCCCAGGGCGCCGAGCCCGCCGCTGGTGCCGCCTTAGGTCACCTGATCGAGACCCGCGACGTCACCGTGCGCTACGACCACACCAAGGAGGCCCTGCACCCCACGAGCCTTTCCTTTGACGCCGGCACCGTCACGGCGCTCATCGGCCCGTCGGGCTGTGGCAAGTCTACCTTCCTGCGCTGCCTCAACCTCATGAACCGCGAGATCGCCCGCTGCGACATCGGCGGCCAGATTCTCTACCACGGCCGCGACATCAACACGCGCGAGGAGAACCTCTTCGAGCTGCGCCGCTCCATCGGCATGGTGTTCCAGCAGCCCACGCCGTTCAGGAAGTCCATCCGCGAGAACATCCTGTTCGCGCCCAAGCGCCACGGCCGCGTGACCAGCCGCGAGCAGGGTGACGAGCTCGTGGAGCGCACGCTTCGCCAGGCGGCGCTGTGGGACGAGGTCAGAGACAAGCTCGACCGCAGCGGCTTGGGGCTTTCCGGTGGCCAGCAGCAGCGCCTGTGCATCGCCCGCACGCTCGCGATGGACCCCGACGTCGTGCTGTTCGACGAGCCGTGCTCCGCGCTCGACCCCATCTCCACGTTCACCGTGGAGCAGACGATCCGCGCCATCGCCGACGCCGGCATCTGCGTGGCCATCGTGACGCACAACATGGAGCAGGCCACGCGCGTCTCGGACCGCACGGCGTTCTTCTACATGGGAGACATGGTCGAGGTGGGCGCCACGAAGCAGATCTTCATGGCGCCGAAGGACCAGCGTCTCGCCGACTACCTGAGCGGAAGGTTTGGCTGATCAGATGGCTAAGGAGTTCGATACGAGGGACCACCGCGACCTCGCCGACGTCCCCGCGGCGCTGTCCGTGCGCGACTTCAACCTGTGGTACGGCGACTTCCAGGCCTTAAAGCACGTGACGCTTGACATCCCCGAGAAGCGCGCCACGGCCTTCATCGGCCCGTCGGGCTGCGGCAAGTCGACGCTTTTGCGCACGTTCAACCGCATGTGCGACTTCGTGGAGGGCGTGCGCACCGCCGGCACGGTGGAGTTTGCCGGCCGTGACGTGTTCGCCATGGACGCGAACGCCCTGCGCGTCCACGTGGGCATGGTCTTCCAGCACCCCAACCCGTTTCCCATGAGCATCCGCGACAACGTCCTGTACGGGCCCAACCGCATGGGCAGGATGACCCGCTCAGACGCCGACGAGCTGCTGGAGCGCTGCCTTACCGAGGCGGCACTGTTCGACGAGGTCAAGGACAAGCTCGACGCCAGCGGCCTGGGGCTTTCCGGCGGCCAGCAGCAGCGCCTGTGCATCGCGCGCGCCCTGGCGACGAACCCGGACGTCCTGCTCATGGACGAGCCCACGAGCGCCCTTGACCCCATCTCGACGCTCGTGGTCGAGGAGCTCATGAACAAGCTCGCGGCCGAGCACACGCTCGTGGTCGTGACCCACAACATGCAGCAGGCCACGCGCGTGGCCGACAAGACCTGCTTCTTCTACCTCGGCGAGCTCATCGAGGCGGGACCCACCTCCGAGCTGTTCTCCAACCCGAGGGAGACGCGCACGCAAGAATACCTGTCAGGGAGGTTCAGCTGATGGCTACCAGAACGAAGTTCCTCAAGCAGCTCGACGACATGCAGGCGCTGCTCGGACGGCTTGGCGACAAGGCGGCGTCCGACACGCGCGCCGCGGGGCTGGCCGCCGCCGGCGACAAGGGTGCCGAGACGGGCATCCTCGAGGGCCGCAAGGCCGCCGAGCGCCTGCGCAGCCAGATCGAGAGCCTGTGCCTGGACATCATGCTCATGCAGCAGCCGCTCGTTGGTGCCGACCTGCGCTTTGTCTCGGCGTCGTTCCGCATCGTCTCCGACCTCGCGCAGGTCGACTCCATGACCCGCGACGTGGCGTTCATCTTCTCCGAGATGCCGGCCGGCCAGCGCGAGGAGCTGGGGGAGCGCTTCTGCGCCATGAGCGAGTACGCCGCCACGATGGTCGAGCGTGCCGTCGAGGCCTTCTGCGCCTCCGACGAGCAGGAGGCCCAGGCGGTCATCAACGCCGACGACAAGCTCGACGCCGACTACGCCGAGGCCGAGGCCCGCGTCGTGGAGCTCATTCGCGCCGGCGAGCCGTCGCCGGCGAGCCTGCCCGAGCTGCTCATGGTGGCCAAGTACTTCGAGCGAATCGGTGACAAGGCGCAGCACGTCGCCGACTGGACGTTCTTCCGCACCCGTGGCGAGCGTATGCTTACTCCCGGCGGCCACGTCATCCCCAGTGAGGAGGCGTAGCGCCCAAGTGGAGGCAGCAGCGTCTGGGGGCAATCCCGTGATCTATTACGTCGAGGACGAGAAGAACATCCGCGAGCTGGCGGTCTATGCCCTCTCTCAGGCCGGCATCGAGGCCAAGGGCCTGCCCGACGACGCGGCGTTTCGCCGCGCGTGCGCCGAGCGCGTGCCCGATGCGGTGCTGCTCGACATCATGCTCCCCGACACGGACGGCCTCACGATTCTGGCGCGCATCCGCCAGACCCCGGGCCTGCGCGACGTGCCCGTCATGATGCTCACGGCCCGCGACACCGAGCTCGACACCGTGACGGCCCTCGACGCCGGCGCCGACGACTACCTTGCCAAGCCGTTCGGCATGATGGAGATGGTGAGCCGCGTGCGCGCGCTGCTGCGCCGCTCCAAGGCCGCGCCCGCGCGCCGCGAGCCCGTCTCCGACGTGCTCGAGGTGGGGCCAATCCGCCTCTCGCCGTCTCGGCACGAGGCGTCCGTCGATGGGGCGTCCCTTAATCTCACGGTCCGCGAGTTCGATTTGCTATCGTTTCTCATGAGGAGCCCGGGGGTCGTCTTCAACCGAGAGACGCTTCTGCAGCGCGTGTGGGGCTGGGACTTCGATGGCGGGAGCCGCACGGTCGACGTCCACGTCCAGACGCTTCGCCAGAAGCTGGGGCAGGCCGCGGACCTCATCGAGACCGTCCGAGGGGTTGGCTACAGACTGAGGGGTTAGCATGAGCGAGCAGACCGGGGCCGAGACGGGCGTCGACCAGGACTCTACCCGCAGAAAAGAGAAGCGCGAGAAGGCGCCGGGTAGGCAATCGCTTGCCCGACGCTTCTTCATCTCGCTCGCGGCTGTGGCGGCCGTGGCGGCCGTGGCCGTTCTCGTGTGCTCCAGCCTCATCTACCAGTCCGTGACGGTCGACGACTCCGGGCGCATGCTCGAGAGCGAGTGCCGTGTGGTGAAGGCCGCGCTCCGCGGTGACGACACGGACGTCATGCGCCTCACGGCCTTCGACTCCGGCGACGTGCGCGTGACGCTCGTGGCCAGCGACGGCACCGTCATCTACGACAACCAGAACTCCGTGGCGAGCATGCCCAACCACGCCGACCGCCCAGAGATCGCCGAGGCGCTCGCGGACGGCGCGGGCTCGGCCGAGAGGGACTCCGAGACGAGCGGCTACGTGTCCATCTACCGGGCGGTTCGCCTCAACAACGGCAACGTACTGCGCCTGGCGGTGGACCGCGACTCCGCCGCCGCGGCGGTGCGCCATGACCTTCTGCTCGTGTGCGCCGTCGTCCTCGTCATCATCGCCGTGTGCTGGGCGGTCTCGCGCCTCGTTGCAGACCGCCTCGTGTCTCCCATCCTCGCCATCGACCCGGCCTCGCCCGACCCAACCTCCACCTACGTCGAGGTGGAGCCGCTCGTCGAGCGCATTGGTGAGCAGGTCGAGGAGCTCAAGGGCGCCGACCTCATGCGCCGCGAGTTCACCTCGAACGTGACGCACGAGCTCAAGACGCCGCTGTCGTCCATCTCCGGCGCCGCCGAGCTCATCCGCGACGGCATCGCCAGGCCCGAGGACGTCCCCGAGTTCGCCGGGCGCATCTACGACGAGGCCCGTCACATGACCGAGCTCGTGAACGACATCCTCACGCTCTCCAAGCTCGACGAGTCGGAGCGCTCCGGTGACGCGAGCCTGCTTGGCGCGGCCGAGTCCGTCGACCTTCTGCGCGCGGCCAAGGACGTGGTGTCTCGCCTTGCGCCCACGGCCGAGACCGCCGGCGTCAAGCTGGGCGTCTCGGGCCAGGACCAGGCCGTCACCGGCTACCCGCGCCTGCTCGACGAGCTCGTCTACAACCTGTGCGACAACGCGATCCGCTACAACCACGAGGGCGGCTGGGTGGACGTGTCCGTCTCGCTCGAGGACGACCGGCCGCTTCTCGTGGTGGCAGACTCGGGCCGTGGCATCGAGCCGGCCCAGCAGTCCAAGGTGTTCGAGCGCTTCTACCGCGGCGAGGCGAGCCGCTCGCGCGAGACGGGCGGCACCGGCCTGGGGCTTGCCATCGTGAAGCACGCCGCGATGCTCCACGGCGCAGACCTCTCGCTTGACAGCGAGCCCGGCCGTGGCACCACGATCTGCGTCCGCTTCCCCAGGCCCTAGCGCGTCCCAAGGGGTCAGACCCCTTTGGGCGCGTCTCGGCCAATGCCGACCCAGAGGTGCCAGAGGGGCGGCACGTGCGCCCATGCCCGAGAAGTGCGAGAATGGGCGGGTTGACGCACTAACGAGAGAGGCCCGCATGGCAACTGACGCAATCGCATCCTCACGCCCGCACTTCCCTGCGCGCGCCGTCGTGACGGCTGGCATGCCGTACGGCAACAAGAACCTGCACTTTGGCCACATCGCCGGCGTGTTCGTCCCGGCGGACTTCTTCGCCCGCTTCCTGCGCGACCGCATCGGCGAGCAGAACGTCCTGTTCGTCTCGGGCACGGACTGCTTTGGCTCGCCCATCATGGAGGGCTACCGCAAGCTCACCGAGGCCGGCGAGTTCTCCGGCACCATCACCGACTACGTGCGCGGCCACCACGACAACCAGAAGGCGGCGCTCGACGCCTATGGCATCTCGCTCGACATCTACTCGGGCTCGGGGCTCGAGCCCGCGGCAACGTTCCATGCCAAGCTCACCGACGAGTGGATCCGCCGCCTGTACGAGCGCGGCGTGCTCAAGAAGCGCTCCACGCTGCAGTTCTATGACACCGAGGCCCAGACGTTCCTCAACGGCCGCCAGGTCATCGGCCACTGCCCCGTGCGCGGCTGCAAGTCCGAGAAGGCCTACGCCGACGAGTGCGACCTGGGCCACCAGTTCGACCCCGAGGAGCTCATCAACCCCGTCTCGCAGCTCACGGGCACCAAGCCCGAGCTGCGCCCGTGTGACAACTGGTACTTCGACCTGCCGGCCTTCCGCGACGCCCTCGACGAGCTCATGGACGAGTGGGACGCCGACCCGCAGGTGCGTGGCGTGGTGACCAAGACCGTGCGCGAGAGCCTCGTGGCGCCCGTCATCTACATCAAGAACGAGCTACGCGAGGCGTTCGACGCGGCCGCGTCCGAGCTGCCCGCCCACACCGTCCACGAGGCCACCGGCAACCAGGCGAGCTTCTCGGTGGAGTTCGCCGACTGGGAGGCCCGCGACCAGGCGCGCGAGGTCCTCGAGGCCGCGCACGTGCGCTTCCGCACGGGCAAGTGCCTGCTGCCGTTCCGCATCACGGGCAACATCGACTGGGGCGTGGCCGCGCCCGAGCTCGAGGGCGTCCGTGGCCTCACGGTCTGGTGCTGGCCCGAGAGCCTGTGGGCGCCCATCTCCTTCTCGCAGACGGCGCTTGCCGTGGGCGGGGAGGGCCGCTACTCCAGCACGGACTGGCGCGACTGGTGGTGTGCCGATGACTCGCAGGTCTTCCAGTTCATCGGCCAGGACAACATCTACTTCTACTGCGTGGCGCAGCCCGCGATGTGGGAGGCGATGGGCTGGGGCCTCAAGCAGACCACGCCCGTGGCCAACTACCACGTGCTGTTCATGAACAAGAAGGCCTCGAGCTCCGGTGCCATCAAGCCGCCCATGGCCGCCGAGCTTCTCGAGCACTACACGCCCGAGCAGCTGCGCGCCCACTGGCTGAGTCTGGCGCTCGATGCCAAGGCCGTGAGCTTCTCGCCCAAGCCCTATGACACGAGCGTGAGCCACAAGGACAAGAAGACGGGCGAGGAGGTCCTCGTCAAGGACGACCCGCGCGTCGTGGACCCGGTGCTCAAGGAGAGCGCGTTTCTCACGAACATCTTCAACCGTCTGGCGCGCAGCTGCTTCTACGGCGCCGCGAAGGCCTGCGACGCCCGGCTGCCGGGCGTCGAGGCGTCCGCTGAGGTGGCCGAGGAGTGCCGCCAGGCCACGCTCGCGTTCGAGCGCACGGTCCACGGGCTGGACTTCCACGGCGCGCTCGCTGCGGTGGAGGAGTTCTGCCGCGCCGCGAACAAGCGCTGGGACGCGGCGAGCAAGGCCGCCGGAGACGACGCGGACGCCTACGTGGCCGCGCTCGCCGACGCGTTCGCCGCGCTGCGCACGACGGCGCTGCTCATGCACCCCGCCGTGCCCACGGGCTGCGAGCTCGTGGCCGAGCATATGGGATTTGCGACCCACGACTTCTTCAGCTGGGAGCACGCCCTGGCCACGCCCCGCGAGCTCGCCTCTGCGCTGGGCGAGAACCCTGACGAGCACGCGATCGTGGAGCTGCCCCCGCGCTTCGACTTCTTCCGCAAGCACGAGAGCCAGTACAAGAAGTAGCGGCTCCCCGCGCCTGTTCGCGGGCGTCGCCTCCGCGTTAGCTTCGTGAATTCAGACCTCCCTGGCCGCTTGCGCCGGGGAGGTCTTTTGTGTCGCCGCACATTCACTCTTGCGCTCCCGCGTGACTGCATGCCCGTCTTTGCCGCGTTTCCGAGCCTTGCGTCGCTGCGCATTGGCGTCTTGCGCCGCCGCGCGTCGCCTTTACCGGAGCCTTTCATTCCTGACAAGAGCTGTACGAACGCGCCGACTTGCTGTCCGAGCTCTGACAGAACCGAAGTCTCGCCATGACGGGATGCCGGGACAATCTCTCTTGTGCCCAGATGAATGAGAGAGAAAGGAAAGGCCCGCGTGTCGAGTATTGAATTGCGTCACGTATCGAAGTCGTACGACGGAAAGCCTCCGGTGATCCCCGATCTTTCGCTCACGATTCCCGATGGAAGCTTCACCGTGCTGGTTGGCCCCTCTGGCTGCGGAAAGTCGACGACCTTGCGCATGATTGCGGGACTCGAGGACGTGACCTCGGGCGATTTGCTCATCGACGGGGAGAGGGTAAATGAGGTGGGGCCCTCGGATCGCGACATCGCGATGGTGTTCCAGAACTATGCCCTCTATCCCACGATGACGGTGAGGGGCAACATCGAGTTCGGCCTCATCAACATGAAGGTGCCCGAGGACGAGCGCCGGCGTCGAATCGACGAGATCTCTCGCATCGTCGGCCTGGAGGGCTACCTCGACCGTAAGCCCTCGCAGCTCTCCGGCGGCCAGCGCCAACGTGTTGCCCTGGCGAGGGCCATGGTGAAGAAGCCCAAGGTCTTCCTCATGGACGAGCCCCTCTCCAACCTCGACGCGAAGCTGCGCACGCAGATGCGCACCGAGCTCATCGCCCTTCACCAGCGCCTCGGGACGACCTTCGTCTATGTCACGCATGACCAGACCGAGGCAATGAGCATGGCCACCAAGATTGTCCTCATGCGCGACGGCGTCATCCAACAGGCGGACGTCCCCGAAGAGGTCTATGGCCACCCCAAGAACCGCTTTACCGCGCAGTTTATCGGCACCCCCTCCATGAACGTGTTCCCCTGCGCGGGCCTGGCCCTTCCCGAGCCCCCTGCCACCGCAGTGCTCTTCGGCTTCCGCCCGTCGCGTGCGATCCTCGCCGGCGATGGCGGTGCTCCCTCCGACAGCTTCGCCTTCGAGGCGAAGGTAAACATCCACGAGGTTATGGGCTCGGAGATCATCTACCAAGCCGAGGCTCCCTTCGGAACCCTCTCCTTCAAGACGTTCAACCAGCCGCTCGTTGAGGTGGGGCAGACCGTCCAGCTGTTCGTCGAGGGGGATTCGATCCACTACTTCGATGACCAGGAGAGGCGGGTCGAGGCCTGATGGAGACAAGCATTGCGGCCACCCCGGGGAAGACGACGGGACACGCGGGCGCGGGGAAGGCGAGCGGTAACTCGAGCGAGAGCAGGGCAGGCGAGCGCCTGAACGCGAAGAAGGTGCTCCGCGCGCTTCGCCCCTACGCCGCCATCGCCCCTTCGATCGTGATCCTTGCCGCCTTCTGGATCTACCCGATATTCGAGATGGGCGGTCTCTCCCTCTGCGAGTGGAACCTCGTCAATCCGGAGAAGGTCTTCGTCGGCCTTCAGAACTACGTCACGCTGTTCCAGGACGCGCAGTTCCGCCAGACGCTCGTCAGCACGCTGATCTACATGGTCTTTACGGTTGGCCTCTCGGTCGTCCTCGGTATGCTCTGCGCCCTTCACCTCAAGCGCGCGAGCCGCCGGAACCGATTCCTCCAGGCGGTCATCTTCTCGCCCTACGTGATCTCCCTCGCCTCGATCTCCCTCCTGTGGCTCTGGATCATGAACAGGGACTATGGCCTGCTGAACCAGATTCTGTCCGTTTTCGGGGTGTCTCCCGTCGACTGGCTTGGAGACGCGCGCGTGGCACTCGCCTCGCTCATCGCGATCTCCGTCTGGAAGTCCGTTGGCTATGACGCGCTGATCCTTACCTCGGCGCTGCAGTCCGTTCCGGAGAACCTCTACGAGGCGGCGGAGCTCGACCACGCGAAGCCCTGGGCCACCTTCTGGAAGATCACCCTGCCCATCGTGTCACCGACCCTCTTCTTCCTGGTGATCGTCGAGGTCATCTCTTCGCTCAAGGTCTTCGAGACGATCCAGATCATGACGCAGGGAGGGCCCCAGAACGCCACGAACACCATCGTGTTCTCCCTCTACCAGTACGCGTTCAAGTTCTACAAGGTGGGCTATGCCGCAGCCATCGGCATGGTGCTCCTGGTCCTCGTTGCCATCTTCGCAGTCATCTACTTCAAGGTGCTCGAAAAGCGAGTCCACTACCGTTAGGAGCTCCCTTATGCAATCCACGACCAAGCACGGGATGCCGGCGCGCCGCGCCGTCCGCTCGGCGGGGAGGCTCGCGATCGACATCCTTCTCGTGCTCGTCTTCTTCTTTCCGTTCTTCTGGATGATCTCGAGCTCGCTCAAGACGCTTGGCGAGACCATGCAGTTCCCGCCTTCGATCCTGCCGGCGTCTCCGCAGTGGCAGAACTACGCCGACGCGCTGAAGTCCGGCCCCTTTGGGGTCTACCTGAGGAACTCGATCATCGTCACCCTGGCGACGCTCGTGTGCCAGACGCTCACCGTGATCCCGGCCGCCTACGCCTTCTCGCAGTATCGCTTCCGCGGCAAGAAGGTCCTGTTTGGCATCACGCTCGTCACGATGATGGTGCCGGTCCAGCTCGTGTTCCTGCCCATCTTCGTCATGTTCTCCCGCTGGCACATGATCAACTCCTACGCCTCCCTGGTGCTGCCTTTCGCCACGAGCGCCTTCAACATCTTCATGCTGCGCCAGACCTTCAACAAGATGCCGCCGGAGCTCATCGAGGCCGCCAAGCTCGACCACGCAAGCGAGTTGACGATCATCTTCAAGCTGTTCCTGCCGATGGCGATGCCGACGCTCGTGACCCTGGCGTTGCTGACCTTCATCGGGACCTGGAACGACTACTTCTGGCCCCTCGTCCTCACCACGAAGGACCTTGCTCGCACGCTTCCGGTTGGCGTCGCCGCGCTCAAGGCGTCCGAGTCTGGCGTGAACTTCCATCTGCTGATGGCGGCGAACGTCGTTCTGACGGCCCCGATCATGGTGGTCTACCTCTTCGCGAACAAGCACATCGTGAAGGCGTTCTCGTATCTGGGCGACAAGTAGCGGAGAGGGCGGCGCATATCTCTGTGGCGGGCGTCGCGCGCCCCAGCAGACCGTATCGCTTCCGCCACGCGCCTCCGTCGGCCGCATCGCTTCCGACGGGCCCCCGCCAGCTCCATCGCGCTCGTTCCAAAACAACAGGCTTCTTTCCCGTTTCCCCTCGGGGTTGGGGAGTCCTGTGCCGATAACGAAAAACAAGCCATTACGCACGTAAAATCGAAAGGACATACCTCATGAAGGACCTCTCTCGCCGTCAGTTCGTCAAGCTCGGAGCCGCTGCCACGGGTGCCGCCGCGCTCGCTGGCCTTTCCGCCTGCTCGGGCGACGGCGGCGCGGCCAGCCCTGCTGCCAGCACCTCCTCTGACGGCACCATCGAGCTCACCTATTGGTACTGCTGGACCGACAAGATCAAGGAGAACAACGAGGAGCGTATCCAAGAGTTCAACGATACAATCGGCAAGGAGAAGGGCATCCACGTCACCGCAGAGTCCCAGGGCTCCTACGATGACCTCAACTCCAAGCTCAAGAGCGCTTTCGTCGCTGGCGAGGCGCCTGACGTCTGCGTCATGGTTATCAACTCGACCAAGGTCTTCGCCGACGGCGGCATGATTCAGCCGATCGACGAGTTCATCGCCGATGACGACCTCAACGACTTCTGGCCTGGCCTCATGGAGAACTGCCAGGTCGACGGTAAGCTCTACGGCGTGCCATACCTGAGGTCGACGCCGATTCTCTACTACAACAAGACGCTCTTCGAGAAGGCCGGTCTCGACGCCTCCACCGCTCCCGCAACTTGGGACGATATGGTCAAGGCTTCCGACGCCCTCGCCAAGGCCGGTGTTAAGGGCTTTGGCTTCTGTGCCGACACCTGGCTGCTTGAGGCCTTCTCCTTCTGCAACGGTGGTTCTCTCTGGGGAGACGGCATTCTCGGCACGAAGGCGACCTTTGCTGATGACCCCGCGGTCGATATGGTCCGCTGGTTCCAGGACAACGTCGCCAACCACAACTACTCGTTCGTCGCGGGTACCAACGCCTCCGACACACTCGACTCCAACGCCGCCAACCAGCAGATCGCCATGTGGACCTCCTCGACCGCCGGCCTCACCAACGCGATGAGCCTGGCCGAGCAGGGCGGCTACGAGGTGAGCGTTGGCTTCATCCCCAAAAACGCGCAGAACAAGGTCCCGAGCGGCGGCTGCAACCTCGTGATGTGCGGCAGCATCGAGGGCGAGCGCCGCGAGGCCGCGGCCGAGCTCATCAACTTCATGACGAGCAAGGACGCGAGCGTGAAGAACCACCTCAAGACCGGCTACCTCTTGACCCGTAAGTCCGCCTCCGACGACGACCGCATCAAGGACGCCTACGCCGAGACGCCCGAGTACCAGGTCGCCTTCGACCAGCTCGAGTACGCGGTTGGTGACTGCATGAACTCCGGCTTCGACGAGGCCGCCAAGGTCTACGTCGACGCGTTCGAGGGCGTCATGAGCACCGGCGAGGACCCCGAGGACAAGCTGAAGGCCGCGGCGGAGCAGGCGACCTCCGTCCTCGCCCAGAATGCCTAGGGAGGTGCCGTCGATGCATAGGCTTCTTGTCGTCTGCGTGGACGCCCTCTTCACGACCGACCTGCCCGACACGCGCCATCTCCCCGGATTCTCGAGGCTCCTCGAAAACGCGGCGGTCTTCGAGCACGTCGAGAGCGTCTATCCGACGCTCACCTACGTCTGCCATGCGAGCATCGGATCTGGTTGCTGGCCCGAGCGCACGGGCGTTCCCCACAACCAGAAGCTCGACCCTGCCAGCAGGAACGAGGAGTGGTACTGGGACTACTCTGCGATCAAGGTCCCGACGGTCTTCGACTGGGCGTCCGAGGCTGGGATGACGACGGCGTCCGTCGGCTGGCCGGTGAGTGCCAACGCCCCCGTCACTTATGACATCCCGGAGATTTGGAAGTGGAGCGCGTATCCCACCGTGGAGGCGGTCTACCGCGACGGTTGCAACGACGCCGGCTGGGAGTATGCGTCCCGCTATCTCAACGAGCATGACGTCGCCCAAGCGACCCACCCCTCGTATGACGAGTTCGAGGTACGTTGCCTCGAGGACCTGATTCGCGAACGGGCGCCCCAGGTCATCCTCGACCACCAGGCTCACCTCGACCACGTGAGGCACGTTGCGGGCAACCACGCCCCTGAGGTCCAGGACGCCCTGCGCCTTCACGACGAGTGGCTCTGCCGCACCTTCCGCGCCCTTGAGGACGCGAACGTGCTCGATGACACGGTGATCTGCGTCCTTGGCGACCACGGCCACCTGGAGGTCGACTACAAGCTCTCCGCCAACGTGCTTCTCGCCAAGGCCGGCCTTCTCGAGGTCGACGAGGCGGGGGAGGTCAGCTCGTGGAACGCCTACGTGCAGTCTGGCGGCATCTCCGCCGAGCTCTTCGTGAAGGATGAGACGTACCTGGAGCCCGCGATGAAGGCCCTCGCGCCGCTGTTTGACGAGGGTTACGTGACCGATGCCCTCACGAACGACGAGGCGAGGCAACGCTTCCACACTGCCGGGGACTTCTCCTACATCTTCGAGGCCGCCCCGAACTACGCCTTTGGCGACGACGCGGAGGGCCCGCTCGTGACGCCCGCCGGCGGCGACGACTACAAGTACAGCCTCGCCACGCACGGGCACATGCCCTTCAGGGGAGAGAAGCCGTGCTTCATCATGGCTGGCCCCGGCGTCAAACCGGGTCGCTACCAGGGCCTGCGCCTGATCGATGAGGCCCCGACCATGATGAAGGCCGCGGGGATTCCCTTCGACGAGGCGGCTCTTGATGGAAGGAGCTTCTTCTAGGAGGGGCTATAAGTAAGCGATCTTGACTGGTTGCAGACCACATCAACCGGCAGTGTGAGTCCCACTTTCTGGGCAGGCGAGCTCAGCCGCCTGGTTGTTATGGGCGACGCGCTCGCGCCCTCGGTGAACGCAACGTTTTCGCCCGTGAGTGGCACCGGCCCGTTCGGCTATGCTGTCGAGAAGGAATCCGAGCTTAAGACCGGGGGGCGACAGCCGTGATGGATCCAACATGCGGGACGGTCGTTGACGCGCCGGAAGGCGCGCCGGTGCGCGTGAGCGTCTGGGCGCCTGCGGGAGTGGCCGACGAGCCCGGCACGCCGTTCGGCGTTGCCTACGAGCCGGCGCCCGTCGTCCTGGCAAGGGTCGCTGCCGAGCAGGCTGCCCGTCTCGTGCCCGTCCTGCTCGAGGACGGCAGGAGCGTCGTCCTTGCGAGTGCCCCGGAGCTCTCTGCCGCGGGCGTGCTGCAGGCCATGAGCCGCCTGGGCGTCACGCAGGCGCATGTGGTCGGCCCGCTCGCGGGCGCCGTCGCCGCCCAGGCCCCCGCTCGCGCGCTCAGCGCAACGGTGCCGGCCGCCCCCGCAGCCGAGACGGACACCGCGGAGCTGCTCGCCGCCGTCCACGCCGCCGAGCCCACCCGTCGCCACCGCCCGCTCGTGACCGTCGACGCCGCTGGCGCCCACGTGGCGCCCGGTCCTGCCGGCGTGATCGTGCGCCACGCCGTGCCGGAAGACGAGCCCGCCATCCAGGCGATGTATGACCATCTGCTCGACGCCTGCGACATCCCCGGTCGCGAGACGTGCGGCTGGCGTCGCGGCTTCTGGCCCCTGCCAGACGACGTGAGCCGTCGCCTTCACGAGGGCACGACGTGGGTCGCCCTCAAGCGCGGCCACGAGCAGCCGGGCGATCCCGTCCTCGGGGCGATGTCGCTCGATGGCGACTTTGGCCTCCCCGGCGTCGAACCGGACTGGGAGCCGCTCGCCGAGGACGAGATGCTCACGTGCCACGTGCTGGCGACAGCCCCCGCCTTCCACGGCCGCGGCGTGGCGACGGCGCTGCTCACGGCCTATGCGAGCGAGGGGATCGCCCGCGGATGCAAGGCGCTGCGCATCAACACCTCGCCGCAGAGCCTCGCAAACCGCCTCTATCGCGAGCTGGGCTTCACGCTGCACAAGCCGGTGTGGTTCCCCTATGACGGCCTTGACCTCACGGGCTGGACGAACCTCTACGAAATTCGCCTCGACGCACCTGGCAAGGCCGCGCCCGCGCTCCGCCCCGCCCGATGAGAACCCTGTTCGACATCGACTTTCTCGCAGACGAGGCCCTGCGTCGTCGCCTTGCGGCGCTGAGCCTCGCGCTGCTTGCCGCTGGCGCCGCGCTCGTCGCTCTGCTCGTTGCCGCGGGCGTGCTTCCCAGCGCATGCGAGGCGGCCTTGCTTCTCGGCCGCGGCGTGCTGCCATGGGCGGCGGTCCTCGTTGCCCTGACGCTGGCTTCCATGCCCGTCCACGAGCTCGTCCACGGCGCGCTGTTCCGGCTCCTTGGCGGGCCGGGGACGCGCGTCCGCTACGGGCACGCCGCCGGCATGCTGTACGCCGGCTGCCCGGGCCTCGTCCTGAGCCGCGCCAGGTTCTGCGTGGTGCTTCTCGGCCCCGCCGCCCTTCTGAGCGCGCTTCTGCTTGTGCTGCCGTGCGTGCTGGGATACCCGCTGATGGGGGCCATCGCCTGCGTCTTTCACCTCTCGTCATGCGCGGGAGACGTGCTGGCTGCAGCGCTGGCGCTGCGTGAGCCCTCGTGCACGCACGTGCAGGACACCGAGGCGGGCGTGTGCCTGCTCGCGGCCGAGCGGGGGTAGGATAGCCTGCGAACCCACCGAAAGGTAACTCACATGAAGATCGCTATCGCCCAGATGAACTCGACGCCGGGTGCGTTCGATGCCACCGTGAGCGCCATGGCCGCCTACGGGCGCCGTGCCGAGGAGCTTGGCGCGGACCTGCTCGTGTTCGGCGCGCCTGTGCTCATGGGTCCCGACCCCATGGGCCTCGCCGCGAACGAGGCGTACCTCCTCGACGCCTCGCGCGCGCTCGCCGCCCTGGCCGAGAAGCTCCGGGTGCCGGCGCTTGTGCCCTACACGTCCAACATCACCGGGACCCCCGTCTATGACGTCTCCTACCTGCGTGACGGGGCGGCCGTGCCCATCTCGCTCACGAGCATGCTGGACGCCATCGGCCCCGGAGACGTGGAGACCGTGGCCCGCGGCATTCGCGAGCGCCTCGACGCCGATGCGGGCGCCGAGGGCCAGGGCCAGCAGGCCGCGCGCCTCATCGACCCCGCTGTCATCGAGGTGGGCGGCGTCGACGTGGGCATCGCCCTGTCGCTGGGAGACCTCGACGCGTTCGCCACCGGCGAGCTCGAGGCGGACGTGGTGTGCCTCATGCCCGTCGACGGCTACGACACGGACGACGAGATGACGTGCCTGGCTCCGTCCGTCTCGGATGGTTGCTTCACGCGCGAGGCCGCCAACGCCGACGCCTGGCTTGCCGTGGCGGGAGCGTCTGGCGCCTACGATGACATGACCTACTGCGGCGGCAGCTTCGTCATGGCGCCGTGGGGCGAGCTCGCGGCCGCTGCGTCGTCGTTTGGCGAGGAGCTGCTCTTCTGCGACATCGACGTGCTGTCCGAGGGGCCGCTGCCCGAGGCCGTCGAGCCGCCGACGTATGACCGTGCGACGACGCTGTGGCGCTGCGTGGCGACCTCCGTGCGAGACCAGGTGAACAAGCGCGGTCTGTCCGGCGTGGCGCTCGTCGCGGACGGCTCGCTCGCGAGCGCGGCCGTGGCGGCCGTGGCCGTTGACGCCGTGGGCCCGCTTCGCGTCCACGCGCTCGTGCACGCCGAGGGTGACGCCCTGGCAGACGCCCGCGAGCTCGTGCGAAACCTGCGCATCCGCGACGTCGACGAGGTCTCGGCAAGGGACCTCGAGGCGGCTGCCGAGGCTCTGGGGGGTGACGGTGAGGAGGGCCTCGTGGCCTCGCTTCTCGAGGCCCGCCTGGGCGCGCTCGCGAGCGCGGGGGAGCTCCTCGCACTGTCTTGCGCCGACAAGACGATGCTTGCGGTGGGCGAGGGCGCAGACGTGCCCGCGGGCGCCGTGCGCTCGTGCGCCTTTGCCCCGTTCGGCGACGTGTACCGCACGGACGTCGCGGCCGTGGCGCGTATGCGCAACACGGTGTCGCCCGTCATTCCCACGGGATGCCTCGCGCGTCTGCGCGTGCCGAGTGGCCTGGGACTCGAGCAGGTGGCCCAGAGCGACGAGCTCCGCCTCTCCGAGCTCGACGCCCTCCTGCTGCTGCGCATCGAGCGGGGTGCCGGCGTGGGCGAGCTTGCCGGCTCGAAGCTGGGCGAGAAGGGCGTGAGTCTTGTGCTCGGGCGTCTGCGGGCGCTCGAGGCATGGCGTCGCCAGGGCCCGAGCTACCCCGTGGTCTCGGCCCGCTCGCTTGGCGAGGCCCAGCGCCCGGTCATGGACGCCTGGGAAGACCACGTGCCCGACGAGGCCGCCGCGGCGCGCCTCGTCTCCTCGGTCGCCGACGTCATCGCGCATCCCCGCCAGCGCCCGTCTCGGCCCACCGCTCCGAGCACGAGTTCGCCTTCGGGGCCGCAGGCCCCCATGGGCGGCACGCCCCTGGCGTTCACGATGCCGCCCGAGATGGCCAAGCAGCTGGGCCCGCGTGCCTCCGAGCTCATGGGATACCTCAAGGAGCTCTCCGACGGCCGGCGCCTGCGCGGTGAGAGCGGCCGCATGTGGCCCGGCGGCACCGGCGGGATGTTCTCGGACAACTAGCGGCGTGAACGGGGGCGTATCCCTGTTCACGCGGGTGGGGTACGTGAACGGCGCTCCGTCCCCTGTTCATCCTGCGGGGAGGCTCCGCTCGTGCTAAACTAGAACCTATGTTCGGTGGTCGAGAAGGGCTGGGAGGTGCGCGCATGATCGTCTTGGGCATAGACCCGGGCCTGGCAAACACGGGTTGGGGCGTCATAGAGACGCGCGGCTCGGTTGCGCGTGCGCGTGCCTACGGCTGCATCCACACGGAGGCGGACGAGCCGCTTCACGAGCGCCTGGGCGAGATATACGCCCAGATCTCGCAGGCGATTGGCCGCTACGAGCCGGGAAGCGTGGCCATCGAGGACATCTTCTTTGGGCAGAACACGCGCTCGGCAATTCTCACGGCCCACGCGAGGGGGGCGGCGCTCGTGGCGTGCTCCCAGTGCGGGGTGGAGGTCGCCAGCTATACGCCCATGCAGATCAAGCAGGCCGTCGTGGGAACGGGTGCGGCGGACAAGCGCCAGGTAACCTACATGGTGCGCAACGTCCTAGCTCTCGACCACGACCCAAAGCCTGACCACTGCGCGGACGCCCTTGCCGCGGCCGTGTGCCACGCAAACCTCAGCCGCACGTTCGCCATGTCGGCGGCCCAGGGAGGGGCGGCGGCCCGCACGCTCGCCAAGACGCGCTCGGGGCTCACCGCCTCGACGGAACATGACAGGAGAGTGGGCGCATGATCGTCCAACTGACAGGAACGCTCGTGGAGCTCACGGCAAGCCATGTCGTGCTCGACGTGGGCGGCGTGGGCTATGAGCTGGGCGTCTCCGCCGTCACGGCCGGCTCGCTTCCCGAGGTGGGAACGCCGGGCGTCACGCTGCTCGCGCGCCTCGTCGTGCGCGAGGACTCCATGACGCTGTTCGGCTTCTCAACGCGAGAGGAGCGTGCGCTGTTCGACCGGCTGTGCGCCATCTCCGGCGTGGGCCCCAAGCTTGCGCTGTCCGTGCTGTCGACGTTCACGCCCGCCCAGCTCGCCGGCGTGGTGACGGCCGAGGACGCGGGCATGATGGCCACGGTGCCCGGTGTGGGCAAGAAGCTCGCGAGCCGCCTTCTGCTCGAGCTTGAGAACGTGTTCGCGAAGGACCCCACGCTGGTGGGCCTTGCCACGGCGGCCTCTCTGCCCGCGCGTGGCGGAATCGTGGCCGCGGCGCCCATCGCCGGCTCTGGCGTGGAGGACGACGTCACGGCCGCGCTCCTTGCCATGGGATTCACGGGCGAGGAGGCAACGCTTGCGCTCGAGGGCCACGCGGACGCCGGCGCCACAACGACGAAGGCGGCGCTCGAGTACGCGCTCAAGCGCCTGGGGAGGAGGTCGTAGATGTGGGAGGCAGACCCCTCGCGTGACCTGTTCGCAGACGCGGGCGCCACGCACGCCCGCGAGACCGGCGCGCCGCGCAGCGTCACGGCACAACTCACGGCAGACGACCTCGAGATAGACCACAACCTGCGCCCGCAGACGCTTGACGAGTACTGCGGCCAGCAGCGCGTGCGCCAAAACCTGCGCGTGCTCATTGAGGCTGCGAAGAGCCGCCACGAGCCGCTCGACCACGTGATCTTCTCGGGCCCCCCGGGCCTGGGCAAGACGACGCTCGCCACGGTCGTGGCCAACGAGATGGGCTCCAAGATCCACACCACGAGCGGACCTGCCATCGAGCGCACGGGAGACCTTGCGGCCATCCTCACCAACCTCGAGGCCGGAGACGTCCTGTTCATCGACGAGATCCACCGCCTCAACCACAACATCGAAGAGGTCCTGTATCCGGCGATGGAGGACTTCTTCCTCGACATCGTCATTGGCAAGGGGCCGGCCGCTCGCTCCATCCGCCTGGACGTCCCGCGCTTCACGCTCGTGGGCGCCACCACGCGCACGGGTCTGCTCACGGGTCCGCTTCGCGACCGCTTTGGCATCTCGTTTCGCCTGGACTACTACTCGGTTGAGGAGCTCGCGCAGATTGTGGAGCGCTCGGCGGGCATCCTGGGCGTCTCGATAGACCATGACTCGGCCCTGGAGATCGCAAGCCGCAGCCGCGGCACACCACGCCTGGCAAACCGCCTGCTCAAGCGCGTGAGGGACTACGCGCAGGTGCGCGCCGGCGGGGCCATCACCTGCGAGGTCGCGGCCGAGGCCATGAGCTTCTTCGAGATAGACGAGCTGGGCCTGGACTGGATGGACACCAAGATCTTGCAGGCGCTCACCTGCACGTTTCGCGGGCGCGCCGTGGGCCTCTCCACCATCGCGAGCTCGGTGGGCGAGGACCCCTCTACCATCGAGGACGTCTACGAGCCCTATCTGCTGCAGCGTGGCCTCATCGTGCGCACGCCGCAGGGCCGTCAGGCCACGCTCGCGGCGTTCGAGCACCTGGGCGTCACGCCGCCGGTGGGAGCATAACCTGTCATTGGGGACGGGTTCTTTTGGCAGGTCCGCCGCTTGCCAAAGGGGACGGGTTCCTTTGGCATCGTTTGGCACCTGATGTATAAAACATCGCTAGTAACGTATAGAATTACTCGCAAGCCTACCCATGTTCGGGCGCTTCACCTGCAGGTCGTTTGGTGACGCGCCCGTCGCAAACGTATGGAGTCTCCCATGCTTCAGCGTGACTACATCACAGAGATGACGAGGCGCTTCGTGGAGGCGCTCACGAGGCGCCTTCGCTCGGCGCTGCTCGACCAGGACCCCGAGGCCATCGCGGACCTCGAGCAAGCCATCGGCGAGCTGCTTGACCTGGACGGCGCCACGGCGCTCTCGCTCGACGCGAGCTCGCTCGTGACGATGATGGAGCTCTCCGGCATCGCTGACTCGCTTGCCTCCTACGTCTCCTACGCCCTGCTTCGCGTGGCAGACGCCTACGAGGCCCGCGGCGATGCCTCGCTTGCCGCCGTGCGCCGAGACCAGGCGGCTGCCGTCTCGTCTGCCTTCCTGTGCGAGCTGGGCGAGGTCCCCGCAGAGCTTCGCGAGCTCGACGCAGACATCGCCGCCCAGCTGGGAGAGCGCTAGCATGGCCGCCGAGCTGGCGGCAGGCAGCCCGCAGGCGTGCCCGAATAGCCAGGGTGCGCAGGTTGCCCCGCAGGTGGAGGGCCAAAGCCCGCTGTGCGTCATGAGCGAGATAGGGCGCCTGCGCCGCGTGTGCCTGCACAGGCCTGGCGACGAGCTGCTAAACCTCATGCCCACGGACCTGGGGCGCCTGCTGTTCGATGACATCCCCTTCCTCGAGGTGGCCCAGGCCGAGCACGACCGCTTCGCCGAGCTGCTGCGCCAAGAGGGGGTCGAGGTCGTCTACCTCGAGAGGCTCGTGGCCGAGGCCCTCGAGGCCGTCCCGGGCGTGCGCCAGGAGTTCACGAGCCAGTACCTCGCCGAGTGCGGCGTGCACGACAACGTGGCGCTCGCCGCCATCCGCGAGCTGCTCGACTCCATTCGCGACCCCTACGAGCTCGTGCTCAAGACCATGGCCGGCGTCACGCGCCGCGAGCTCGAGCTGCCACTGGGCAGCCGCTACGTGGCGGGCACGGGCGTGGTGGCGTCCACCTCGGCGCGCCTGGGGTCTGCCTCCACGCTCGTGGCGGCCCTCGGAGACTCGGCCGAGCCCGACACCGAGCTCATCGTGGACCCCATGCCCAACCTCTACTTCACGAGGGACCCGTTCTGCGTCGTAGGGACGGGCGTCAACCTCAACCGCATGTACGAGGCCACGCGCCGCCGCGAGACCATCTACGGCCGCTACCTGTTTGCGTGCCACCCCACCTATCGCAACGTGCCGCTGTGGTATGACCGCGACCTCGCCTACCACGTGGAGGGCGGCGACGTCCTGGTGCTGGGCGAGCACACGATCTGCGTGGGCATCTCCCAGCGCACCGAGGCGGCCGCCATAGACACCATGGCCAGCCGCATGATCTGGGACGAGGCGTGCCCGATCGAGGAGCTCTACGCCCTGCGCATCCCCGAGAGCCGCGCGTTCATGCACCTCGACACCGTGCTCACCCAGATCGACGTCGACAAGTTCACCGTGCACCCCGCGGTTCTCGGCACGCTGCAGGTGTTTCGCATCAGTCGTGGACCGCGCCCCGGCGAGCTGTCCGTCGAGGAGATTCTCGACACGCTCGACCACGTGCTTGCCCGCATCCTCGGGCTTGACGCCGTGCAGCTCATCCGCTGCGGCGGGGGAGACCCAATCGCCGCGGCCCGCGAGCAGTGGAACGACGGCTCGAACACCCTGGCGATCGCTCCGGGCCGCATCTGCGTCTACCAGCGCAACAACGTCACGAACGAGGCCCTGGCGCGCGCGGGCCTCGAGCTCGTGGTGCTTCCCAGCAGCGAGCTGTCCCGCGGCCGCGGCGGCCCCCGCTGCATGAGCATGCCCTTCGTGAGGGAGAGGCTGTAGGAGCTGTCCACGCCTTGATTGCCCGTATCGCTTGTATCGCGTAGATAGAGTGTCTATAATCACAAAACATTAGATTCCGCGATGATTTATGCAAGAATCTGAATAACAACGCAACCGACGCTAAGCGCCGCGAGAGGGGATACCATGAACCACACGAAGGCAGACGAGACGTACGCAGCCAAGGGCGTCGACCTCTCCGGCCGTAACTTCCTTAAGCTGCTCGACTACTCCACCGACGAGATCCTCTACCTCATCGACCTTGCCGCCGAGCTCAAGGCCATGAAGAAGGCCGGCGAGGCGCATGACTGGCTGCACGGCAAGAACGTCGTGCTGCTGTTCGAGAAGACCTCCACGCGCACGCGCTGCAGCTTCGAGGTGGGCGCCATGGACCTGGGCATGGGCGTCACCTACCTGGATCCCAAGAGCTCGCAGATGGGCAAGAAGGAGTCCATCGAGGACACGGCGCGCGTGCTCGGCCGCATGTATGACGGCATCGAGTACCGTGGCTTTGCCCAGTCGATCGTCGAGGACCTCGCCGCCAACGCCGGCGTGCCCGTCTGGAACGGCCTCACCACCGAGTTCCACCCCACGCAGATGATTGCCGACATGCTCACCGTGCGCGAGCACACCGGCAAGCTCGCCGGCAACAAACTCACGTTCATGGGTGACGCCGGCAACAACGTGGGCAACTCGCTCATGGTCGTCTGCGCCAAGCTGGGCATCGACTTCTGCGCCTGCGGCCCGGCCGCCCAGATGCCCGATGCCGCGCTTGTCGAGCAGTGCCGCGAAATCGCCGCGCAGAACGACTGCACCATCACGCTCACCGAGGACCTGGACGAGGGCCTTGCCGGCACCACGGTGGTCTACACCGACATCTGGGTCTCCATGGGCGAGTCCGCCGACCTCTGGGGCGAGCGCATCAAGCTGCTGAGCCCGTATCAGGTGAACGCCGCCGCCATGGCCAAGGCCGCGCCGGGCGCCATCTTCATGCACTGCCTGCCGAGCTTCCACGACCTCAACACCACGACGGCCGTCGAGGTCAACGAGAAGTTTGGCATCGCCGAGATGGAGGTCACCGACGAGGTCTTCGAGTCCGAGAAGTCCGTCGTCTTTGATGAGGCCGAGAACCGCATGCACTCCATCAAGGCCGTCATGTACGCCACGCTGAAGTAACGCAGGTCCGCTCGTCCCTGCTTGCAAGCCCCGGCAGACTGGCATCTGTCGGGGCTTATTTTGTATTCGAGACGCCGCGTTTTGTCTTCAAGACGGACGCACCCCCCCAAAGGTGAGCAGTTATATCGCGATCTTCGGAGTAGGCGGACAAATCGTCCGAGTAAAACTGTTGGTAGACGAGGTGCGTCAATACTGGCTGCTCAGGACCACGAGAATTAACTGCTCGCCTTTTGGGGTCCCTTAGTTGTTTCAGCCTCAGATACGCCTGCTACCACGGAGCGGGCGTGACGCGAGTCGGAAATGGAGTACTGAGTGCGACCGGCAGTTCGATGACGATGCCATTCAGAACTATCGTGGCGAGATTGATGCCAAGCTCGCCTACCGTACCTGGTTCTTTGGCCACTACCACGATGACGAGTGGCGCGACGACCACCATCGCCTGATCTACCGCGATATTGTTCCCTTTGGCGTTCGCAGGCAGGACGAGGATCGCGAGCCCGTGACCCCGTTTGATGACAAATGGGCTAAGTGAGCGGGCAAATCGCAACTTGCCGAGTGGACGAGCGTCTTGCTGGTACAAAGCCGCAGGTAGACGGCGTGTCGCAGATTGGGCTACTCGCGATATCCCGTTTTGCCCGCTCACTTAGCGCGCTAAGAACCGGCCCTGCCCCGGCGGAGCCCTTTCGGCATATCCGCCAATTTCTTTCAGCTAGCTTTATCCCTTGCAAGGACTTTGCAAGGGATGCTCGGGGTCCGTGCTCGCCGCCTGTGATGGACCGAAAATGTGTCCGAATTGCCAATAGCGGACAGGAATCGCAGGCCAAGGCAAGAATGACGGAGACGAACGTGCTGCTAGATGCCGTCGAGAAGACGGCTGCCACCCATCCAGACGCGCTGGCGTTTCGCTCGGCGAGTGAGGCTGAGACAAGCTATGGCCAACTGTGGGCAAACGTCTGCGCCATTGCCAGCGGGCTTGCAGATATTCCCGGCCGCGGCCCCGTGCTCGTGCTTGGACCAAAGTCGGCGCTCACGGTCGAGTGCCTGCTTGCGTGCCTCATGAGCGGCCATGCCTACGTGCCCGTGGATGCCGAGCTGCCCGCTCAGCGCGTCGCCAACATCGCCGGACAGATCGAAGGCGCGGTCCTCGTGGCCGCCTGCGACATTCCCGAGGCGCTCGCCGGCGTTCTGTCGGGAGTTTGCCTCATCGATGCCAGCGACCTCGTGAGCACTCGCACGCCAGACGCACCACGCCCGCTACCTCGAGAGACATGGGTTTCCGGCGAGCAGACGCAGTACATCATCTTCACGTCGGGCTCCACGGGGCGCCCCAAGGGCATCGAGGTGACGCAAACCAACGTCGCGAACTTCCGCAGCTGGCTTGTGGGCTTTCCCGTCATTCGCGAAGGTGGCCGAACCTTCCTTGACCAGGCGAACTACTCGTTTGACCTCTCGGAGTTCGAGCTCGTGGGCGCGCTTACCACGGGCGGCTGCCTGTACGCGATCGACGCCTTCGAGCTCTCAGACTACCGCAGGCTCTTCGCGGACCTGGCCGGCTCGGGCGTCGACGTGTGGGTCTCCACGCCGTCGTTCGCCGATGCCTGCCTGGCAGACCCGTCCTTTGCCGCCGCGCTCCTTCCGCGCCTGTGCCTGCTGCTCTTCTGCGGCGAGACGCTCCATCACACCACGGCCGGGAAGCTGCGCCTCCGCTTCCCGGCGGCCACGATCGCAAACACCTACGGCCCCACGGAGTCCACGGTGGCCGTCACGTGCTGCGAGGTGACGGACACCATGCTCGCAGACGCCGCCGCGCTGCCCGTAGGATGGCCCCGCACGGGCACGGAGCTTTCGATCGTGAGCCACGAGACGGGCGAGCCCGTCCCCGTGGGCGAGACCGGCGAGATCATCATCCGTGGCGACACGGTCGCTCGCGGCTACTACGAGAACCCCGAGAAGACCTCTGCGGCCTTCTTTGCCACCACGCTGGCAGACGGAACGCCAATCCGTGGCTACCGCACCGGTGACCTGGGCTTTATTGACGAGGAGGGCCTGCTGCACTGCGTGGGGCGCCTCGACTCCCTCGTGAAGCTCAACGGCTTTCGCATCGAACTCGGCGAGGTGGAGGGTGCGATCGAGAACGTCTCGTACGTGCGGCACGCCGTCGTGGTGCCGGCCACGCGCGCGGGACGCATCTCGAGCCTGTGCGCGTTCGTCGTTGTGGGGCCCGGTGCGCCCGAGGGCGGCGACTTTTCCGTGGCTCGCGCGCTCAAGGCCGAGCTCGCCAAGACCCTGCCCGCCTACATGGTCCCGCGGCAGGTGCGCATCCTGGCCGACATGCCCCTGAACGCAAATGGCAAGGCAGACCGAAAGGCCCTCGCGGAGAGCGTCTCGCGCTAGCGCCGCCGCGCCCATCCACGGACCCCGCCCCGCGGCCCCCTCCGCCCCACACCCCCCAAAGAAAGGAAAGCGATACCCATGGCACAGACCGACGACGTACGCACCCGCGTCCTCGACCTCCTCGAGGACGTCTCCGGAGACCCGGCCGTTCGCGACCACCTGGACGAGGACCTCTTTGAGCTCGGCTTTCTTGACTCCATGGCCGCCATCGAGCTGCTCGTGAGCCTCGAGGAGGAGCTTGGCGTCTCCATCGCACCCACCGAGGTGGAGCGCTCCGAGATGAACACGGCCAACAAGATCGTGGCCCAGGTGGCCAAGCGCCTCTAGCCGGCGGAAGAGACGCTCACCCATGACCCTGTTCGCAGACCCAAGCTTCTTCGTGCTGCTCGTGCCCACCGTGGGCGTGGCCGCGGCCATCGGCCTGTCCGGCCACACACTTCGCCACTATGGGCTCGCCGCCTCGGTGGCCTTCCTCGCCTGCGTCTTCTTCAAGACGCCAGGCCAGCTCGTGGCCCTTCTGGCGTTCCTCGCACTCTCGCGCATCGCCGTGATGCAGCTCGCCCGCGCGCCCAAGAGCCGTACCCGCTACGCCGTGGCCGTGCTGGCCACGCTGGCGCCGCTCGTCACCTACAAGGTCACCTCCATCGTTGACCTGGGGCTTTGGGGCTTCGTGGGCATCAGCTACATCACGTTCAAGGCAACCCAGATCGTGATTGAGGTGCGAGACGGGCTCATCGCCCGCGCAGACCTGGGCCTGGAGGACTGGCTCTACTTCCTGCTGTTCTTCCCGCAGATGAGCTCGGGTCCCATCGACCGCAGCCGCCGCTTCATCGCGGACGCCCACGCCACGCCAGACCGCGACGCCTACGCCGGGCTTCTCGCGCGTGGCATCCTGCTGCTCCTCGCCGGCGCGCTCTACAAGGTCGTCATCGCCACATGGGTGCATCGCGTCTACGCGCCCAGCGCCACGGGCGACGCCCTCCAGCAGCTGCAGACGGCGCTCGTCTACGGCATCTATCTCTTCTTTGACTTCCAGGGCTACTCTCTCATGGCCATGGGCGCGAGCTACTGCCTAGGCATTCGCTGCCCGCGTAACTTCCGTGCGCCATTTCTGGCCACGGACATCATCGACTTCTGGAACCGCTGGCACATCACGCTGTCCACGTGGTTTCGCGACTTCGTGTTCATGCGCTTCACGCGCTTTGCCATGCGTCGCAAGTTCATCCGCGGCGGGCGGCTGCGCGTGGCGCAGTGCGCCTTCATCGTGGACATGCTCGTGATGGGTTTCTGGCACGGGCTTGCGTGGGACTACATCATCTATGGCCTCTACCACGGGCTTCTTCTCGCGGTGACGCAGACGGTCCAGAAGCGCTCGAAGTTCTGGCGCGCGCATCGCCAGGAGGCGTGGCTGCGCGTGCTCTCGTGGGCGCTCACGCAGACGCTCGTATTCCTCGGATTTGCGATCTTCTCGGGACAGGTGGGGATGCTCCTTGGCTGGGACTAGCAGACGGAAGGGTCCGATCGCGGCTCTTCGCGAGCGGCTTGCACCGCCCCGCGTGAGCGGCATGGCGCTGCTGCTTGCGGTGTGCGTGGGTATCGTGGCCTTTGGCCTGGGGCTCGTTGTGTTCGACAAGCTCGTGCTGCCGGGCAACGGCGCTCGCGACGACGGCCGCCTCTATGACTACGTATATGCCACGGGCAAGTCTGAGAACGTGGACTTCGTCACGGCGAACATGTCCGCCGATGGCTATCTGTGCTTTGGCTCCTCGGAGTGGTACATCTCGAAGGGGCGCGTGAGCATGTGTCCGCAGTCCGTGTTTGGCGAGTCCGGGGCTGGCGTGGACATGACCTACGTGGGCGAGGGGTATGACCAGAGCCTGTGGCAGGCCATCGCCGCGGGCGCGTATGGGTCGAGCGGCAAGGTCGCGAACAAGAAGGTGATGATCGTGGTCTCGCCGCAGTGGTTCTTCAAGGGCGCGGGCGACGAGAACAAGTTCTACACGAAGTTCAGCTACTCGCTTTACCGCGCGTTCATGCAGAGTGACGCGATATCGAGCGACGTGAAGGCCTACGTCCGCCAGCGCTGCGAGGCGTTGGGCGTTGGGCAGGACAAGCTTGCCGCCACCTCGCACGACACCCCGCTCGATGCGATTGATGACGCCGCCTTCGCCGTCGCGGACTCTTGGAAGCTGCGTGGCGACCTCACGAACATAGAGGGCCTCGCTCCGCTCAAGAGCGATGCCCGTCGAGCTGCCGAGGCGAGCGGCACCCAGGGAGCGCCCGGCGCGGAGCCAGACTGGGACGCGCTGCTCGCCCAGGCGCAGACCGAGGGCGAGGCCGCCTGCACGAACAACGACTACGGCGTCTACGACGAGTTCTGGGAGAAGAACCACACGTTTGACCCCGAGCTGTTCGAGAACTTCGACGACGCGGAAGACGAGTACGCGGACCTGTCGTGCTTCCTGGAGGTCTGCCGCGAGGTGGGCTTCGAGCCGCTCGTTTGCATCCTGCCGGTACATGGTCCGTGGTACGACGTGAGCGACGTGGCCTCCGGCAATCGCCAGGAGTACTACGACCGCATCCGCGCCATCTGCGACGAGGCGGGCGCGAGCTACGCGGACTTCTCTGGCTATGAGTACGAGAAGTACTTCCTGTGCGACACGGTGCATCCTGGCTGGAAGGGCTGGGTGCGCATCGAGCACGCGTTCTATGACTTCGTGAACGAGAGGCGCGGCCAGGACGACTGCGTGACGTGGGGAAGCGATGCCGAGTGAGCGAGAGGTTGCGGTGTGCCCTTGTGCTCGCGGGTGCCGCGTGCTTCGTGGCGGTGGCGGGCGCGGCGCTCGTGTGGTTCGTGGTGTTCTCGGGATTGAATGAGCCGGTGCAGTTCATCTATGGCGGGTTCTAGGGATATCTGCTGCGTTGAGGCAGGCGTACTGGGGGTACGTCGGATGCCGGCGTCGTGCTGTGCGCCTCGCGTGCACCGTGTGCCCCGCGTGCGCCGCCTGCCCCGCGTGCGCCACGCGTGCCGCGTGATTCTCGTGGCGTTCGCGTTCCTCGCGGCGATCGCCCCGGCGCGCCCGGCCCTCGCGTGGGACGCGGATACGGCCGAGCAGCTCGACGAGTACCTCGACGAGGCCTTTCCCGCGTCTGGGGTACCGGGCATGGCCGTGGCGGTGGTGAGTGCAAGTGGCACCAACTACCTGCGGGCATTCGGCGACGTCAAGAGCACGGACGACACATTCATCATCGGCTCGCTCTCCAAGTCCATGACGGCGCTTGCCGTGCAGCAGCTCGTGGACGAGGGCCTCATAGACCTTGACGCTCCGGCGGTTCGCTACGCGCCCGGCTACGCCGTGCCCGCGGACGTGACGGTTCGCATGCTGCTCAACCAGACGAGCGGCTTTGGCTACTACGAGAGCCTCGCCCGCGCGAGCGTGGGGGAGAGCTACGGGCAGTTTAGCTATGCGAACGCCAACTATGACCTGCTTGGCCGCATCGTTGAGTCCGTGAGCGGTGAGAGCTATGCCAGCTACCTGCGCGCGAACATCTTCGATGCCGCCGGTATGGATGACGCCTCGGTCGACGGGGTCGAGGAGCCCAGGGCTTCCGCGACGCCCGCGCACCGCGACTGGTTTGGCATTCCCGTGGAGGATGGCTTCTCGCACGGCGAGGATGATGACGAGTGGGGCGGCCAAGCCTCTGGCTACGTGCGCGCAAGCATTCGCGACATGGCGAGCTACCTGCTGCTATACCTGAACAACGGGGGAGGTGTCGTAAGCTCGGATGCCGTGAACCGCATGGTGTGGAATCGCGTGCCGGACCCTGCCGGCGACACGTTCTACGGCATGGGCTGGACCACGTACGCGGACGACGACGGCTTGCTCGTGATGTCCCATGACGGCGACGTTGAGAACTACGTGGCGCGCATGGTGGTGATTCCCGAGGAGGACGTCGCCGTGGTGATCATGGCGGACGAGAACGACGTGGTCGGCGGCAACGGGGCATTTTGGGACATGGGCGACGGCGTGTTGTCGCTGGCGCGCGGATTTGAAGCTGACGCAGCTATAACCTCGGAGGATGCTGACGCGTCGCGCGAAGTCCACGTCGAGTTCGACGCGGCGTATGCGCTTGCCGTGGGCGCGTGCGCTATGCCGCTCGCGCTGCGCCGTCGCTGGCGGCGGAAGATGACGCGAGCGCGCGGCTTCGAGCGTGCCGTGCGCATCGCCTGGGCCCTGGCGCTTCACGTGGGCGTGCCCGCCCTTATCGCGTGGCTGCCCGCGACGACCGGCATGCGCCTGCGCGACTTCGCAGACTTCTATCCCGAGCAGGCCGCCGTTGGCGCTGCGTGCGTCGCGCTGCTCGCGGCAGGTGGCCTGGCGAAGCTGCGCGGCGGGGTAACCGAAGATTCTGGGCGGTGAACACGCCCCTTTTCCGAGGTGCCGACGCTAACGTTTGGCACGCGTCCTCCCCTTTGGTCCCTAGAAGCAAAATCCCGGGAAGACGTACGTGTCCTCGGCGTGCGCGTCGCCGGGGGTGACGCCGTTGAAGGCGTCGCCGTCGGCCATGACGCGGTTGAATGCCGTTGATGCCTCGCCCTCGGAGCCGTCGGCCGAGGGCGTGCGCTCCCACCAATAGACGGGTTGGCCGTCAACCCTGCGGACAAGTCGCTCGTTGTCGTGATCGCGCTTGCGTCCCTTGCGGCGCCCGCGTTGTTCGTCAGCTTGTCAACGGCGACCACATTGCTCACGAGCTCGCTGGGCAAAAGCTCCGGCAGCTCGTCTGCCATCCACGCCCGCAGCGACGACTGCTCCCAGCCGCCAAGCCGTGCCCCATCGTTCATCACGTGCCGCGCCACGGGCGTGCGCATGAGAAAGCTGAGACCCGCCACGCCCTGGACGTCTATTATGCGGTGATGCTTACTGTTGGGATTCTGAACCGCAACCTGTTCAAGAACCAGGGGTAGGGGCGTCCCGCATACAATCGCCGTCTGGTCCTGACGCAGTTCTCGGCCCCAGGGGGGGCGCGAGAATGCGCAGAAACCAGGCGGCGATTCTTGGCTGGCATCGCGTTCGAGCGTTTTCTTTACACGTACTCTTGAGTACGGTACTGTTGAGTACGGTACTCAAGAGTACGTGTTTGAATGGACGGTGTCACTTATGTTCGTCGGAAGAGAGAGCGAGCTCCACTCGCTCGAGCGTGCGTACGCCAAGGGTGGATTCCAGATGGCGGTTATCTACGGTCGGCGTCGGGTGGGCAAGACAACCCTCATCGACGAGTTCGTCAGAGACAAGCCGACGCTCTACTTCACTGCACAGCAGAAGACCACGAGGCAGAACCTTGAGCTGTTCAGCGCGGCCGCCTATGAGGCGTTCTCGTTGCCTGCATCGCTGCCTGCCTTCGCCACATGGAACGATGCCCTGTCCTTCATCGTTGAGAAAGTGCGCTCTTGGGAAGGCCCGCGACCCCTCGTGTTCGTGTTCGACGAGTTCCCCTATGCCGCGGAGTCTGACCCGTCGCTGCCCTCCGTCCTCCAGTCCGCGATTGACCATGGCTTTGCGCAGGCGAATGCCATGCTCATCCTGTGCGGGAGCAACGAGGGGTTCATGGAGGGCGAGGTCCTTGGGAGCAAGAGCCCGCTCTATGGCCGCAGGACCATGCAGCTAAGGCTTCTTCCCTTTGACTATCTCGATGCGGCCCGAATGCTCCCCGGGGTCTCCGACGAGGAACTCGTCGCCTACTATGCGACGTTCGGCGGGACGCCGTATTATCTGTCACAGATAGATACGGGGCAGACATACGCCGAGAACGTCTCCGAGCTGTTCTTTGACCGGGCCGGCCTGCTCTACGAGGAGCCCCTCATGCTGCTGCGGCAGGAGCTCCATGAGCCGGCGGGCTACAATTCCGTGCTGGATGCGATTGGCTCCGGGGCAACGTCGCCCTCGCGCATTGCCGACAAGGTGGGGATGAACCCCAACTCCGTGGGGAAGTATCTCAGGTCGCTGGCGAGCCTCGGCATTATCGAGAAGCTCGAACCGCTGGGAGGCGGAACCGCGGCCAAGCGGGCGGCCTGGACGTTTGGGGACCCGTTCTTCTCCTACTGGTATCGCTTCGTGAGCAGGTACGTTGGCTCGATTGAGGAAGGCGCGGGCCGCGCCGTGGCGAGCTACGGTACGTCTGGCGAGGCGTTTCTCACGTATGTTGGCAAGCAGTTCGAGGACGTATGCCTGCAGTGGGTGCGCCGTGAGAGCATCGCTGGGCGGCTTCCCTTTGCCGCGCTGGAGTTTGGTCGCTGGTGGGGGGCCGATCCTCATGCGCACGAGGAGACTGACATTGACGTGGTCGCGGTCAATTCGATCGAGCGCGAGCTGCTCGTTGGGGAGTGCAAGTGGCGGAACTCGTTCGACGAGACCGGGGCGCTACGAACGCTCATGAGTCGGGCCGAGCTTCTTCGTGGCTACGACCGAGAACACTACGTGCTCTTCTCAAAGAGAGAGTTCAGTGACGGGATGAGGAAGCGGGCGAGCGAGGGCGGCGGCTTGCGGCTTGTGACCCTTGGGGATTTATACGCTGAGTTGCGTGCGTGATTGAGACGGCAGCTGGACGACAGGCGTACGAAGATGCCGTGGCGGTCGACGATGGGGTTCGTTACGTGACCCGTCCTCGCCGGCGGCTATCGCCGTGACGACCGCGCGGCTTAGAGCGTGCCGTGCGCATCGCCTGGGCCCTGGCGTTTCACGTGGGCGTACCCGTCCTTATCGCGTGGCTGCTCGCGACGACCGGCATGCGCCTGCGCGACTTCGCCGACTTCTACCCCGAGCAGGCCGCCGTTGGCGGCGCGTGCGTCGCGCTGCTCGTGGCGGGCGGCCTGGCGAAGCTGTGCAGCGAGGTGGGTTTGCGGGTGGCTTTCCACCGATGCCTGTGAGCGTTGGCCGGATGTGACCCGACGAGCTTCGAGTTCAGTGGGCGGGGCCGGTCTTCGGCGACGGCTTTCTCAACGCCCATGCCGAGAACGGCTTCTTGAGAATCGGAACGGGGCTGAAGATGGACAAGTTTACCTTCAGCGACTCATGCGGGTGCGTGGGAGTATCGAACGTTTGACTTGCCGCTTCTATTGGAACGCGACGATGTCAAAACCTGTTTCCAGTTATCCGGGAATCCCATTGAGCGCAATGCAGCATCGTGACCTGACATGATGCGGTCTAATTCATTAACCAGTTCGTTCCATTTCGCTGGCCACGAATTCTGGTAGATTCTCATGAGGACAAGAAGTGTTGGAAACTGCTTGTTGCTGGCGTATGGCTTGTCTGCTTTGAGCAACGTTGGCCTGTTGGTCATTACTCTGTTGTAGAGCCTGGAGTGGTGCCCGCATATGTTGCGAACGTAGGTGAGGTGCCTGAGCCAGCTCTTGAGCGCGTACGGCTTAAGCCCGAATTCTTCGGCGATGGCCTTCGCAACGGTAGTTCCGTTTTTATTGACAGCGGTGTTGCTGAGATTGCCGTACAGCTTCGATACGGTGCCAAGGGACATGATTTCAACGGCTGCCCAAATCGGTAGTTCACCATACTTCTTAAGATTGTGAAGCACGCAAGGGACCTGGTTCTTCCTCGCCTGGTCAATCTCGCGTCTGACGTTATTGATTGACTCCGCATGCATGCTGGCATTGTTGAAGAGGCCACTGTTGAGGTGCGCAAGGGGTCCATATGTCATGGAGAGGTGCTGCGCCAATGTGGTCCGCGCTTTAATCTCGATTGGCTCCAGTGCAGCCCATATCCAGCGACGAAACTTGGAGTCGAGATCGTACACGTCCGTGATGTCTTCGAACGTCGTTCCTTCAATGAACGCATCATCCTTTTCGAAGGCAAGCCAATAGCCACGCAACCTGTAGTAATTAAGCTCAGAGAGCCGTTTCAATGCCTCATTGCGGTCATTCACGCGGAGACCGCGAGAAACCATGAGGCTAAGTTGATCGTTGCATGTGAGAGACGGCTTAAAGGAAGAAAACGACCCCGCCTGGTTCGCTACACCGTTGCCGGGAGAAGCGTGCGGGGTACTGTTGCCATCAATAGTACTCAATCTGGTCTCCAAGTCATTGGAAAATCACAATAGTTTCCAGTTGCAATTATTCATAAGGCTATCTACGCCGGCCACCAAATACGGGTGAGCGGGAGGATGGAGCGGGTGTCGTCATCGGCCCTATCATAGACCTCGACGTAGTGACGCACGAAGGCGTCAAGGTCGAGCAGACGAACGGGGACGTTGGCGCGGTCGCCCTCGTAGCGCGCCTCCTTGGTGAAGCCGCCCGTTGAGACGTTAGAGCCGCTCCGTAGGGTTGTACATGACGATTGTGGAGCCCTGGGCCATCGAATGCGCGAAGCGATAGACCTGGCCAACGCTGGCGGCAACCTTCTGCTTGTTCTCTGCGGGGTGAGCCGAAGTGTACGCGGCCTTGATTTGCTCGCGGCTCATGTTGGCGATATCCGCGCCGTCGAAATCTCAGCCGATGACAATGACGTTGCGATCGAGCCAGTCTGCCGCATACGCTCCGCCGCGCCCCGCGCGGATCATCCAAGCTCCCATGGGTGCCTGCTTTTCTGTCTTCTTAGGCCCGTATTTTCTCGCTGGAAGTGATATGTTGCGCTGCGGGCTCATGAAAGATTGCGAACAGCTTGTTCATAAAGGCGACCGTGCTTCATATCGAATCTATTCGACTTTGGATTTGCGTTTGCGCTACGTGGCGTTCGCCGAGAAGAATGCCCGGACCACACCCACGAGGTGCGACCCGGGCTTATAAAAACAAGGTTTCGGCTGTTTAGTAGTAAAGCTCGATGTACGAATAGGCCTTGTCGAATAAGGCTTGATCCTTGAGCTTATAGCGCATCCATAGAATGGCGCGGAGCTGTTTTTTGACCTCTTTGACGCCGGCCGTAGTGGCTTGCCAACCGTCGAAACGGGTAATCTTAACGATCTCGTCGATGTCATTGACGATGTTCTCGACGATGATGGGCGTGTCGCCGTTCTTGATGCCGTTGAAGAGTTCGGTGAGGGCGGCTTTACCTTTGTCTTCCTCTTCCTCGGGCACGACTTCCTTCTCGGCGGCTCGCGCCTCCTTGGCGAGGTCAATGAGCATCTTGAGGAACTCGACGCTGTTGATGAGACCCTGCTCGTGGCGTTCCCTCAGGTCCTCCAGACGCTCGCCGAGCTTTTGGAACTTACCATTCTTATCGTGCTTGCGGATTCGGGCGACGAGATCTATCTCCAGCTTACGCGTGATCTTCTCGGTATTGCTCTTGTCGTTGATGAAATGCTCGATCATGTCCTCGTCGAGTTCAAGGATGTCGTCATCGTCCCGTACGTTCTCAACGGTGATGTTCTCGTGTACGAGTTCGATTGTTTTGGGACCGAGCGCTGCCCAGATGAGCTTTCCGCGATTGTCTACGGGCCTAACGGAGTCATAGACCTGTGAGAGCCAGATGAAATCGGGCTTGTAAGGGTTCAGGCACGGATCGGGAGAAAGGGCTTCCCATGCCCTGTTCAGGACCGAGAAGTCGGCTCCGAATTGATCCTTCACCTTTGTTGTCGGCAGGCATTGTTGGGCTTCGAGAAGGGATTCCCAATCCGCGCTACGGCGGTTTTTGACCGTCGAGAAGTACTCAAGGCAGCAATGCATGAGTCTGGGCAACTCGGCTTTGACCTCATCGATGTTGGTTATGACCTTCTGAACCTCGACCTCGTCAAAGTGGAGGGACTTGGCGATGTTGTCGAAGAGGCCGATATAGTCGACGATGAGGCCGAACGACTTCTTGTCGTTGTAGACGCGGTTGGTTCGGCAGATCGCCTGCAGCAACGTGTGGTCGCGCAGGGGTTTGTCGAGGTACTGAGTTTGCAGGATGGGTGCATCGAACCCCGTGAGCAGCTTCGCGGTTACGATGAGGACCTTGAGCGGGTCGTCCGGGTCACGGAAACGGTCAAGAAGCTTTTCCTCGGCATCGCGATCGCGGCGGTATGCCTTGTAGCGGTCCTCCTTGTCGTTGTTCGTGTCCATGACGATGGTGACCGCATCGGCACCCAAGAGTTTGTCGAGTTCCTCCTTATACAGCAGACAGCACTCTCGGTCGTAGCAGACCACTTGTGCCTTGAAACCGTCGGGCTCAACCTTCGATTTGAAGTGTTTGGCGATGTGCTCGCATACCTTGTGGATGCGGTCGGGGGCCTTCATGACGGCCTCGATCTTGACGCGCCTGGTGAGTTCCGCCTTGTCCTCTTTGCTGAGGTCTTGGGTCATTTCGTCAAAGGCGGCGTTCACAACCTCTTGGTTGACGTGGAGCTCAACGGGAACGGTTTCAAAATGGAGCGGCAACGTGGCGTGGTCGCGGATGGAGTCGGCGAAGGAATAGCGGCTCATGTAGCCGGACTTGTCCTCTTTGGCACCGAAGGTATGGAACGTGTTCTTGTCGGTTCGGTTGATGGGCGTGCCGGTCAAGCCGAAGAAGAAGGCGTTCGGCAGAGCGAGGCGCATCTTCTCGCCGAGGTCGCCCTCTTGGGTGCGGTGCGCCTCGTCGACCATAAGGATGATGTTCTCGCGCTCGTTGAGCGTCCCTGTGATCTCGCCGAATTTGAAGATGGTGGTGATAAGGATCTTTCTCATGTCCTGCTTGAAGAAGGACTCAAGCTCCTCCTTGCTGCCGGCGCTTGCGAGGTTGGGGATATCGGATGCGTTGAAGGTCCCCGTGATCTGGGTCTCCAAGTCGATGCGGTCATCCACGATGACGACGGTTGGGTTCTTGAGCTCGGGAACCATTCGAAGTTTTTGGGCGGCGAACACCATGAGTAGCGACTTGCCGGATCCCTGAAAGTGCCAGATGAGGCCGCGCTTCGGATAGCCGGCGCGGACGCGGTCCACGATGAGGTTTGCGCCCTCGAACTGTTGGTAGCGACAGATCAACTTGATGCGTCGATGCTTCTTATCGGTGGCGAAGAGCGTGAAGAACTGGAAGATGTCCATGACGTTCGTGGGGGTTAGCATGGACGTCATGCTTCTCTTGACGTCGGCAAGTGTGCCCTCGCTCTTCTTGTCGCCCTCATGCCAGGGTCCCCACATCTCGGGAGGCATGTTCACTGACCCGTAGCGATAGCATTTCCCTTCGCTGGCGAAGCTGATAGCGCTACAGACGAACATCTGCGGGATGCTCTTCTCATATTTGGCGATGTCGCCAGCGCCGTCGAGCCAGGTTATCGAATCGCGCACCGGCGTCTTGAACTCGCCGATGACGAGCGGAAATCCATTGACAAGAAGGACGAGGTCGAGGCGCTTGCCGCCCTGCTCCTGAGGGTAGACCCACTGGTTGGTGACGATGTACTCGTTCTTGTCGAGATCGCCGTCCGCCGCCGTGCCAAAGAAGCGGATGGGGACCATGCGGCCGTCTTTGCCGTAAGGGAATGAGTTCTCCTCGAAAATGAGCTTTTTGAAGCGCTCGTTGGTGGAGACCAGGTTCTGGGGGCTTGCGGATTGGATGAGGGCCCTGAGCCGGTAGATAATCTCGTCGGCGCGATCGGGGTCTTCTGCGACCTCCGGATTGAGCCTAATGAGGGCATCCTTGACCATAGGCTCGACCATGACGTCGGTATGACGGCGAGGAAGATTGTCGGCAGCCACATAGGTCCAGCCGAGGTCGGAGAGCGCTTTGACACTCATTTGCTCGATGGTGTTGTCCTCGTTAAACATCTCCGAGTCCTAACTCCTGGTTCAAGATTTTTTTCGTCGTGGCGCTCAGCTCATCGAGGGCCTTTTGTATGGCAAATTTCGATTTGTCGACCGAAGCGGCTAAGGTGGCGAACTCCTGCTGGAGAGCAAGCGGGGGAACCGGAACTTTCAAATCCTTGAAGTTCTTCAAAGTTACGGTTCGCTGGGCGGCACCTTTCGCGCATCGATCCATATATCTTTGGGCGTTCTCTGAAAGCAAGGCAGCATGTAGATAATTGCTGTCAATCAAATCGTGCCGAGGTTTCAGGTATGCGATATGGCGCTGAAAACAAAACGGCCTGTCGTCTGTGACAATTGCAGGGTGACCAAATGAGCCTACTGCTGAGACAAGGACGTCCCCCTCTTCGACTGGAGTTCGGTGAATAAGTTGTTCATAGTCTTCCGCAGAAATGAACTTATTCGTTTCATAGCTGATGACATCTGAAACAATATTGCTGACAAAAAGAAATGGAATGCCTTTGTCGATAAACTTCGGAGGCTGGTGTGTGCCATCAGTAATAATTGAACAGACATCTTTAAGGGGTCTCAAATCATTGCTATTCACGGAGCTGAACATCTCGACAAATTGTGATTTGACGACGTCGTCGCAGGCTGTAAGCAGCTGTCTGTAGTGAGACCTCGTCTCTTGTGCGGCCCAGAGAATGTCGGCAAGCTCTTCCTGTCTGTCGCCGCTGGGGAGCTCGAACTCAAATTGCGAGAGGCTCTGCCACTTGACCCTTGGCGAGAGGGAGCCTGCCGAGTTGGTGACGGCGTGCTCAAATAGGGCATCGTTCTGGATGATAAATGGGAGCAACCGTGGGGAGAGGCCGTCCTTGGCGGCGATGACGGTGATGTCTCCGGAGCAGATTCCATCGAATGGGGCGATGGCCGCTTTGCGCAGATAGGCCCTGCGGCGTCCGAATAGCACCTGTCCTTTTGAGAAGGCCTTGGTGAAAGTGGTCTCGGCGCCTTCGTCCCAACGGGCGAGCTCAACCTCGCCGGAATCCAGATGCTCAAGGCCGACCGTGGGCAGCTCATGCCCTACGGAAGCCTTCTTTTTGATTTCGCGGGCTACGTCGCCCAAATAAACACGGGTCATGTCACTCACCATCGTTTTCGTGCAATTTCGTAGCAATGCCATCGAGCATGGACATGGCCTTTATGGAGGTGGCCTTCCAACTCTCCACCGTCTCTTCGATGCTTCTGTCGTCAGCGCCATCGTCGTTGGAGGACTTCACGTACAGGGGGATGGAGAGTGAGAAGGCGTTGCTTTCGATTTCGCCAATCGTTGCGTGGGATGAGAAGCCCTCGACGTCCTTATCCGATCGGTAGGCCTCAACGATCTTCTCGATGTGGTGGGGCTCAAGGTAACTCTGCGCGTTCTTACGGGTCACCTCGGCGGAGGCGTCGATGAACAGTATCTCCTTGCGCCGTTTTGGCGCTTTCTCGCTGCGGCAGATGAGGACGCACGCTTCCATGGGCGAGTTGAAGAAGAGGTTTGCGCCGAGCCCGATGATCGCCTCGACTAGATCGCTTCTCACGAGCCTCTTGCGCATCTCCGACTCCTCGTTGCGGAAGAGCACGCCGTGGGGAAGGAGGATGGCGCACCTGCCGCTCTTTGGGTTCATGCTCTTGAGGATGTGCTGGATGAAGGCGTAGTCGGCGCGGCCCTGCGGAGGCGTGCCGAGGAAGTTGCGGCCATAGGGGTCGGATGCGAACGACTCGCGATCCCACTGCTTGATGGAGTAAGGGGGATTGGCGAGCACCATGTCGAAAGTGCGTAGCTTTCCCCCTTCGAGGAAGGCAGGGTGCCGTAGCGTGTCGTCGTTGGCGATCTCGAAGTCCTCGACCCCGTGAAGGAACAGGTTCATGCGGCCGATGGCAGACGAGAGCTGGTTGATTTCCTGTCCGTACGCATGGACGTTGCGCCACTCCTCCCCATGTTGTTTGAGGTGGGCGATGGCGGAGATGAGCATGCCGGCGCTGCCACAGGTGGGATCGTAGATGGACTCTCCGGGCCTGGGCTGGAGGATCTCGGTCATCAGGTGGACGACCGTGCGGTTGGTGTAGAACTCCTGGGCGGTATGCCCCGAATCGTCCGCAAACTTCTTGATGAGGTACTCGTATCCCTGGCCGAGCTCGTCCTCGGGACAGTTGGCTATAGAAAGCGTCTCGGCGCTGAAGTGCTCGATGAGGTCCTTGAGCAGACGGTCGGGCAGGCGCTTCTTGTTGGTCCAGGCGGCGTCGCCGAAGATGCCGCGAAGCTTGGAATCGTTGGCTGCCTCGATGGCACGGAAGGCGTCGACGATGGCCTTGCCGACATTCTCTGTGACCTCCCTGACATCGCTCCAGTGGGCGCCGTCGGGGATGGCGAAGCTATGGTTCTCTGGCAGGGCTGCGAACTCTACATCTCCGTCGGAGGCTTCCAACGCTTCGACGGTCTCCTCGTCGTAGACGTCGGAGAGGCGCTTGAAGAACAGCAGTGGGAAGATGTATTGCTTGTACGACCCGGCATCGATGTAGGTGCGCAGCAGGACGGCCGCGTTCCATAGGTGGTTGTTCAGCTCTTCCTGGGGGATTCTATTCTCCATCGGTATAGCCTCCCTTCGTGAGCAGGTCGAGGAGCCTCTCCTCGGATTCCTTGGTTTGCTGCAGGAGGTCGTAGAAGCGTTTTCTGGTCTCTGCCGGCGGCTCGACTTTCTCACGCTTCCTCTCGATGTAGTTGTTTGCCGAGAGCACGTACCCCTCGTTCTCGATGTCGGCGAGCGTTGCGATGGCGCATTTCTCGACGACGGGCTCGTAGGAGCGATAGAGGGAAAGCATCTCTTGCGCGTTCTCTTCCGAGATCATATTCTGCGCGCGCTGGGCAGTGAAGATCCTGCTGCCGTCGATGATGCAGACGCGCCCCCGATGCTCGGCGGGCTTGTCGTTCCTAAGGAACAGCACGCAGGCCGAAACGCCCGTGCTGTAGAAGACTCCGCTTGCGAGTGAGATAACGGCCTCGACCCTGTCTGACTTGATCAGTTCCTTGCGGATAGCGCCCTCTTTGCCGCCGTGGAACAGTGCGCCCTGGGGCAATACCACGGCGCAGCGACCGTTCTCCTCGTCCATGGAGCAGACCATGTGTTGGACCCAGGCGAAGTCCGCCGACTTGTCCGTGGGGACGCCCCAGATATTGCGGCCCCACGGGTCCGAAGAGAACTCGTCAGATCCCCAGTTCTTAAGCGAGAACGGCGGGTTTGCGAGGACGCAGTCGAAGGTCTTGAGGGCGTTGCCGTCTCGAAAGGCAGGCTCGCGCAAGGTGTCGCCCTGAGCGATGCGGAAGTCCTTCGCGCCGTGAAGATACAGGTTCATTCGCGCTATGGCGGACGTGCTGAGGTTCTTCTCCTGGCCGTAGAGCTTGCCGTAGGCGAGCTTGGAGTTGTCCATCTGTCGCACGGCCTCAATGAGCATGCCGCCCGTGCCGCAAGCGGGGTCGTAGACGGTTTCGCCGGGCTTCGGCTCAAGCAGGGAGACCATCATCTTGACGATCTCGCGCGGGGTGTAGAACTCGCCAGCATTTTTCTTCTGCATGTCGGCGAACTTCTTGATCAGGTATTCGTAGGCGTCGCCCATCATGTCGGCGCTGTAGTTCCTGTTGCCGAACTTCTTTGCCGAGAAGTGCTCGACGAGGTCCTTCAGGCGCTCGTCGGAGAGCTTGCCCTTGTCTGTCCAGCTCGCATCGTCGAAGCTACTGAAGAGGCCGCTGAGGGTGTCGGGGTTGGCGCACTCGATGCCCACCATGGCGTCGACGATCGCCTTGCCGACGTTCGTGCCGGTGTTACGGACGTCCTGCCAGTGGCAACCCTCGGGTACCTCGAAGCTGTGGTTCTCGGGCAGCGCGGCGTAGTCCCTATCGCCATTTGAGAACTCCAACGCATCGGCGGTCTCTTCGTCGTAGACGTCGGAAATACGCTTGAAGAAGAGCAGCGGGGTGATATAGCTCTTGTACTCGTCTTGGTTGATGGGGCCGCGCAAAATATCGCAGGCCCCGAGCAGGTGGTTTCCCAGCTCGGATTTGCTTATTGGTTCTTCTGGCATTCGAACACCTATGAGCTCAAAAATGAAATTACGACTGATGCGATTATACCGCCGCATTTGCCGAGATAGATTGCCTGAGAGTCAATGCCCATTCAGTCGGATTGAGACTGCAAATCACAATTTGTCGAGATGTTCGGGAATCCTGAAGATAACTTCAAGAATTTCAAGATTGAACAGGTTAAAGAGGCGGTTGCCGACATTAGTGATGGCCCGTTTGGGTCAAGCTTAAAATCGTCACATTATGTTCGTCGAGGGATTAGGGTTTTGAGGCTAGGCAATATCAAGCCCGGCTACTTCGATAACTCTGACGAGGCATATATCACCGAAGAACACTATAAGACTCTCCAACGCTACACATGCCGTCCTGGGGATATTTTAGTCGGAACGCTTGGTGAGCCAAATCTGCGGGCATGCATAGTTCCTGGATACATACCGCTTTCCATTAACAAGTCGGACTGCGTGCATATCACCCTCGATCGAGATAAATTGATGCCCCAATACGTCTGCACCTTCTTCAACCTTAGGAGCACGCTTCTTCTGGCAAAGAAAAATATGCACGGTAATACGAGATCGCGCATCACGATGAGCCAAGTGGCTGCTCTTCCGATGCCCGTGCCCCCACTTGAACTCCAACAGGAGTTCGCCGACTTCGCGGCCTCGGTCGACAAATCGAAATTTAAGTTAGATATCTACGATGGGAAGCCTTGACATTGCGTTGGTCGACCATTGCATACCTTAATGTAGTGTCAATCTTTTTATGACCGAGAAGTACCTGGACCTGTTCGATTGGCATTCCCTTGTCGATCGCTTTTGTAGCTAGAGTTCTTCTAAATTTATGAGGATGGACTCGTCCCAAGTTGAGATCTCGCCCCAATTTCCTAAGAAGAGCCTCAATGCCCCCGATTTCGAGCCTTTCATACGGCGCTCTGCGCGAAACGAATAGGGCTTCCGAGCTATCCATCCTGGTTGATAGGTAGTTTTCAATATGGACCTTTGTCTTTGCGTCGAAATAGACAATACGATCTTTGTTCCCCTTACCGTGTACAACGCATTCTCGATTGACGGTGTCGACAGAGCTTCTGTCTAGTGAGACAAGTTCGCCTACTCTCATACCCGTTGAACGTAGTAAATCAATCAGGGCGAGGTCCCGAGCCGTCTTGCAGTTGTCACAGAGGATTTCTATGTCCTCATCGCTATACGTCTCCTTTATGGTTTGTGGCGCCTTGACTTTTTTGATGCGTCTTACCGGACTCTTGATAATGTGATCCTCATCTTCGAGCCATGAGTAGAAGCTCGATATGATTCTGCGGACGTTGTCTACGGTGACTCGACTGACGCCGCCTCTCAACTGGTAGTCAGATAGGTAGGACCTAATCTCTTCAGTCCCAAGATTGCAGGCGGGCGTATCGAAGGTTCCCAACATTTTTTTAATAGTTGTTTCGTAGTAGGCGAGGGTTCTATCCGAACAACCCTCGAGGCGCTTAGCGGAGAGAAAGAGCGCGAGAAACGCGTCACCGCTGCCACCTTCGCTGTCTGCCAACTGGCTTTCGTCAAAAAGGCAATGAGCTAAAACCTTTTCGAGCTTTCGGTTTTGCTCAGTGTTTAGATACGGAAGCATAAGACGGGCAATCTCTTGAGCGGCGTTCTTAGGGTTCATGTCGGTGCCCTCCCTTGTGCGACGTCGTCCCCCTGTTTCCTTGCTTGCTTTCGGTATGGCGTGGGATTGTTGGATGGTCACTACGTTGCTAAAGATTGTGCCTTGTCTTGGAGTCCGAGCGCGTATGGAAAGGGGCCACCGCCTTTCTTTCCAACGCTAGCCGCAGGGTCGGTGGGGTTGAGGAGCGTTCGCGGGGGGCACTTGGCTCGGGTGTTATCTGCTAGCGCCACGCTGGCGTCCCTTCAAGCTGGGACAGCTTTCCTAGTGCGTGCTTGAAGCTGTTGTTCGTGATCTTGAGGTCATTGCCTGCTTTTAGTTTGATGAGTGTGGGGTACCCATCGGGGTTGTTTTCGACGCGGGCAAGAAAGCTCGAGGCTTCCTCGGCTCCCGGGGTCTTATGGGGCATCGGGCCGGCAAATATTGCGACATATCCCATTGTGTCGCGCACCTTGCCAAAGTCGAAGTGCTTGAGTCGGTTGTAGTCGAGATGGAACTCGAAACGATCGGGGTCAAAGCCAGCTTTCTTTGCCGTGCTGCGTAGTTTGTCAACGTTTACGGCGCTCGCACCAAGCACGATCACCTTTCCAAGGACGTGCTCCTCGTGAGGATTTGTCGTCCCTCCCAGAAGGTCAGACATCCCAAGAGACGAGAGGAGGTCCTCCAAGCTGTCTTCGCGATTCGCTTTTGTGATTGCGGGTAGAAGCTCGAGTCCCATGCGCCCCATCATTGCGTCGCAGAGGTCCGAGAGCTCCTGCGCGGTGAGATGGGCCAATGCTATGCCTCCCCGTCAAACGCGTCGGCAATCTCCTGGCGTGCGCGGAACAGACGGAGCTTTAGCACCTTGATTTCGTCAACCTTCGCTAGATAGGAGGTGGCTACGGCTTTCTGGCGCTCGGGCTCTTCGAGAGGGACGTTAATGATAGAGAGGGCGCTGACGGGCATATTTGGAATCGCAGTTCCGACCGCTTCTCGTGCGAGCAGTTCCTTGCCCGATGGGCTCGAGAAGAAGGCTGCGAGGTAATAGGGGTCAATCTTATCGCGATTTACGCGGACTGCGTAGAGGTTGCCATTTGCGAGAATCTTGCATCCCTCCGGTACCTCTGCCACAGCCACCTTAAAAGGGGCGCCGTTCTTGGATATGAGAACGTCTCCGTTGCGAATACAGTACTTTTCGAGCTTCGGATCAAGCACAGAGAGGTTCGGAAGCTCGTCGTCGATGCTGCCATCGGAGATGTTGCCGAGGTTGAGATAGTTGATGCCCGTGTCTTGGTCACATACCAGGGCGTCAAGATCGGCTGCGCGGACGGAGGCACCGCGCTGGATCGTGGCGACGCTCGAAAGCGGAACACCGTTGGGGACCCTAACCTCTTTCTGGAGGTAACGCTTGGCAGACAGGTCGAAGCTGCGAGCTGCTAGCTCGTCGACGGTCTTTACCGTGCTCTTCTCGGAATCCGACTCGAGGCGTTCGAGGATAGTCTTGATGTCTGCGTCGCCAATCGTGCAGCCGCGTCGGTCACTCGTGCCGAGGTCGGTTGCGTCGACGATACGAACGCCCTTGGCCCCACCGGGGCAGAGAACGACGAGAGAGGTCAGAATCGACGTGTATGGGGCGAACACGCCCTGCGGAAGTGCGACGACGGCCTTCACGAAGCCGTTCTTGATGAAGTAGCTGCGAGCGGGTTTGTCCATGCCGTTGAAACAGGCGCCATTGGACATGATTGCGACCGCGATGCCATTCTCCGATAGTGAGTCGACGAGAAGGCGGTTGTAGACCCAATCGGAAGAGTTGGGGCGGCTGTAACGTTCCTGACCCCTCATGACCCTACTGACGTATTCAGTCGACTGGGGGAGCGTCAACGTGCGCATGCCCCACGGGTAGTTGGAGAATGCCTTGTCGACGGGCTTGCCTGATACGACGTCCTCATAGAAGTGGAACATGTCCTCGTGAACATAAGTGACGGAGGAACCGCTTGCGTTTGAGCGCATCTTCGCAATGGAGAGGGCATCTCGATTGATGTCGACGCCGGCAAGCGTGGCGTTTGGGCATTTTTCAGCAGCTGTCTCCAAGAAGGTGCCTCTGCCACAGCCGAAATCGACAACTTTGTCGTCGGAGTGTATGTCAAGGATGGCAACGGCGAGGTCGGCGATACCCTTGGGAGTCGCAAACATGGCTTCGCTCATCCCATGGTTGGCGGGCCCATTCTTGAGGTATGCGTCGAGGTCGTCCTTGCTGAGGGCGTCCATGGCATCAACGAGATCGCTGAGGGACGCGGAGGGGGAGAACCGGCCGAGTGCGAGCTCGAGTGATGCTGAGATGTCTTCGTCGCCACGGGAGGCTGCCTCAATTGCTTTGTGGGAACTGCTCGTGAAGCCGGAGTCTCGCACCGAACGCACAAGGTAGACAAGCGGATAAACATCCTCAGGCGATCCGGCGCCACGGACGTGACTTTCAATCGAACGACATAGCTCTCTGAAATTTGAATCTGCGTAAGGCAATGCTGTTCCTTTCCAAGAATGGTTATCAATAACCAAGCGCTTCAAAACACACCTTAACCACGTCGTTGCATGCTGTCAAGGTTATCAATAACCAAGAATTGAATTCAGGCATTCGGCGTAAGGCATGGCAGGTTGTGTGTCGGGCTTCATGGGCCGGAATCCACCTTTTCTGCCTTCCCTCCTCACGTCTTCCTGCGCAACCAACGATTGCTTGGCAGCCCATCCGGCGGTGCTCATACTTGAGCCAGCAATCGAAATCGCAGGAAGGAGCCACCATGGCATTCGCAGACAGGCTCGTGGCAGTTCGCCGTTCGCATGGCCTCACGCAGGAGGAACTTGCCTCCAAGCTCTATGTTACGCGCCAGGCAGTGAGCCGTTGGGAGCGCGGCGAAGTGACGCCGGGCATCGACATGATGAAGCTCGTGGCTGCTGTCACGGGCGAGCCCCTCTCACACCTGCTCGAGATGCCGGAGCACTATTGCGAGAGCTGCGGCATGTATCTCACGCCGGCCGACCTCGGCACGGACGCCGACGGCGAGAAGAACGACCACTACTGCAAGTGGTGTTATGACGGTGGCCACTACACCTACGAAACTACGATGGAGGCCATGATCGAGGACTGCGCTCCGCGGCTGGCGGAGAACGAGGGCATGACGCTCGACGAGGCGGTTTCGCTCATGGGCGCGGTGCTGCCGCAGCTCGAGCGCTGGCGCGCGGTTCGCGAGAACGAGGAACATTATGGCGCTGAGACTCGCGAGCACTACGGTGACGAGGCAGTTGACGCTGCTAACGAACGGATTCTCGACATGGACACGGCTGCGTGGAATGACCTGAAGGAACTCGAGTGTGCGGTCCTGGGGCAGCTTTCGATCGCCATGGCGGATGGCGATGTTCGTGGGCCCGAGGCGGAGAAGCTCGTGGCGATGCATCGTCACTGGGTTGGCCTGCACTGGGGCGCCGAGCCTGAGGATGCCGCGTATCTGGGCCTTTGCCAGGGATATCTCGCCGATTCGAGGTTCGTTGCCTACTACGACGGGCCTTGCGGGGAGGGCGCGACGGAGTTTCTCGTGCAGGCTGTTGCCGCGTCGTGTGGTATGAGGACGAAGCGCGGCTAGTTTGTGATTTGGGTGGCCTGCGGTCGACGTTTCTGACGGCAGGTGGTCAACGTGGTAGGCGACGCCCCGGATGCGGGGACAGCTAACGCCGCCGGATCGCCGGCAAGTGACGGCTCCTTCGTTTGCGGTTGAGCGGTACTCCGGGGTCTATCTGCACGTCGCATAAGAAAAGTCCGCGCGGCCCGTTCTTCTCGGGCTGCGCGGACTTCGCGATGGCGCGCGTGACGGGGAGCTGCGGCTACTTTGCGGAGGCGTTGAGCTTGAGCGCGCCGTAGAACACGCAGCAGTTCATGACCGCGGTTGCCACGCTCTGGGTCAGGGCCTCGAGCCCGGTGCCGTCAAGGAGCGCCTTCACAAGGCTCGCGAGCGCAAGTACGGGCAGGATGCCAAACAGGACCATGCCGAGCTTCATCTTTGCGGGGTCCTTCACGCCACGGCGCACGACCAGCACACAGACGAGGTTCACGGCGTACGACACAACGAGCGTGACGCCGATGGTGGCGGCAAACGCCGTGGCGCTGGCCCCGGCGAGCTGGCCTGCGCCCACGCCGTAAACGTCCAGCACGGGTTCGCATCGATGACGCCCGTGGCAAACAGCGCCCCCATTCTAACTAATCGGGCAGGGAGCCCCCGGAGAGTCCCCCATTTATTTCTCGGCAGGTATGCCGTGCGCTCGCCTTGCCGCCGAATCGCGTGTCGCCGTCTGCCGAGCGTACGCGCCGCCGGGCCCTGCCACCTCGTACGCTCCTAAGCATTGGCGGGTCTCGCACGGCGGGGCCCTGGCGCCGGGCAGATGCCCGGCAAAGTGGAAGGGGAGTCACTCATGAGAAGGCTTGAGGGCAAGGTCGCGGTCGTCACGGGCGCAAACTCCGGCGTGGGCGCCGCCATCGCCCGCCTGTTCGCCGCTGAGGGCGCAAGCGTCGTCATGGCGGCGCGTCGCAAGGAGGCGCTCGACGAGGTCGCCAACGAGATCAACCAGACCGGTGGCCGCACGCTTGCTGTCCCGTGTGACATCTCCAAGCCCGAGGACCCCGAGCACCTCATGGCCGCCGCCGTCGAGGCGTTCGGCAAGATCGACATCCTCGTGAACAACGCCGGCGTCCTCGAGAGTGGCCTCAAGCCCGTCGACCGCTTCACCGACGAGGATCTCGACCGCATTATCGAGACGAACCAGAAGGGCACCATGCGCTGCATGCGCGCCGCTACCACGCGCATGGCTGCCGGTGCCTCCATCGTCAACATTGCCTCCGTCGCGGGCGAGAAGGGATGCGGCGGCGCCGTCTACGTCTCCACGAAGGCCGCGGTCATCGGCGTCACCAAGCACACGGCTCTGCGCTTCCAGGCCACGGGCATCCGTTGCAACGCCATCTGCCCGGGCACCATCGTGACCCCCATGGTCGCCGGCACCACCGCCGCCGACATGGACCCCGACATGATGGGCGCCATGGCCACGCACTCCAACCTCAAGACGCAGCCGTGCATGCCCGACGACGTGGCGAACATTGCGCTGTTCCTTGCCTCCGACGAGTCGCGCGCCCTCACGGGTCAGATCCTCGTGAGCGACTTCGGAGCCATGCTGTAACGGACTCGTGACCATCGCACACCCCGCGAGCTGCCGCCGGCCGCGCCGCCGAGAATGGCGAGCGCGCCCGCGGCTACAATCGAAGAGGAACGCTCGGGCCGGTGCCGCTGGGGCGCCGGCCCCCTTTATCGCTCGAGGTGATCCCATGGCTAACTTCACGCTGACCTGCTGCTCCACGGCCGACCGCTCGCGCTCCTTCTTCGAGGGCCGTCACATTCCCTACGTGTGCTTCCACTGGAACGAGGACGGCGTTGACCACCTTGACGACCTCTACCAGTCCATCTCACCCGACGAGTTCTACGCGGCCATCAAGGCGGGAGCTATGCCTACGACCTCGCAGCCTGGCGTCGGCGAGTTCGTCGAGCTGTGGGAGCCCATCGTGGCGTCGGGCTCCGACGTGCTGCACGTCTCGCTGTCGAGCGGACTTTCCGGCGCGTTCGAGACGGCCTCCATCGCCGCGCGCCAGGTCATGGGCGCCCATCCCGACAGGCGCGTGCTCGTCGTGGACTCGCTGGGCGCGAGCTCGGGCTATGGCATGCTCGTAGAGTACCTCGCCGACAAGCGCGACGAGGGCGCCACGCTCGACGAGGCGTACGACTGGGCCATGAGCCACCGCCTCAACGTTCACCACTGGTTCTTCTCGACCGACCTCACGAGCTACGTGCGCGGCGGGCGCGTCTCGCGTGTGAGCGGATTCGTGGGAACGGCGCTCAAGATCTGCCCCGTGCTCAACATGAACAGCGAGGGCAAGCTCATCCCACGTGACAAGATCCGCACGAAGGCCAAGGCCGCCAAGGACATGGTGGAGCGCATGGAGCAGCACGCGCAGGGCGGCCGCGCCTATGACGGCAAGTGCATGATCTCCATGAGCGCGTGCCGCGAGGACGCCGAGCACGTGCGCAGCCTCATTGAGCAGGCGTTCCCGGCGCTTGCGGGCAAGGTGCAGATTAACGACATCGGCACGGTCATCGGCTCGCACACGGGCCCGGGCACCGTGGCGCTGTTCTTCATGGGCGACGAGCGCGGGGAGTAGCGCTTGGTTTTCGCCTCTTGGGCGGCTTTGTGACCCTGCCGGGCTCCGCGCCACGTAATCTACGTGGCGCGGAGCCCTTTTTGTCGTCCGAAACTCGAGAAGTGTACGAGCTGAAGCCCATTTCTGTGGCGACCAGCTTGCTCGCCAGTATTATGCAAGACGTCTACCTCGCGTTTTGCCATCGGCTATTTCTTGGCTGTCCGCTAAATTCTCCCAAGCTCGTACACTTCTCGAGTTTGTGACCATCCGATTGCGGCTTGGTCCGGTAGATAGCTCGTCTGTTACTATGTCCTGACCAAAAATCGCAGTTGGGAGGACATAATGCCGCAGCCTGAGAAGAAGCTCAAGGTCCCACGCATCCCCGGTGACATCATGATCTATCCCATGATCGTGGGCCTTCTGCTCAACACGTTCTGCCCCCAGGTCTTCGAGATCGGCGGGTTCTTCATGGCGGCCACGCGTGGCGGCTCCAACACGATCGTCGCGGCCATCCTACTGTTCGTGGGCGCCGGCATCTCGTTCAAGTCCACGCCGGGTGCCATCAAGACCGGCATCGTGGTGCTCATCCCCAAGCTCGTAGTGGCTGCCGCGCTGGGCCTTGCCGTGGCCTACTTCTTCAACGACGACTTCCTGGGGCTCTCCTCGGTCTCCATCATCGGCGGCATCACCTTTTGCAACATGGCGCTCTACACCGGCATCATGGGCGAGTTCGGCGACGAGTCCGAGCGCGGCGCCGTGGGCATCCTGTTCTTCACGGCCGGCCCCGCCGTCACAATGATCATCCTGGGCGTCTCCGGCCTGGCCAACATACCCGTGGGCACCATCGTGGGCTCGATCCTTCCGCTCGTCATCGGCATGGTGCTGGGCAACCTGTTCCCGTTCGTCAAGAACCTGCTCGTTCCGGGCACGAATCCCGCCATCGCGGTCATCGGGTTTCAGCTGGGCGCGTCCATGAGCCTCTCGAGCTTCATCACCGGCGGCATCTCCGGCATCCTGCTTGGTCTCATCACGCTGTTCGTGGTTGGTCCCATCACGTTTGCGTTCGAGCGACTGTGCGGCGGCAACGGCAAGGCGGCCGTGGCCTGCTCGACCATCGCCGGCACGGCCATGACCACGCCGGTGGCCTTGGCCGAGGTGGCCCCGCGCTATGCCGAGCTCGCGCCCGTTGCCTACGCACAGATCGCCACGGCCGTCATCATCACGGCGGTGGCGGCCCCCATCCTCACCGGCTGGGCCGACAAGCGCTTCTGCCAGGGTGGGGAGGACCTCTCCGCCGCCGGCGTCGAGGCCATCGAGCAGGCCGTTGCCGAGGGCATCGACGGCGAGTAGGGCGTCTGCTCGTCTCCCATAGCTGGTTAACTACGCAGGATTAGCCTTGAATCGGCGAGATTTGCCGTCGCGAAGGCTAATCCTGCGTCTTTTGTCGAGGCATGCGGCGCCAAGTGCGCCGTCGCATCCCAATCCGCGCCGCCCCCGCAAGATGGATATTCCGAGCGCGCGCATGCATAACGCCGCGACTACCTGCTTTACCTGTAATTATATGAGGGTGCCTAACAAAAGGTTAGCCTTGCGCAACCCCGTGACCGCGCTATTATGTCCCTCGACCTTTAAGCACGGTACGGGATACCTGCAAGGCAAGGGCCTGACTCGGCGCTGGACATGCCGGGTTTACGTTGGGCCAAAGGATGCGCGGCGCAAGCGCATCTGTCTTGTGGGGACGCCCTCGGCCATGCCGGGCGTCTTTTTTTGACGCGCGGCCCGGCCCCGGACGTCTCATCTCACCGCGAGCCCAACCGAAAGGGGAACGCGTGAACCCACTTCTGGCAAAGGGAGCCACGAGGGCGCTGCTCGCGCTCGAGGACGGCACCACGTTCGAGGGGCTGTCGGCCGGAGCCGACGGCGAGGCCTTCGGCGAGCTCGTCTTCAACACCTCCATGTCCGGCTACCAGGAGGTCATCACCGACCCGTCCTACGCCGGCCAGATCGTCGCCTTCACCTACCCGCAGATCGGCAACTACGGCGTCTGCGCGGCCGACATGCAGTCCGACGGCGCGGCGCTCGCCGGCGTCGTCGTGTGCGACATGTGCCACACGCCCAACAACTGGCGCTCCGAGGGCACGCTGCCCGACTTCCTCGCCGAGCGCGGCATCGTGGCCATCGAGTGCGTGGACACCCGCGCCCTCACGCTGCGCGTGCGCGAGGCGGGCACGATGCGCTGCGCCATCTCCACGACCGACCTCGACCCGGCAAGCCTCGTGGCCCGCGTCAAGGCGGCGCCCTCCATCTCCGAGACCAACTGGGTCGCCAAGGTCTCCACGCCCGAGCCCTACGACGTCGACGCCAAGGTCGACCTCGACCGCCCGCGCCGTCGCCTGCGCGTCACGGCGCTCGACTGCGGCGAGAAGCGCGGCATCCTGCGCGGTCTCATCGGCGCCGGCCTGGACGTCCACGTGGTGCCCTGGGACACGCCCGCCGAGAAGATCTTGGCCGCACACCCCGACGGCGTGTTTCTCTCCAACGGCCCCGGTGACCCCCGCGAGCTGCCCGAGCCCGCAGCCTGCGCCGAGCAGCTGCTGGGTCGCGTCCCTGTCTTTGGCATCTGCCTGGGCCACCAGATGATCTGCCAGGCCGCAGGGGCCGCCATCGAGAAGCTGCCCTACGGCCACCACGGCGGCAACCAGCCCGTCATGAACCTGCTCTCCGGCATGGTCGAGGTCACGGCCCAGAACCACAACTACGGCCTCGTCTTCGACAGCCTGGGCGAGCTCGACGCCGAGCTCTCCGGCGGCGCCGACGTCGTGGCCGCCTGGCGCGCCGCGGGCACGCACGACCTGCGCTTCTGGAGCGAGCGCCGCATCGCGCCGGTCGTCAGCACCGAGAAGTTCGGTCGCATCCGCCTCACGCACGTGAACCTCAACGACGGCACGCCCGAGGGCATCCAGTTCCTCGACGTCCCGGCGTTCTCCGTCCAGTATCACCCCGAGGCCTCGCCCGGACCGCACGACGCGGTCTACCTGTTCGAGGCGTTTCGTCGCCTCATGGAGGGCACGCCCGACTACCTTGCCATCGACGTCCGCGAGGGGAGGCGCTTCTAGTTGCCGAAGCGTACCGACATCAAGAAGATCCTGGTCATCGGAAGTGGCCCGATCGTCATCGGCCAGGCCTGCGAGTTCGACTACTCGGGCACCCAGGCCTGCGAGAGCCTGAAGGCCCTTGGCTACGAGGTCGTCCTCGTGAACTCGAACCCCGCCACGATCATGACCGATCCGGGCATCGCCGACCGCACCTACGTGGAGCCCATCACGGCAGACTCCGTGGCCAAGGTCATCGAGCGCGAGCGCCCCGACGCCCTTCTGCCCAACATGGGCGGCCAGACGGGCCTCAACTGCGCCATCGAGCTCGACGAGGCGGGCGTGCTGTCCAAGTACGGCGTCGAGGTCATCGGCTGCAACACCGAGTCCATTCGCATCGGCGAGGACCGCAAGCTCTTCGCCGAGGCCATGGAGGACATCGGCCTGCATATCTGCCGCAGCGGCTTTGCCTACTCGGTGGCAGACGCCGAGCGCATCGTGGGCGAGCTGGGATTTCCCGTCATCATCCGCCCGAGCTTCACGCTGGGTGGCGCCGGCGGCGGCATCGCCTATGACATGGACGACCTGCGCCGCATCGTGGCCCAGGGCATCGATCTGTCGCCTGAGGGCGAGGTCCTGGTGGAGGAGTCCATCCAGGGCTGGAAGGAAATCGAGATGGAGGTCATGCGCGACTGCGCCGGCAACGGCATCGTGATCTGCTCCATCGAGAACCTCGACCCCATGGGCGTGCACACGGGAGACTCCATCACCGTGGCGCCGGCCCAGACGCTCGCCGACGCCGAGCTGCAGAAGCTGCGCGACTACTCGCTCGCCATCCTCGAGAAGGTTGGTGTGGCCACGGGCGGCTCCAACGTGCAGTTCGCCGTGAACCCCGAGGACGGCCGCATCATCGTCGTGGAGATGAACCCGCGCGTGAGCCGCTCCTCGGCGCTTGCCTCCAAGGCCACGGGCTTCCCGATTGCCAAGGTGGCGGCACGCCTCGCCGTGGGCCTCACGCTCGACGAGGTAAAGAACGACATCACCCAGGCCACGCCGGCCTGCTTTGAGCCCTCCATCGACTACTGCGTCGTCAAGGTGCCGCGCTTTGCCTTCGAGAAGTTCAAGGGCACCGACGAGACCCTCTCCACGCGCATGAAGGCCGTGGGCGAGGTCATGGCCATCGGCCGCACGTTCGAGGAGAGCTTCAACAAGGCCATGCGCTCGCTCGAGGTGGGGCAGAACATGCTCGGCGCCGACGACCCGGCGCTCTATGACGTGCCCGACTTCCGCCAGCGCGTCTCGGTGCCCACGGCCCAGCGCATCTACTACGTCATCGAGGCGCTGCGCCGCGGCTGGTCCATCGAGGACATCAACGGCCTCACGGGCATCGACCCGTGGTACCTCAGCCACCTCAAGAACATCGTGGACACCGAGGGCTGGCTTGCCGAGCACCGCCTCACCGACATCTCCGAGCGCGACATGCGCTCCGTGAAGCAGATGGGCTTCTCCGACGAGCAGATCGCCCACTTCACCGGCGCCACGGAGCTCGAGGTGCGCGCCTGGCGCAAGGCCAAGGGCGTGGAGCCCGCCATCAAGACCGTCGATACCTGCGGCGGCGAGTTCCCGGCGCGCACGAGCTACCACTACAAGACCTACGAGTGGGGCCCCAGCGAGCGCCGCGCCACCGACAAGCCGCGCGTCATGATCCTCTCGGCCGGCCCCAACCGCATCGGCCAGGGCATCGAGTTCGACTACTGCTGCTGCCACGCCGCCTACGCCCTGCACGACGAGGGCTACGAGACGGTCATGGTCAACTGCAACCCCGAGACCGTCTCGACCGACTACGACACGTCAGACCGCCTCTACTTCGAGCCGCTCACGTTCGAGGACGTCATGGACATCGTGGACGTGGAGCAGCCCGAGGGCGTCATCTGCACGCTCGGCGGCCAGACGCCCATCAACCTGGCCGCGCGCCTCAAGGCCGCCGGCGTCCCCATCATGGGCACGCAGCCTGACGCCCTGGACCTGGCCGAGGACCGCGAGCGCTTCAGCGCCCTTCTCGACGAGTTGGGCATCGCCTACCCGGTGTCGGGTGTGGCCGAGACCTACGAGCAGGCCGTCGAGGTTGCCCACCGCATCGGCTTCCCGCTGCTGGTGCGCCCCAGCTACGTGCTGGGCGGCCGCGGCATGGTCATCGCCTACGACGAGCGCCACCTCAAGAGCTACATGGAGGCAGCCACGCGCGTCTCCAAGGACCACCCGATCTACCTCGACGCCTTCCTCGACTCGGCCGTCGAGCTGGACGTGGACGCGCTGGCCGATGGCGAGGACTGCTACGTGGGCAGCGTGCTCGAGCAGATCGAGGAGGCCGGCATCCACTCCGGCGACTCCGCGTGCTGCATGCCGCCCTACTCGCTCGCCGACTCCATGATCGCCGAGATTCGCGAGACCACCCACAAGCTCGCGGCCGCCTGCCACGTCGTGGGCGCGCTCAACGTCCAGTACGCCGTGCACAACGGGCGCCTCTACGTCATCGAGCTCAACCCGCGCGCCAGCCGCACGGTGCCGTTCTCGTCCAAGTCCACCGGCGTGCCGCTCGCGCGCATGGCCGCGCTGCTCATGGCCGGCAAGAAGCTCTCCGAGCTGAACCTGCCGCCCGAGGACCGCACGTTTGGCTACTTCGCCTGCAAGGAGGCCGTGCTGCCGTTCGACCGCTTCCCGGGCGCCGACATGACGCTGGGCCCGGAGATGAAGTCCACGGGCGAGGTCATGGGCGTGGCCAAGACGTTCCCGGCGGCCTACGCCAAGACGCAGCTTGCCATCAGCTACGGGCTTCCCACGAAGGGGCGCGTGTTCATCTCCGTGCGCGACCGCGACAAGCGCGCCATCATCGGCGTGGCCCGCGACCTGGTGGGCATGGGCTTTGAGCTCGTGGGCACCACGGGCACGGCCAAGGCGCTGCGTGCGGCCGGTATCGACTGCAAGCCGGTTCGCCGCGCGAGCGAGATGCGCCCCAACATCGCCACGATGCTCTCCGGCGGCGATATCCAGCTCATCATCAACACGCCCGGCGGCCACGAGACCCGCGGTGACTTCTACGCGCTGCGCCAGCTCGCCGTGCGCTACCGCGTCACGAACGTCACGACGCTCGCCGGCGCCCAGGCCATGACCGAGGCCATCCGCACGGCCCGCGCCGGCTCGCTCGACGTGGTGGCCCTGCAGGACCTGTAGCCGCGCCATCGCGCCATTGGGGACGGGTTCCCTTGGCATGCCATTGGGGACGGGTTCCCTTGGCACGGTGACAGTTTGACCCCGTCCCCACGTGTCACGTCGCGCCCGCTGGCTGCTCATTCGCGGCCGGCGGGCGTCCTGTTACCCGCGCGTAACATAACGGGGCGGCGGCTCGTCTCGAGTGCGAAAAGGTCTAGACTTGGTCTCCAATCGCTACTCAAGGCGAAAAGATCGGAAACTTCGTAAGGAGCGCGTGCAATGGCAGTTGAGAAGAAGGACCTGGACTGGGGCAGCCTTGGCTTCAGCTACATGCAGACCGACTACAGCTACGAGGCCCACTGGAAGGACGGCGAGTGGGACGAGGGCGGTCTGACCGGCGACCACACCATGCACGTCTCCGAGTGCGGCGGCATCTTCCACTACTGCCAGGAGGTCTTCGAGGGCCTCAAGGCCTACACCACCGAGAGCGGCGACATCGTCTGCTTCCGCCCGGACCAGAACGCCCAGCGCATGTATGACTCCGCCCAGCGCCTCGAGATGCCGCCCTTCCCGAAGGAGCGCTTCGTTGAGGCCGTCAAGCAGGTCGTCAAGGCCAACGCCGCGTGGGTGCCGCCCTTTGGCTCCGGCGCCACGCTCTACGTGCGCCCGTTCATGATCGGCTCCGGCAACGTCATCGGCGTGGCCCCTGCCCCCGAGTACACCTTCCGCATCCTCGTGACGCCGGTGGGCCCCTACTACAAGGGTGGCCTCAAGGCCGTCAAGCTGCGCATCTCCGAGTACGACCGCGCCGCGCCCCACGGCACCGGCAACATCAAGGCCGGCCTGAACTACGCCATGAGCCTCAAGCCCTCCGTCGAGGCCCACGCCACCGGCTATGCCGACAACCTCTACCTCGACTCCGAGTCCCGCACCTACGTCGAGGAGACCGGTGGCGCCAACGTGCTGTTCGTTGACGGCAACACGCTCGTGGTCCCCAAGAGCCACACCGACTCCATCCTGCCCTCCATCACCCGTCGCTCGCTCGTCCAGGTCGCTGAGGACCTCGGCATGACCGTCGACAACCGCCCCGTCGAGTGGGCCGAGGTCAAGAGCGGCAAGTTCTCCGAGTGCGGCATGTGCGGCACCGCCGCCGTCATCTCGCCCGTCGGTGAGATCGACAACAAGGTCTACGGCGCCGACGAGACCGTCGTCTTCCCGGCCGGCCACGTCGAGTGCGGCCCGGTCATGAAGAAGCTGCGCGAGACGCTCACGGGCATCCAGTCCGGCGCCATCGAGGACAAGCACAACTGGGTCTTCAAGATCTGCTAGTCGCCAGCTGACCATACGAACGTATGCATGCGGCTCCGTCGGTTTTCGCCGGCGGGGCCGCGTCTGTGAGAGGGGAGAGCCGCATGGGCGAGACAAGCGCGAGGACACACGTGGTCGAGGCGGGAGGAGAGGGGCCGCTGCTCGTCATCCACGGCGGTGCCGGCAGGCGCCTGCACGAGATGACGGCTGCCCAGAAGGCCGAGACGGACGAGGCGCTGGCCCGTGCGCTTGAGGCGGGCTATGCGGTCCTCGAGCAGGGCGGCCCTGCCGAGGACGCCGTGATCGCGGCGATACACGTCATGGAGGACGCGCCGTGCTTCAACTGCGGCCGCGGTGCGGCGCTCACGCTCGAGGGCCGCGCCGAGCTCGACGCAGCCCTCATGCTTGGCGACGGGAACGTGGGCGCGGCCTGCGGGCTCACGACGGCCAAGCACCCCATCGACGTGGCCCGTGCCGTCATGGAGCGCACGCCGCACGTGCTGTTCGGCGAGCCCGCGCCTGAGCTTCTCGACGAGTGGGGCATCGAGCAGGTGGAGAACGACTACTTCGTGACGCCGGCACGCCTCGCCGCGCTCGAGGAGTGGAAGGCCCTGCACGAGACAGGCGACGACCATCCCGAGACGCGCCATGGCACCGTGGGCGCGGTTGCCCGAGACGTGCGCGGCCACATCGCCGCCGGCACGTCGACGGGTGGCATCACGGGCCAGCAGCCCGGCCGCGTGGGTGACTCGCCCCTCTGCGGTGCTGGCACCTACGCCAACGGGCAGACGGTGGCCGTGAGCTGCACGGGCACGGGCGAGACGTTCATCCGGGAGGTGGCCGCCTACCAGGTGCATGCGCGCGTCTCGATGGCCGGCGAGGCACTGTCGGACGCCGCCGCGGCGATGCTTGCGGGCGTGGACGCCCGTGGCGGCAACGGCGGCGTCATCGTGGTGCCCGCGAGTGGGGCCGGCGTCGTTGGCTTCACGGACGGCGCGCAGATGAACTACGGCTGGGCCCACGGCGACACGCGTGTGACGCACGAGTAGGACTCGATCGCTGGCCATTCTCGGCCACGAATTACGCGTCCGAGGCGTTGAAGGCCGCGAATTACGCGTCAAACGGCCGAAAAACGCGTAAAACACGGCCGAGAATGGATTGCGCACGTAAAACGTGGCCGAGAACGGCCACGCGCGAAAAGAAGGGGTCCCGACGCCGCGCGGAGGCGACGACGGGACCCTTGCTGGCTTGCGGATGCCTGGGGCGTTACTCGGAGATGCTTGCCTCGGAGAGAAGCGGCAGGATCTGCGGCGTCACCGTGAGCGAGGCCACGCGCTTGTCCGTGCAGCGGGCGAGCGAGCGGTAGTTGAGCGGCGCGTAGGGCACGAGGTCTGCCACGTAGTCGTCGGCGGCCTGCATGGCGGCCACGCGCCCGTCGTGGTCGGCCGTGGCACGGGCGGCGTCGATGAGCTTCTCGAACTTGTCGTCGGCAAAGTGGCTCACGTTGTCGCCGTTGCCCGTGTGGAACAGCGGGTAGAGGTAGTTGTCGGCGATGGGGTAGTCCGCGTACCACGCGCGGGCGCCCACCGAGTAGGTGCCGTCGAGGTAGGACTGGTACATGGCCGCGTACTCCACCTTGTCGATCTCCACGTCCAGGCCGAGCTTCTGCCAGTCGGCCTGCATGGACTGGTACTCGTCCTGCGTGTTGGCAGCGTTCGTCATGAACTTGAACGAGATGTTGCGCTTGCCATCTGCGTCTGCGGGGTAGCCCGCCTCGTCGAGCAGCTGGGCGGCCTTGTCGGGGTCGTAGGCGGCGTAGGCCCAGGCGCCCTCGCGGTAGCCGTCGATGGCCTCGGGGATGATGTCGTCTGCGGGCTTGGCCGAGCCCTCGTAGATGGCGTCGCAGATGGCCTGGCGGTTGATGGCAAGCGACAGCGCCTGGCGCACGCGGACGTCGCTCATGAGCGGGTCGTTCACGTTGAAGGCGAGGAACTGCGTGTAGAGCATCGTGCCGCCCAGGAACTGGTGGCCGGGCGTGGCCGTGTAGCCGTCCTCGGACTCACCGTAGGAGTCCTTGGCGTTCTTCGTGGCCGTGATGGGCACGAGCGAGCAGTCCAGGCTGCCGGCGTCGAGCTCCTTGTAGGCGGTGTTCGAGTCGCGGTAGATGTTGAAGCGAGCGCCGGCCACCTTGGGCGCATCGCCGTTGGTGTAGTCCTCGAACGCCTCGGTCTCGACGTACTGGCCGTCAACCCAGTCGCCCTTCATCTTGAACGGGCCGTTGCCGATGGGGGAGTGGGCAAAGGCGGTGTACTCATCACCGGCGCCGGCGTCCTCCGGGATGGGCGAGAGCACGGGGGCGGCACACACGTAGTCGAAGTCGGCGTAAGGCTGGGAGAGCTCGACCTGCAGCGTGTAGTCGTCGGGGCAGGTGACGCCCGCGAGTTCGGTGGCGGTGCCGGCCGTGACGTCCTCGTAGCCCTTCACCATGGCAAGGTGGTAGGAGACGTTCGAGGGCTGGTCGGACGTGGTGGGGCTGCACAGGCGGTTCCAGGCGTAGGCGAACGACTTGGCCGTGACCTCGCTGCCGTCGTGGAACTTCGTGCCCTTGCGGACCTTGAACGTCCAGACCGTGTCGTCGTCGTTGTGGGTGTGGCTCTCGGCCACGAGGTCCTCGAGCTCGCTGGTCTTGTAGTTGTAGTAGGTGAGCGCGTCGAACAGGTTGAACGCCACGGCAACGGCGTTCTCGTCCTCGAGCGTGTAGGGCTCGATGCCCGTGGGGTTCTCGATGTGGTAGGAGAGCACGGCGTCGCTCGAGCCACCTGTGGAGGCGGCAGATCCGTCCGAGTCGCTCTTCTTGCAGCCCGCGAGCGTGGCGGCCCCTGCGATGGCGCTGCCGACGAGCATGGCGCGGCGGCTGATGGGTGCGTCGAGCACGGTCTTTGCGTCCATGATCGATCCTTTCTGTCGCGCATGGCAAGCGAGCCTGCCACGCTGGGGCGCTCGCCCGTTCGGGGGAGCGTTGCAACTATTTCCTACTTGCCTAGTATGAATATAGGTTTACGCGAGAAGGGCGCACTTCCTGTCCGGCTTCTGTAATCGCATCGTTACATGGGCCCGGGCCTGGCGCGCGCCCGCAATTCTCGCGGCTAGTATAGGTCCGCGTTGGACGGGCGTGGTTACGTGCCTGTTGCGAGGAGACGAACGAGGGGAGAGGCGTATGGAGGAGCTCAAGGTCGTCGAGGGCTACATGCCCTTCAAGGGCTACAAGACGTGGTACAGGATCGTGGGCGAGAACGACCTGGGCCGCCTGCCGCTGCTCACCATTCACGGTGGTCCCGGCAACACGCACTGGTACCTGCGAAGCCTCGACGAGCTTGCCCGCAAGTACCACCGCCAGGTCATCTACTACGACCAGATCGGCTGCGGCTACTCCAAGGCGCCGAGCAACCCCGACATGTGGAGCGCCGAGCTGTTCGAGGAGGAGCTCCACGAGCTGCGCCGCCACCTGGGGCTCGATCACGTGCACCTGCTTGGCCAGAGCTGGGGTGGCATGCTGGAGCTGCAGTACGCCACGCACCGCCCGAGCGGCGTGGCGTCCATGACGGTGGCGAGCTCGCCGGCCGACATGGACCTGTGGCTTGCCGAGGCGATCCGCCTTCGCTCCTACCTGCCCAAGGAGATGGAGCAGGCCCTGGCGCAGGCAGACGTGGACGGAGACTACGACCGCCCCGAGGTCAAGGCCGCGAGCGCCGAGTACTACCGCCGCCACGTGGCCGCCGTGCCCGAGAACGAGCGTCCCGTGGCGTGGCGCAAGCCCTTCGCCGACCCGGTGGGCGACGAGGTCTACCACACGATGCAGGGCATGAGCGAGTTCGTGGTGACGGGCAAGCTCAGCCACTGGAGCGTGGTCGACAAACTCGGCGACATCTGCATCCCCACGCTCGTGACGAGCGGCACGGCCGACGAGTGCACCCCGCTCATTGCCAAGCAGATCGCCGACGGCATCCCCGGGGCGGAGTGGGCGCTTCTCGAGGGCACGCACTGCGTCCACCTCGAGCACGTCGAGCAGTACAACGCCACGGTCGAGGACTTCATGGAGCGCCACGAGTAGTGCCAAGGGGGACGTGCCAAAGGGGACGGGTTCCGTTGGCACGTTGGCGCGTCAAAAAAGGGGCTCCCAAAAGGTGTCGACGCTTTTGGGAGCCCCTCGTTGTTACTCGCTGTCCGGCGTGCCGGAGTAGTTGAGGCCGGCCACGGCCTCGTGGAGCTCGTCGCCGCCGTGCGTGAACGCCAGCGCGAGCGCGGGCCAGCCGCGCAGCGCCGCGTCGAAGCGGTCGGGGAACGACTCGGTGCTCGTCTCGCCCGTGAAGGGATTCTTCCACTCGCGGTGCTCCAGGTTGGCCGCGGGGCAGTCGTCTGACGTGGAGACGCGGTGGGAGAGGGCCTCGAGCAACGAGTGGGAGCGCACGAGGCGCTCCAGGCCCCCCACGGTGCCGGCCTTGAGCGAGCCGTGCGGCTCGATGGCGCGGTAGCACAGCTCCATGTCTGCCACGGCGCCCGCGTACTCGGTGGCGGGAAGCTCGATGCCAAAGGTGGCCCAGGCAACCTGGCTCATGAGCGCGCCGGCCACGCGGCAGATGCGCTCGGTGCGCGCGAGCTCGGTGGCAGGCGGGCAGTCGTGCACCGTGGCGTGGCGCAGGCTCCACAGCATCCACGTGTCCAGGTCGCTCTCGATGACGGCGTGCACCTCGCTGTCCGCGTCGTAGAGGTCATCGGCCGCGTCGATGAGCGCGTACTGCTCGGCGTAGACGAACGGGTGCGCCGCGCGGTCGAGCGCGTAGTGCGACAGCATGCCGAGCGCGAACGCGCGCCCGATGCCGGCGTCTGCCTCGGGAAGGTGGCCCACCCCGTCGCGCAGCGCCGTGAACGCGCGCGTCATGCGCCCATCGTGCATCTCGTGGGCGAGCTGGCGGGCGTTCTGGCCGCGCTCGGGCATGGTGAGCACGCGGAAGAAGAAGGGGTCTGGCCCCTGGTTGCCAAGAAGAAACGCGAGAAGCTCCTCCTCGCTCGTGATGAGGCCCTGCGGCAGCAGGGAGGCGGAGCGCTCTCCGAACAGGTGGTGGGTGATGAGTGCGGGCATGGTCGTCCTTTCATCCGAGTGACTGTCTCCATTATGCCCCCTCGCACGGCGCTCGTATCCACTGGGCAGCGCGCGGTGCCGGTTTACGGGAGGCTTACGTTCGGTGTGCTCGCCAACCGTTACCATGGTCTATACGCGCGCCGCTCGGCGCGACCCTGCGAGCACGGGAGAAACCCATGGCAAAGACGAAGTACACCAAGCTCGAGCGCAACTGGGTGATGTACGACGTGGGTAACTCCGCGCTCGTGCTGCTCAACACCTCGATCGTCCCCATCTACTTCAACGCCATCAACACGGGCGCCTCGGCGGCCGAGCTCGTGAGCGCCTGGGCCAACGCCCAGACCATCGCCTCGCTCGTCGTGGCGCTGCTCATGCCCGTGCTGGGGTCTCTCGCAGACTACGCGGGCAACAAGATCAAGTTCTTCATCGGATTCTTTCTCACGGGCCTCGTGCTGTGCTTTGCGCAGGCCATCCCCATGGGGGCGTTGCCGTTTCTCGTGGCCTACGTGGTGTGCACGGTGGGCCTCAACTCGTCCATGACCTTCTACGATGCCATGCTCACCGACGTCACGACCGACGAGCGCATGGACATGGTCTCGAGCTCGGGCTACGCCTGGGGCTACGTGGGCTCCACGGTGCCGTTCATCGTGTGCCTGGCGCTCATCTTTGGCGGTCCTGCCCTGAGGCTCGACACCATGCTGTGCACGAGGATGTCGTTCGTGATCACGGGCCTGTGGTGGCTCGCGTTCACGCTGCCGCTCATCCGCACGTACAAACAGCGCTACGGCAAGGAGCGCGAGGAGGGCGAGACGCTCGGCAAGATCTGCGCCGACACGTTCCGCGGGCTTGCCAAGACGATGCACTCCATCGCGCAGGACCGCACGCTCATCGTCTACATGGTGGCGTTCTTCTTCTACATCGACGGTGTGCACACCGTCATCTCCATGGCGACGAGCTACGGGGCGGCACTGGGTATCGACTCCACGCAGCTCGTGCTGGCGCTTCTCGTGACGCAGTTCGTGGCGTTTCCCTCGGCCATCGCCTACGGCAAGCTCGCGGGCAAGTTCGGCACGCTGCGCATGATCATCGCTGCGGTGGTGGCGTACTGCGGCATCGTCCTGTTTGCGGCGTTCGCGCTGCAGACGGCCACGGAGTTCTGGATCCTCGCCATCCTCGTGGGCCTGTTCCAGGGCGGCATCCAGGCGCTCTCGCGCAGCTACTTCGGCAAGCTCGTGCCCAAGGAGCGCAGCAACGAGTACTACGGCTTCTTTGACATCTTTGGCCGCTACGCCAGCGTCATGGGCACCTTCCTCGTGAGCGTCATCACCGCGGCCACGGGCAGCGCCAACCTCGGTGTGCTGTCCATCGGCATCCTGCTCGTGGTGGGCCTCGTCATGCTGCTGACGCTGCCCGACGCCCGCGGCGAGCGCGCGTGACACTTGGGGACGGGGTCAAACTGTCACCGTCCTCGACGCTGCAGTTTACCTGCGCTTACTGTGTGCCGACGGGGTATCATAGCGACGTTTTGCCCGCTGTGCGTCCCTGGAGGATGAGGCTTTGACCCTCGTTGAGATCATCGTGTTGGGCGTGGCGCTCTCTGCCGATGCGTTTGCCGTGACCATCTCGAACACGTTCGTGTACGCAACGGAGTCGCGTGCGAGGCTCATGCTCATGCCCATCATGTTCGGGCTGTTCCAGGGCATCATGCCGGTGGCGGGGTATCTGCTGGGAGGGCTGGCCGCCGAGGTCATCGAGGCCTACGCCGGCATCATTACCCTCGTCATTCTGGGCTTTGTTGGCGGCAACATGATTCGTGAGGGCGTGAGCGCCCTGACGGGCAAGGGCGATGCGGACGGCGAGCCCGAGGAGAGCGGCGCGGGCCCTGTGGCGAAGCGCCTTACGTTCGTCACGGTGCTTGCCCAGGCCATCGCCACGGCCATCGATGCGTTCGCCGTGGGCGTGAGCCTGCGCGCGCAGGCCGTGAACGTCGGGGTTGCCTCCCCGATCATCGCGCTCACGACGTTTCTGTGCTGCGTGGTGTCGCTCGTGCTGGGCCGCAAGCTCGGCGAGGTGCTGGGAGACCGCGCGCAGGTCGTGGGCGGCATCGTGCTCGTGATCATCGGCCTCAAGGCGTTTCTCGCGTAGGGGAGGGGCCGCCGCTGGCGCTGGCGGCGACAGCTGACCCTGGCACCATTGCCGCCTTGTTGGGTATAAGCCTGACAAGGAGGCAACTATGGATATGTTCGAGAGGCTGTTCAAGCGCACGAAGGCAACGGTCATCCTCATGGGGGTGGCGCTGCTCGTGCTGGGCGTGGCGATGTTCGTGAGCCCCATTGGGGCCACGCTGCTCATTGTGCGGGTCGTTGGGTGGACGCTGGCCATCGTGGGCGCCGTGACGCTTGCCAACTGCTGGCGCCACTCGTCCGAGGGGCTGCGCCAGGCAGACCTGTTCATGGGCCTTCTGGAGGCCATTCCGGGCGTCTGCCTCATCATGTGGCCCGATGCGTTCGTGGCCGTGGTCTACGTGCTCATCGGCATCATCGTGCTTGTGACGGGCGTGAACGACGTCATCGAGGCAAACGTCATTCGCCGTGCGCTTGGCGTGGGCTGGGTGTGGCGCATGGTCATTGGCGTGGTCACGCTGCTTGCTGGTGCGGCCGTGGTTGCCTCGCCGTTTGCGATGGCCGAGCTCGTGATGCTCGTCGCGGGTCTCGCGCTTGTGTTCGACGGCATCACGGAGATCATCGCCGGCGTGTCGATGCGGGAGCTGCCCTAGGGGGCGAGAGGGGGTTCTTGCGTGCCCCCGCTAGGAGTTGCGAGCCGTTCGATCCGAGCTATCGATGATGTCGAACGCGCGCATGAGGTTGCGCTCGTCGATGGCGTGCGGCGCCGCGGCGCGCACCTTGGGCTTGGCGCAGAAGGCGATGCCTGTGCCCGCCGCCAAGATCATGGGGATGTCGTTTGCGCCGTCTCCCATGGCAATGGTCTGCGAGAGAGGAATGCCGAGCTCTGCCGCCCATTGCTCGAGGGCCTCGAGCTTGCGCTGCTTCGTGACGATTCCGCTCGCGAGCCTGCCCGTGAGGTACCCGTCCGCAACCTCCAGGCGGTTCGCCAGGCAGTAGTCGATGCCCGCAGCGGCCACAATGCGGTCTGCCACCTCGTGAAAGCCGCCGGACACCACGCCGACCTTCCAGCCGCGGCGGTGTGCCTCGACCACGAGCTCTCGGGCGCCCGGTGTGAACGTCACGCGTGCGTAGGCGCGGTCGAACACGCCCTCGTCAAGACCTGCGAGCAGCCCCACGCGTTCCTTGAGCGCTTGGGCAAAGTCGAGCTCTCCTCGCATGGCACGCACCGTGATGCCCGCAATGCGCTCGCCCGCGCCCGCCTCGTCACCAAGCAGGTCGATGACCTCCTCGTTTATGAGCGTGGAGTCGATGTCCATGACGATGAGGCGCATGTCGGCGCCTGCGGCGGGCACGCGCTTCTCCATGATGTAGTCGTCCATGACGAAGCCCTCGCCGATGCTCGTCTCCACGGCGTCGATCACGTCGAAGCTCTTTCCGCGATAGCAGCGGATGCCCAGCTCGTTGTGCTTGTTCACCGTGAGGTACATGGCTCGCAGACCACGCTCGCGGCACAGCCCCACGTAGAAGGCGATGACGTCGCTCGCCAGGTGGCGTCCCCGCTCGCTTGCCTTGAGGTAGATCTTCGAGATGAAGAAGCGATTGGTCTCGCTCTCCACGTGGCCGCCGGTGTAGCCGCACGTGCGGCCCTCGTCGTCCATGACGAACCAGTACTCGTAGGCGTGCTCGGCCATGTCACGGCGAATCGCGCCCAGGCTCTGGAACTGCTCGACCATGTAGCGCGTCTGCGCCTCGCCGATGAGCGCGGGCCAGTACTCGTCCCAGATCTGGGCGGCAAGCTCGGCGAGCTCCTCCTGGTCTGCCTCGGTCCTCACGGCTCTCATCGTTGCGCTCATGGCCTCTCCTCTCGGCTGTGGTCCCCACTCTAGCACGGCATGCCATTGGGGACGGGTTCCGCTGGCATGCCATCGGAACCCGTCCCCAATGGCATGCCAAAGAAGGAGGCCCCGCCGTTGGGCGAGGCCTCCTGGGGATGCGTGGCGAGCGGGCTTTCGGTGCGCCGTTACACGTAGAACAGGATCTTGTTGTAGCTGGGCACTGGCCAGTAGTCGTGGCCGCAGACCTTCTCCATGGCATCGACGTCGGCGCGCAGGGCGTCCATGGCAGGAATCACGGAGTCGCGGTAGGCGTTGTCCTGCTCCGTGCAGTCCTCGAGGGCCTGGGCGGCGGCGTTCTTCTTCTCCAGGTCAGCGACGAGCTCAGTGATCTTGTCGATGCCGTCGGTGAGCGTCTGAACGAGCGTCTTCTCGGCCTTGGCGGCGATGCCAAGCTCGGCCTTCGTGGCAACGGTCGTGGCGATGTCGCCGGAGTAGTCGAACAGGGCCGGCAGGTACATGTGCTTGGTCATGTACACCATCGTGTTGGCCTCGATGTTCAGGAGCTTGGCGTACTGCTCGGCCTTGGAGACGTAGCGGGCGTGCATCTCGTCGGAGGAGGCCACGTGGTACTTCTCGAACAGCCTGAGGTTCTTCTCGGCGACGAGGCAGGGCAGGGCGTCGGGCGTGGTGCGCATGTTGAGCAGACCGCGCTTCTCGGCCTCCGCGGGCCACTCGTCGGAGTAGCCGTTGCCGTTGAAGATGATGCGCTGGTGGTCGGTGAGCGTCTTCTTGACCCAGGCGAGGGCGGCGACGATGAAGTCGCACTCGGCGACGTCGGCCATGTCGGTGGCGAAGCGGTCGAGCTGCTCGGCCACGGCGGTGTTCAGCACCATATTCGGGTCGGACAGGTTCTGCTGCGAGCCGCACATGCGGAACTCGAACTTGTTGCCCGTGAACGCGAACGGGGAGGTGCGGTTGCGGTCCGTGCTGTCCTTCGTGAGGTCGGCGAGCTGCGGAACGCCCAGGTCCATCTTCTCGCGCGGGTGGCTCGAGTAGGGCTTGTCGTTGATGAGCGCGTCCACGACGGCGGCCAGGTCATCGCCCAGGAAGATGGAGACGATCGCGGGAGGCGCCTCGTTGGCACCCAGACGGTGGTCGTTGCCGGCCGAGGCCACGCTTGCGCGCATGAGGTCCTGGTAGTCGTCAACCGCGGCGATGACGCTGGAGAGGAAGACGAGGAACTGCAGGTTGTCCTCGGGCGTGTCAGACGGGTCGAGCAGGTTCTTACCGTCTGCGGAGATGGACCAGTTGTTGTGCTTGCCCGAGCCGTTGACGTAGTCGAAGGGCTTCTCGTGCTGCAGGCAGGTGAGGCCGTGGTGGGAGGCGATGATCTTCATCTTCTCCATCGTGACCAGGTTGTGGTCGATGGCCTTGGAGCTCGTCTCGAAGATGGGGGCGAGCTCGTGCTGGCAGGGGGCCACCTCGTTGTGCTTGGTCTTGGCGGGCACGGCGAGCTTCCACAGCTCGTCATCGAGCTCCTTCATGAACTCGTTGACCGTGGGGCGGATGGCGCCGAAGTAGTGCTCCTCGAGCTCCTGGCCCTTGACCGGCTCGCAGCCGAACAGCGTGCGGCCGCACATGATGAGGTCGGGACGGGCCGCGTAGTCCTCCTCCTTGATGAGGAAGTACTCCTGCTCGGGGCCCACGGTGGTGGTGACGCTCTTGACGTCCTTGCCAAAGAGCTTCAGCACGCGCTTGGCCTGGCCGTCGAGCGCCACGCAGGAACGTAGCAGCGGGGTCTTCTTGTCGAGCGCCTGGCCGGTGTAGGAGATGAACGCCGTGGGGACGCAGAGGACCTCATCCTTGATGAAGGCGGGGGAGGTGGGGTCCCAGGCCGTGTAGCCGCGGGCCTCGAACGTGGCGCGCAGGCCGCCGGAGGGGAAGCTCGAGGCGTCGGGCTCGCCCTGGATGAGCGCCTTGCCCGCGAAGGTCTCGAGCGCGCGGCCGTCTCCCGTGGGCTCCATGAACGCGTCGTGCTTCTCGGACGTGATGCCCGTGAGCGGCTGGAACCAGTGGGTGTAGTGGGTGGCGCCCTTCTCGAGCGCCCACTCCTTCATGGCGTGGGCAACCTCGTTGGCGATGTCGAGGTTGAGAGCCTTGCCCTCCTTGATGACTCGGGAGAGCTCCTTGTAGGTGGGCTTGGGCAGGCGCTCGCGCATGACGGAGTCGCTGAACACCAGGCTGCCGTACTCCTCGGTGACCTTAGAAGCCATGTGGACTCGCTTTCTCTTCGTGAGAACTTGGATCCCTGACGTCGCAATACTCTAGCGAGGCAATATTACGGCGGAATTAACCCTTTGATACGCGGGGGATTCTCGCGTGCGGCCAAACAGATTCGAGCGTGAGGCATTTGCGAGAACGGCTTGCGGGCGGCCGGGGCATCGCGCGGGGCATTTCGAGAAAAACGGGTGGAGCCCATAGGTTGCTCGGCTGCTACGATGATGAGCACATATGGAGTGAGTTGAGCGAGGAGGGCCATCGTGGCCAGACACTTCAAGAAGGATGGCGAGCTGCAGCAAGGCAGCCGCTTTGATACGGGCGTTGCGGGCGGCCAGGCGGCTGGCGAGCCTGCGACGCAGCGTGCGCCCCAGGCGGGGGCCTACGTCCCGCCCGTCGAGGGTAACCCCTATGCGGACGACGGCTTCGAGCCCGCGCCCTACGGGACGCCCGGCGATCCCGAGCCCGCGTCCTATGCGCCCGTAGAGGACAACCCCTACGTGGGCGGCGCGGCCCATGGCGCCGTGGGTATGACGCCCGAGCGCGTGGGGTCCGCGCACGCGGGACGTGCCGGCTCGGGCCAGGGCGTGCCGGGCGCTCCCAAGAAGCGTCGCCGCCGCGTGCCGGTGGTCGTGGTGATCCTCGTCGCGCTGGTGGTGCTCGTGGGCGGAGGGGCGTTCCTCTACCTCAACCCGCCCATCTATCGCGTGAGCGTCGACGGCGTGGAGCACATGGTGCACGCCGGCTCCACGCTCGCCGACCTCGTGAAGGAGGGCTGGGCCACGCCTAAGGCCGGCAACCTCATCGCCGTGGACGGCTCCGTGGCGCAGGAGGGCGGCGGCGACCAGTTCGAGGCCAACCTCAACGGAACGGTGACGAGCGACCCCATGACCGTGGTGCCGCGCCACTCCACGGTTGAGTTCTCCGACGGCAACGACGTGGACGAGGACTACACCGAGACGACCGAGACCATCGCCCACGGCCAGGGCGGCCAGGACACGAGCTCCCCCTCGTCCTACTACGTGGCGCCGTTCCACGTCTACTCCGACGGCGAGGACGGCGAGCAGGTCACCAGGACCGGCAAGGTCTCCGGCAAGTCCGTGACCGAGGTCACCAAGCAGCCCGTTGACGCCGGCTTCTCCGTCTTCAACGTCAACACGAACGGCGACAAGGTCATTGCCCTCACGTTCGACGACGGCCCGTGGCCCACGACGACCTCCGAGGTCCTCGACGTGCTCAAGGAGAACGACGCCCATGCGACGTTCTTCGAGATCGGCAACCAGGTTGCCGAGAACGCCGACGTGGTCGAGCGCATCGTGGCCGAGGGCAACCAGATCGGCTCGCACACGTGGGACCACGCGAGCGGCTCGGGACAGGGCGTCAACCTCACGTTCATGACCGCCGACGAGCAGGTGGGCGAGGTCGACAAGGGCTTCAAGGCCATCGAGGACGTCCTGGGCACGAGCGTGACGCACGTGCTGCGCGCGCCGGGCGGCAACTACTACGGCAGCCTCGTGGAGACGCTCAAGGGCCACTGCACGGCCGAGGTGGGCTGGAACATCGACACCGAGGACTGGAGGCGTCCGGGAGCCGACAAGATCGCCGAGGCGATCATGAGCGCCCAGCCGGGCAACGTCGTGCTCATGCATGACGGCGGCGGCGACCGCTCCCAGACGGTCGAGGCGCTCAAGATCGCCCTGCCCAAGCTCAGGGAGCAGGGCTACAAGTTCCTGACGATTGACGAGATGCTGAGCACGTACGGTCCGTCGAGCTCCAACTAGCTTTTGGAGAGAGTCCCGGGCGCGGTGAGGTCTGCCGCCGCGCCCGGGGCTTTTATTTGGAGAGGGGAGCGCGAGATGCCGCGCGAGACGAACGCCGCGAAGCGGGAGAGGGCCGTCGAGTTCTGCGAGAGGCTGAACGCGATGTATGGGCCCGTGGAGTGCTTCCTGGACCATGGGAGCCCCTATCGGCTCGCCATCTCCGTGCTGCTCTCCGCACAGACGACCGATGCCCAGGTGAACAAGGTGACGCCGGCGCTGTTCGATCGCTGGCCCACGCCCGAGGCGCTCGCCGCCGCCTCGCCCGAGGAGGTCGCGGGCGTCATTCGCAGCCTGGGGTTCTACAAGAGCAAGGCGAGGCACGCTGTCGAGGCGGCGCAGATGATCGTGAGCGAGTTTGGCGGCGAGGTGCCCCACACGATGGACGAGCTCACGAGGCTGCCGGGCGTGGGGAGAAAGACCGCCAACATCGTGCTCAACGTGAGCTTTGGCATCGTGGAGGGCATCGCGGTGGACACGCACGTGAACCGCATCGCCCACAGGCTGGCGCTGAGCCCCAAGACGCACGAGAAGGAGCCGCTCAAGACCGAGCAGGACCTGCTGAAGATCTTGCCGCGCGAGTACTGGCGAGACGTGAACCACCAGTGGATCCGCTTTGGGCGCGAGGTGTGCGGCGCCAAGGCGCCGCGCTGCGGCGAGTGCCCCATGGTCGACCTGTGCCCAGGCGCGGGGAAGTAGCGAAGGACCGGCGGCCGGCTGCGGGTGGGGCGCCAAGTTGTCTCAGAGGGAGTTGGAGAGGGCCTGTGGGTCCTCGCCCCGCCTGCTCGCGTGTCCGGCTTGGCACGTACAATGGATGCCGACACATGCGACGAGGAGGCACCCACATGACAGACGAGAGCAACGACTTGCAGCTAGAGGCAACGGAGGCGCCGGCGGCGCCCGCGACGACTGACCAGGTCCCGCGCCGCACGATCGCCGTCGTGGACGGCAACTCGCTCATGCACCGCGCGTTCCATGCCATCCCGCCCACGATGACCGCGCCGGACGGCCGGCACACGAACGCCATCTTCGGCTTCGTCTCCATGTTCGTGAAGCTTGTGGAGACGTTTCGCCCCGACGGCGTCATCTGCGCGTTCGACAAGGGCAAGCCCCGCGTGCGCATGGAGATGCTGCCCCAGTACAAGGCGCAGCGCCCGCCCATGGACCCCGTGCTTCACGAGCAGTTCCCCATGGTGAAGGACCTGCTGCGCGCCATGGACGTCCCCGTCTGCGAGCTCGAGGGCTGGGAGGGCGACGACATTCTCGGCACGCTCGCCCGCCGAGGCGAGGCGGCCGGCTACGACATGTACCTCGTCACCGGCGACCGTGACATGTACCAGCTCGTCACCGACCACGTCAACGTCGTCTCCACGCGCAAGGGCGTCTCGGACGTCTCGATCATGACGCCGGAGAGCGTCGACGACCTCTACCACGGCATCACGCCCGCCCTCGTCCCCGACTTCTACGGTCTCAAGGGCGACTCCTCCGACAACATCCCCGGCGTCCCGGGCATCGGCCCCAAGAAGGCGAGCGCCCTCATCTGCCAGTATGGCTCGCTCGACGAGGTCATCGCCCACGCGGACGAGGTCAAGGGCAAGATGGGCGAGAACCTGCGCGCCCACATCGACGACGCGCTGCTCTCCCGCAAGGTCGCCATCATCCGCACGGATGCCCCCATCGACTGCGACCTGGCTTCGGCCAAGTTCCCCACGTTCGACCCCGAGACGGTCCGCTCTGCCTTCGCGAGCCTGGGCTTCACGGGCATGACGGGCCGCGTGCTGGCCCTGGCCGGCTCCGGCGCCGCCCCCGCCTCTGCTGCGGCCTTCGAGCCCGACGAGCGCCTGGACGCACCCGCCCTTGCCGAGGCACTGTGGGACGCCGGCGAGGCAGGCGAGTGGCTGGGCCTCTCCCTCGTCGATGCCTCTGAGCAGGGCACCCTCTTTGAGCCCGAGCTCGCCGTCTGGGCGTCGTGCGCGGCCGGCGCCGGGCTTCTCGAGGGCCAGGACGCCCGCTCCCTCATCGTCCACGCGCTCGAGTGCTGGCGCGTCGCGTCTGGCGACGTCAAGGCCCTCATGCACGCCGTCTATCCCGTGGACTCGTCCGAGCCTCCCGTGGCAAACGAGGACGGCGAGCCCTTTGATCCCGCCCACTGCGACCCCGCGCACCTGTTCGACGTCGGTATCGCCGCCTATCTGCTCGACTCCTCGAAGGGCGCCTACGCCGTCGCCGACGTCGCCGAGTGCTACCTCACCGGCGAGCTGCCCGCCCCCGCAGATGGTGAGCCCATGGCCGCCGTCACGGCCCAGGCCGCGCGTCTGCTCGTGCCCGTGCTCATCGGCGCCCTCGAGAAGGACGGCTCGGCCTCGCTCATGGCAGACATCGAGATGCCGCTCGTAGGCGTGCTCGCGCGCATGGAGCGCACGGGCATGCACGTGGACCCCGCCGTGCTCGCCACCCAGTCCGCCGAGCTCGGCGTCGACATCGAGGCGAGCCGCCAGCGCATCTTCGAGGCCGCGGGCCGCGAGTTCAACATCGACAGCCCCATGCAGCTCTCCGGCGTGCTCTTCGACGACCTGGGCCTTCCCACGGCCGGTCTCAAGAAGACGCAGCGCGGCTACTACTCCACGAACGCCAAGGTCCTCGACGAGCTCGCGCGCACGAGCCCCGTCGTGGCCGAGGTGCTGAGCTACCGCGAGAAGGCCAAGATCCGCTCGACCTACCTGGACGCGCTGCCCGCGCTCATCAAGGCGGACGGCCGCATCCACACGAGCCTCAACCAGACCGTGGCCGCCACGGGTCGCCTCTCGAGCTCCAACCCCAACCTGCAGAACATCCCCACCCGCTCCGAGCTGGGGCATCGCGTGCGTACGGCGTTCACCGTGGCGCCGGGCAGCGTGTTTCTCGCGTGCGACTACTCCCAGATCGAGCTGCGCCTGCTTGCGCACCTCTCGGGCGACGAGCACCTCGTCGCGGCCTTCTGCGAGGGCGAAGACTTCCACGCCGAGACGGCCGCGCGCGTGTTCGGCGTGCCGGTTAGCGAGGTCACGCCCGAGATGCGCAGCCGCGCCAAGGCCGTGAACTTCGGCATCGTCTACGGCCAGCAGGCCTACGGCCTCTCCACGTCGCTGGGGATCAGCCGCCGCGAGGCCCAGGAGATGATCGACCGCTATTTCGCCGCCTACCCACGCGTGCGCACCTACCTCGACGGCACGGTCGAGATGGCCAAGCGAAACGTCTGGGTGCAGACGATGTATGGCCGCAAGCGCCACGTGCCCGACATTCTCGCGCGCAACGCCAACATGCGCAGCTTTGGCGAGCGCACGGCCATGAACCACCCCATGCAGGGCAGCGCGGCCGACATCATCAAGCTCGCCATGATCGCCGTGGACGAGCGCATGCGCGCCGAGGGCCTCAAGAGCAAGCTCATCCTGCAGATCCACGACGAGCTGGACTTCGAGGTGCCCGAAGGCGAGCTCGAGGCCATGAGCAGCCTCGTTAAGGAGACGATGGAGGGCGTCGTGAAGCTGCGGGTTCCGCTCGTGGCCGAGGTCTCCTACGGCGCCGACTGGGCCGCCGCGAAGTAGGGGAGCGCCACCGCTTGCTGCCGGCCGCGCAAACTACGCAGCTTTAGCCTTGGCTGGGCGAAATCGGCCCCTCCCGAGGCTAATCCTGCGCAGTTTGCAGCCGGCGGGCGGGAGCCTCTCGCGGCTGCCCGCCTACGCCCCTGCGAGCAGCACGGCGTTCAGCGCCGTCACCACGAGGCCGATGAGCGCGAGCATGGCCTTGAGCACAAGCCCGTTCGCATAGCGTCCCATGACGCGAGGGCTGCTCGTGAGCCATATCTGCGCGAACACCGTGATGGGCAGCTGCAGGGACAGCAGCGCCTGGCTCCACAGCAGGCCGTCGAACGGGTCGTCCACGAGCAGAAGGGCCACGAGCGCACCCGCGAAGCATCCCACGACGCCCAGAGAGCTGTGGCGGTCGTGGATGTCATAGGGCTCGCCTGCTATGCCCGCAGACACCGTGCCCGCCGCCATGCCGGCCGTGACCGAGCTCGCGAGGCCCGCAAACAGCAGCGCGAGCGCAAAGATGATCCGTGCGGCCGGCCCCAGCATGGGCTCGAGCGTGGCTGCCGCCTGCGCCAGGTCGTCCACCTGCACGCCCGCCGAGAAGAACGTCGAGGCGGCGAGCACCACCATGGCGCTGTTTATCGCCCAGCCGATGCCCATGGACAGCAGCGTGTCCACGAACTCGTGGTCGAGCCGCTCGCGGATGACCTTCTCGCCCTGCCCCTCGAAGTGCTGGCTCTGGATGACCTCCGAGTGTAGGAACAGGTTGTGCGGCATCACGACGGCCCCCAGCACGGAGACGACGATGGCCGCAGATCCCGCCGGCATGCTCGGTGCCACCCATCCCACGGCTGCGGTCGGCCAGTCCACGCGCACCATCGCGATCTCTGCGAGAAACGAGATGCCGATGAGCGACACGAACCCGATGATCCAGCGCTCGACCCTGCGATAGGAGTTCGTGAGCAGAAGCGCGGCCGACGCCGCCGCCACGATGGCGGCACCGAGGCGCACGGGAAGCCCCAGCAGCATCTGCAGGGCGATGCCGCCACCGAGCACCTCGGCCATCATCGTGGCCACGCACGCGAGCCAGGCGCTCGCGAGCACAAGGCGGGCGAGGGGCCGGGGCAGGTGGTGCGCGCAGCTCTCCGCCAGGCACTCGCCGGTGACGATGCCCAGGTGCGCGGCGTTGTGCTGCAGCATGATGAGCATGAGGGTCGATGCCGTCACGACCCACAGCAGGCCGTAGCCGTACGTGGAGCCCGCGGCCATGTTCGTGGCCCAGTTGCCCGGGTCGATGAACCCCACGGTCACGAGAAGCCCCGGGCCCACCCAGCGTAGGATTTCCAGGCCGCCCTTGTGGCCGCTGTGGTTCTCGCCCCAGATCTTCTCTCTCATGTGCGCAAGCATGGTGCCTCCCTACAAAGTGTTAGCTAAGGCTAACTATAGGGTTTGCGTGCCGCCTGCGCTAGACTCGGGTGCCATTGGGAACTGCCATTGGGGACGGGTCCCTTTGTCATGCGCGCGGGCGCGGGATTGGACGTACATGAAGGTCATTCTCTACACGGACGGTTCGAGCCGAGGAAACCCCGGGCCGGGCGGCTACGGCGCGGTGCTTCGGTACACGGACCCGGCGGGCGCGCTGCACGAGCGCGAGCTCTCGGCCGGTTACGCGAGGACGACGAACAACCGCATGGAGATTATGGGCGTCGTCGCCGGACTCGAGGCGCTCAAGCGGCCCTGCGAGGTGGAGGTCCACAGCGACTCGCAGTACGTGGTGAACGCCTTCAACAAGCACTGGGTGGATGGCTGGCGCCGTCGCGGCTGGAAGAACGCCAAGAAGGAGCCCGTGAAGAACCCCGACCTGTGGATGCGCCTGCTTGCCGCCATGGAGCCGCACGACGTGAGCTTCGTCTGGGTCCGCGGCCACAATGGCGCTGCGCTCAACGAGCGCTGCGACGAGCTCGCCGTGGCCGCCGCAACTGCCCCACGTTCCACGCTGCTCGTCGACGAGGGCTTCGAGGGATAGGGGAGCGCACCCGCCCGGACGCCCAGCCTCGCGACTGCTTGGGCGCGCCGTGGGTAGAATGGGACCTCGGACACTTAAAGGGGGGGGGGTCACATGATCAAGGCCGTTCTGTTCGACATGGACGACACGCTGCTCGACATCAACCTCACGGCCTTCATGACCGCCTACATCGCCGACGTCTCGCGCATCCTGTCGCAGATCTCCGGTACGTCCGCGCTCGCCTTTGGCGGGGCCTGGGCGCGCGCCTACCTCGCGATTGCGAGCGACGCCCGCACGGACGGCCTCACGAACCTGGAGCTGTTCTCGGCCACCATCGAGCGGCTCACGGGCGTGCCCATGGCAGACCCTGCCATCACGGACGCCATCTCCTACTACGAGCAAAACGTCCTGCCCCGCCGCCGCGGCGGCATCGTCTCGGCGCGCCCCAAGGAGGGCGGCATCGCGGCCATCGAGTGTGCACGCTCCATGGGCCTTGCCGTGGCGCTCGCCACGAACCCGAGCTTCTCGGAAGTCTGCATCCGCACGCGCATGGGCTGGGCGCACATCTCCGACATGCCGTTTGCCCGCGTGAGCCACATGGGCAACTCGACGCGCCTCAAGCCCCGCGCCCGCTACTACGAGGAGTTCGTCTCCTCGCTCGGCCTTGCCCCCGAGGAGTGCCTCATGGTGGGCAACGACGCCAAGCGCGACTTCCCGCGCCCCGACATCGGCATGCCCACGGCCTACGTGGGCCACGCGCGCCCCGGCCGCGCCGCCTGGAGCGGGCCCATGAGCGAGCTCGCAGACGCCCTGCCGGCCCTTGTCGACCGTCTCAACGTCGTCGGCTGACGCAGCCGGGCAGCCTCGGCGCCGTCGCGCCTTGTTACGGCTATGAAAAAAGCCGTCGAATGCTGCAAAATGCCTTGAAATGTGGTAGGTGGGGCAGGTATCCTATCAAAACGTGTGAGTTCGGACGCTCACACGCCATATCTGTCGGCCCCCGAGCGATGTAAATCCAAGCCGGTGGCTGTGGGCGAGCATCTGGCCCGGAGCTGCTGCAGGCGATGCGCATGAGCATCGGGGCCCCGTTTTCGAAAGGGGTCCACCTTTGAGTGAGATTCAGAACTCGTCCGTTTTCTCGCTAGACGATGTGTCCAACGAGGAGATGAACAACCTCATCGACGGCACCATCACCGATTTCGACGAGGGCGATCTTGTCACGGGCACCGTTGTCAAGATCGAGCGCGATGAGGTCCTGCTTGACATCGGCTTCAAGTCCGAGGGCGTTATCCCCGTCCGCGAGCTTTCCATCCGCAAGGATGCCAACCCCGCCGACATCGTGAGCCTTGGCGACACCATCGAGGCCCTCGTGCTCCAGAAGGAGGACAAGGACGGCCGTCTCGTCCTGTCCAAGAAGCGCGCCGAGTACGAGCGTGCGTGGAACCGCATCGAGGAGAAGTTCAACGCCGGCGAGAACGTCGAGGGCGAGGTCATCGAGGTCGTCAAGGGCGGTCTCATCCTCGACATCGGCCTGCGCGGCTTCCTGCCCGCCTCCCTCGTCGACCTCCGTCGCGTCAAGGACCTCAACGCCTACCTCGGCACCCGCATCGAGGCCCGCGTCATCGAGATGGACCGCAACCGCAACAACGTCGTCCTCTCCCGTCGCGTCGTCCTCGAGGAGGCTCGCAAGGCCGAGCGCTCCGAGATCCTCTCGAAGCTCCAGCCGGGCATGCGCCTCAAGGGCACGGTCTCCTCGATCGTCGACTTCGGCGCCTTCGTCGACCTCGGCGGCATCGACGGCCTGATTCACATCTCCGAGCTCTCCTGGAACCACGTCAACCACCCCTCCGAGGTCGTCAAGGTCGGCCAGGAGGTCGAGGTCCAGGTGCTCGACGTCGACCTGAACCGCGAGCGCATCTCCCTGGGTCTCAAGCAGACCACCGAGGATCCCTGGCGCTCCCTCGTCAAGAAGTACCCGGTCGACGCCATCGTCGAGGGTACCGTCACGAAGCTCGTGCCGTTCGGCGCCTTCGTCGACCTTGGTGACGGCATCGAGGGCCTGGTCCACATCTCCGAGATGGCCAAGCAGCACGTCGACGCCCCCGCGCAGGTCTGCAAGGTTGGCGACAAGGTGCAGGTCAAGGTCATGGAGATCGACCTCGACCGTCGTCGCATCTCCCTGTCCATGAAGGCTGCCGCCGAGACCCTCGGTTTTGAGGTCGAGGTCACGCCGATGGACAAGCCCGAGGACGAGGCCGCTGACGCCGAGTAGCCCTTAGGCTCCATAGCTTGACTGCGGGGTCGCCCAATCGGGCGGCCCCGTTTTTTGTCTCGCATGGGGGCGAACATCGTGTCACGTCTTGGTGTCATACGGACGGGTAACGAAGCGGCTCCGTCCGCACTGGGTAGAATTAAGAATCAGCACACTCGTTCGTACTGGGGGAGACATGGCAAGGGGAGACTTCAAGAGGCGCATGGAGGCGTCGCAGAGGCAGATGCTCGAGTGGGCGAGGGGCCGCAACGGCGCCGACGAGCTGTCGGGCGCCTGCACCAACGTCGCCGTGCTTCTCGTCATCATCGATCTGTTCGTGCACACCACGTGGCTGTCGGTGCTGGCGCTCGTGCTCCTTGGCTGCTCGTGGTTCCGCATCACGTCCAAGAACGTGGGCGCGCGTGGCCTCGAGAACGCCCGGGTCATCAAGGCAACGGGACCGGTGATCCCGTTTCTTGCCAATCCTGTGGGCACCATGCGCGAGACCCGCGCCTACGTGCACCTGATCTGCCCCTCCTGTGGCCAGCGCGTCCGCATCCCACGCGGCAAGGGCAAGGTGCGCATCACGTGCCCCAGGTGCCACGCCCGCTTTGACGGAAAGGCGTGAGCCCATGCATACGACGTTTCTTGCGGGCGGCATCGCCTCGGGCAAGTCGACCGTGGCGCGCATGCTCCACGAGCGCGGCGCCTGGCTGTGTGATCTGGACCAGGTGTCTCGAGAGGTGCTCGAGAGTGGCAGCCCCGTACTTGCGCAGGTGGCCGCCGAGTTCGGCGATGACCTCATTGACCCAGAGTCGGGCGAGCTCGACCGCCTGGGCCTTGCCGTGCGTGCGTTTGCCTCGGCAGAAGCCACGGAGCGCCTCGAGGCCATCGAGATGCCGGCCATCCGCGAGCGCCTGGCGCAGATCCTTACCAACTCGTGCTGTGCGGCAACCAAGCCCGCGCTTGCGGTCGTGGAGGTCCCGTTGCTCGACCGCGTGGAGGACCTGCTGCCCCTGGCCGATGACGTCCTGGTGGTCTGCGCCCCGCTTTCGCTTCGCCGCGAGCGCGCCTGTGGCCGCGGCATGGACGGCGAGGACTTCGACGCCCGCGTGGCACGCCAGGCCACGGACGACTACCTGCGCGCGCACGCCACCCACGTCATCGAGAACGACGGGGACGAGGAGGCGCTCGCGCGCGCGGTCGACGCATGGTGGCAGACCGTCATGGGGAGTGGCCATGACTGCAAGTAAAACCGCGGACACCAATGCGCCCCAGGTCACGGGCCATGTGGATGCCGAGCTTCGTCGATTTGGCGTCCAGGGCGAGGGAACCCCGCTCAAGGTGGTCTCGCGCTTTGAGCCGGCGGGCGACCAGCCCCAGGCCATAGAGAAGCTGGCGCAGGGCATCGAGGAGGGCATGCGCTACCAGACGCTTATGGGCGTCACGGGCTCGGGCAAGACGTTCACCATGGCCAAGACCATCGAGGCCGTGAACAAGCCCACGCTCATCCTCGAGCCCAACAAGACGCTTGCCGCCCAGGTGGCCAGCGAGATGCGCGAGCTGTTCCCCAACAACGCCGTGGTCTACTTCGTCTCTTACTACGACTACTACCAGCCCGAGGCCTACGTCCCGCAGTCAGACACCTACATCGAGAAGGACTCCTCCATCAACGAGGAGGTCGAGAAGCTGCGCCACCAGGCCACGGCAAGCCTGCTCTCGCGCCGTGACGTCATCTGCGTGGCCTCGGTGAGCTGCATCTACGGCATCGGCAGCCCCGAGGACTACGCGGGCCTTGCCCCCAACGTCTCCAAGGACGAGCCGCTCGAGCGCGACGACCTGATCCATGCCCTCATCGACATCCAGTACGACCGCAATGACGTGGACCTCGCGCGTGGGTGCTTCCGCGTGCGCGGCGAACGCGTGGACGTGTTCCCGCCCTATGCCGAGCACCCCCTGCGCATCGAGTTCTTTGGCGACGAGGTGGAGCTCATCGCAGAGATCGACGAGGTCACCGGCGAGCTCATCCGCGAGTACGACGCCATTCCCATCTGGCCGGCGAGCCACTACGTCACCGAACGCCCCAAGATCAACCACGCGCTCGACACGATCAACGCCGAGCTCACGGAGCGCCTGGCCCAGCTCAAGGCCTCCGATAAGCTGCTCGAGGCGCAGCGCCTGCGCGAGCGCACGGCCTATGACCTCGAGATGCTCGAGACGATGGGCTTCTGCAACGGCATCGAGAACTACTCGCGCCACCTGGACGGCCGCAAGCCCGGCGAGCCTCCCTACACGCTCATCGACTACTTCCCCAAGGACATGCTCTGCATCATCGACGAGTCCCACGTGACGGTGCCGCAGATCCGCGGTATGCACGAGGGGGACCGCTCACGCAAGATCACGCTCGTGGAGCATGGCTTTCGTCTGCCGAGCGCGCTCGACAATCGCCCGCTTCGGTTCGACGAGTTCGAGGCGCGCGTGCCGCAGTTCCTCTACGTCTCGGCCACGCCGGGTGACTACGAGGAGCAGGTGAGCCGGCAGACGGTGGAGCAGATCATCCGCCCCACGGGCCTTCTCGACCCAAAGATCGACGTGCGACCCATTCGCGGCCAGATAGACGACCTCACCGAGGAGATTCGTGCGCGCGTGGCCAAGCACGAGCGCGTGCTCGTGACCACGCTCACCAAGCGCATGGCTGAGGACCTCACCGACCACCTGCTCGACGAGGGCTTCAAGGTCAACTACATGCACTCCGACACTGCCACGCTCGACCGCGTGGACATCATCCGAGATCTGCGCACGGGAAAGATCGACGTGCTTGTGGGCATCAACCTGCTGCGTGAGGGCCTCGACATCCCCGAGGTGTCGCTCGTGGCAATCCTGGACGCGGACAAGGAGGGATTCCTGCGCAACCGACGCTCGCTCATCCAGACGATGGGCCGCGCGGCGCGTAACGCCCACGGCGAGGTGGTCATGTACGCAGACCGCGTGACCGACTCCATGCGCGTCGCCATCGACGAGACGAGGCGCCGCCGCGAGCTGCAGGAGGCCTACAACGCCGAGCACGGCATCGTGCCCAAGACGGTGAGCAAGTCCATCGCCGACATCTCTAGCTTCATCGAGGAGGCCGACGAGACGCTTGGCGACAAGACGCGCGACCGCCATGGTACGGGCAGCCACGGCGCGTTCGAGAGCCTGGCCGGCGTGGAGAGCGACGCGCGCGCCAAGAGCGAGGTCACGGCGCGCTCCGTGGCAAACGAGCTTGCGAGAAAGCTGCCGCGCGAGGAGCTCACGAGGCTCATGGAGACGCTCGAGGCAGACATGGCCGCCTCGAGCGAGGCCATGGACTTCGAGCGCGCCGCCGAGCTGCGCGACCAGCTCGTGGAGCTTCGCAGCCGCGTCGAGGGCACCACGGAGGACGAGGTCATGGCCCGCCTCAAGGCCGGTGCCCGCAAGGGCAGCGCCCACGCAACGCGCCGCAGGTACAAGCCGAGGAAGAAATAGGGGAGTCGCGGGCGGCGCCTGCCTTCTGTGGGCGCCTGTCTGCTGCCCGCCGGAGCATAAGGAGAACCATGGGATTCATCGCAAAGTGGCTTGTGGGGTCCATCGCCGTGGGCGTGGCCATCTGGCTCGTCCCGGGCATCGAGGTCGTGGGCGGCACGTATGCCGCGCCCATCTTCACGGCGCTGTTTCTTGCCATCGTGAACGCGCTCGTGAAGCCGGTGCTCAAGGTGCTGGGATTTCCCCTCACCATCATCTCGCTGGGGCTTTTCTCGCTCGTCATCAACGCGTTCATGCTCGAGCTCGCCGGCTACCTCTCGAGGAACATCACGCATGCGGGCATCCTCGTCGATGGCTTTGGTGCGGCGTTTCTCGGCGCGCTCATCGTGTCTCTCGTCACGATGCTGCTGGGCGGCGTCATCAAGTAGCGCCTGCGCGCGCCCGTCCCTGCGCGTGGCACTTTAATGCGCTAAAGTGAGTGCATCGATGATGCGTGGCATGGGCTGCGCGTCGGCACGCCGCGCAAGGAGGGGCACATGGACGCTCGGGAGGTCTTGGACACGGAGCCCGCGAGGATGCTCGTGAGGGCCATCGACGGACTGGACAACCCCGGGCAGATCGAGGCGTTCCTCATGGACCTGTGCACCCCTCGCGAGATAGAGGACCTCTCCCAGCGCCTTGAGGTGGCGCGTCTGCTCGACGCGGGGGAGTCCTACCTGTCAGTCCAGGAGCAGACGGGCGCCTCGTCCACCACGGTCAGCCGTGTCTCCAAGTGCCTGAATGGCGCCGCTGGCGGCTATCGCGCCGTGCTCGACAACCTGGCGGCCGGCGAGAGGTAGCCGCTCCCCGTCCCACTCGCAACAAACTACGCAGCATTAGCCTGGATTCGGCCGAAAAGGCGGCCAACAAGGCAAAAGCTGCGTAGTTTGCGCCACAGGCGATTCCCGCGGATGATTCCCAGGTGTGCCGGCCCCGCACCGTCTATGCCAGCGCGCGCTCCAGGTGACACTTGGCGCGGGCGAGCGCCTCCTTGATGCGGGCGCACTTCTCGTCCGTGAGGCGGTAGGAGGGCGTCGTCACGGACAGCCCGTACTTGATGACACCGTGCCTGCGCACGCCCACGCCGATGCACTGGACGGCCTCCGTGGCCTCCTCGCGGTCATACGCAAACCCCTCGCGTCTCACCTCGGCAAGCTGTGCGAGAAACTCGTCGACGCTGTCCACGGTCGCCGCCGTGGGACGCTCGAGAGGCTCGGGGAGCATGACGCGCACCTCGTCGTCGTCAAGCTCGCTCACGAGCACCTTGCCGATGGCCGTGTAGTGGACCGGCAGCGTCTTGCCGATGCTCGAGGTGAGCCGCACGGGCTGGGGCGAGTCGACCTTGGCGATGTAGAGCACGCGCCCGTGGTCGAGGACGCCGAGCTGGCAGGTCTCGCCGCAGGCGTTCGTGACGCCTCGCATCGCGGCCATGAACAGGCTCATCGAGGTACTCTCGCGGTCGAACGACTTGCCAAGCAGATAGGTCTTGAGGCCGATGGAGTAGCGCTTTGTGGCGTCGTCGTAGGCGACGTAGCTGGTGTCCGCCATCGTGTGGAGGATGGGGGAGAGGCTGCCCTTTGGCGCCCCCACCTCGCGGCAGATCTCCGCCATCGTGAGGCCGCCAGAGGCGTTCGCGAGCGTCTCGAGGATGTCGAGGACGCGCATCGTCGAGCGGTGCTGGGGCTTTTCTGTAGCTGTTGCCATCTCTTCTGTGCTCCCTTGGGACAAACTCCCAGCTCATGTGCCTTGCGATCATACGTGTGCGCCCCATGTGGCGACTTGACCGCATCAAGTTCCGAACCTATTCTTACCACTGACGGTAGATGTTCGCAAATACGAACACCGTTCGCAGAGAATAACCTACCGTCCACGGATGCCGGCTGGGTCGCGAAACCACACGGCCATCGTAGGCTTTAACGTACAGTTGCAATTTGGGAACGAGGTTCGCATATCCGAACAAACGAGATCCAGGCAACCCCAGCGAGTGCCACGTTGGCCTCGCGTCTGGCTCGGATGGAGTGCGGCCCGTCCCATACCGAGGGAGGACTGCCCATGAGAAACGGCGTCATCATCGACGAGTTGGACAACGTCGTCGTTGCCATTCACGAGCTCGAGGCCGGCGTGGACGTCGCCTACCCGCTCCCGGGTGGCGGCGAGGGCCATGTCGTGACCCGCGAGCACATCCCGCTGTTCCACAAGATCGCCCGTACCGACATCAAGCGTGGCGAGAAGGTCATCAAGTACGGCGAGTTCATCGGCGTCGCCACGGCAGACATCGCCGCGGGTGAGCACGTCCATACGCACAACTGCGCGAGCTCCGATGACCTCAAGGACGCCGACGCCAACGACGTGGCAAGCGCCGCCTCCGACGTCGTGGCCCCCGCCGTCGCGCCCAAGTCCACGCGCACCTTCCGCGGCTACCGTCGCGCCGACGGCCAGGTGGGCATCCGCAACCACGTGCTCGTGCTCCCCACGAGCATCTGTGCCTCCGACACCACCGAGCGCATCGCCCGCGCCGTCTCCGGCTGCGTGACGTTCCACAACCAGAATGGCTGCAGCCAGGTGAACGTCGACCAGCAGCTCACGCTCGACACGCTGGCCGGCCTTGCCGCCAACCCCAACGTCTACGCCGTCCTGGCCGTGTCTCTCGGCTGCGAGGGCTGTCAGAACGACCTGGTGGTCGACGCCATCCGCAAGCGCTGCGACAAGCCCATCCGCTCGCTCGTCATCCAGAGGGTCGGCGGCTCCATCAAGGCCGTCGAGGAGGGCACGCGCATCGCCCGCGAGCTCGTGCGTGCCGCCAGCGCCTGCGAGCGCGAGGACGTGCCCGTCTCCGAGCTCATCTTTGGCACGAACTGCGGTGGCTCGGACACCTCGAGCGGCCTGGGCTCCAACCCGCTCATCGGCGAGGTGTCCGACTGGATGGTCTCTCAGGGCGCCACGACCGTGCTGTGCGAGACGCCCGAGCTGTTCGGCGGCGAGCACATCCTGGCCCGTCGTGCCGCAACGCCCGAGGTGGGCGAGCAGGTGCTCAAGATTGTGCGCGACTACGAGAAGTACGTGCAGATGTTCGGCGCCGAGATGCGCGAGGGCAACCCCAGCCCCGGCAACATGGCCGGCGGCCTCACGACGCTCGAGGAGAAGTCGCTCGGCTGCATCCACAAGGCCGGCCACAGCCCCATCAACGCCGTCTACCCCTACGCCGCGCCCCTCAAGAGCCACGAGGGCCTCGTCATCATGGACACCCCGGGAAACGACCCGTCCAGCGTGGGCGGCATCATCGCCGGCGGCTGCCAGCTCGTGATCTTCTCGACGGGCCTTGGCACGCCCACGGGCAACGCCATCGCGCCGGTGCTTCGTATCACCGCCAACGGCCGCACGGCAAAGACCATGGCTGACAACATCGACTTCGACGCGCAGGCCACGATTTATGGGCCGCAGTCCATGGAGGAGATGCGTGACCGTCTCATCGACCAGATCATCGCCGTGTGCAACGGCGAGCCCACGTGCGCCGAGGCGCTCGGCTACACCGAGACGGCGCTGCCGCACCTGTGTAACTACATGTAGTCGCGTCGCGTCCATGGGGCCCGGCCTCCAACCCCTTCCAGGGGACCGAGCCACACCAACCTCTCCAGGAGCGGCTCAAAGGGCTTTGACACCTTTGGGCACAGGCACCAAGCAAGGCATCATCGCGGGCAACCCGCGTGATACATACGGCGCGGACCCCCAACTGCGCCAAAGGCAAACCCCGGGAAGGGACACCCGGGCCAATCAAGAAGGAGTGCATCATGGATCTTCATCTCGAGGGCAAGGTCGTTTTCGTCACTGGTGGCTTCAAGGGCATCGGCAAGGGCATCGCTCTGCAGCTCGCTCGCGAGGGCGCTATCCCCGTGGTCCTGAACCGCAAGGACGGTGTCGAGGACGAGTTCCGCGCCGAGATCTCCGAGATCACCAAGACGTTCGAGATGTACTACATCGACCTCAACGACACCGACGCCATCAAGCCCATCGTCGAGGAGGTCTATAAGAAGTACGGCCACATCGACGGCGTCGTGAACAACGCTGGCCGCAACGACAACCTCGAGCTCGAGACCACGAGCTGGCAGGACTTCGAGAAGTCCCTGCACGGCAACCTCACGCACTACTTCGAGCTCGTCCACGAGACCTGCCCGTACCTCAAGGAGTCCAAGGGCTCCATCGTGAACATCGCCTCCAAGGTCGCCCTCACCGGCCAGGGCAAGACGACGGCCTACGCCGCCGCCAAGGGCGCCATCCTCGGCCTCACCCGTGAGTGGGCTGCTGCCCTCGTCCACGACTCCGTGCGTGTCAACGCCATCGTCGTCGCCGAGGCTTGGACGCCGCTGTACGCCAACTGGATCAAGACCTTCGGTGACGAGGAGGCCCAGCAGAAGCGCCTCTCCCTCATCACGGACCGCATCCCGCTGGAGCACCGTATGACTTCCACCGAGGAGATCGCCGATACCACGTGCTTCCTGCTCTCCGACCGCTCCAGCCACACCACCGGCCAGTGGTGCAACGTCGACGGCGGCTACGTCAACCTCGACCGCGCGCTTGACTAGCTCTGGCTTGGAAAGAGGATTTAACGCATGTCTGATTCTGCCAAGAAGGCGAGCACCAAGGGCGCTGCGGCAACCATTGCCATCGTTCTCGTGACCTCGCTGTTCTTCGTCTGGGGCCTGGCCATGAACCTGGTCAGCTCGCTGAACGCCCCGATTGCCAACTACCTTGAGCTGACGACCACCCAGACGTCGCTCATGCAGGTAGCCTATTACGGCGCCTACTTCGTCATGGCCATCCCGGCCGGCGCCATCGCCAAGAAGTTCGGCTACAAGGGTGGCGTCATCGCCGGTCTCGCCCTGTTCGTGATCGGCTCCATCATCACGGTGCCCGCCACGAACGCCGCCTCGTTCGCCCTGTTCCTGGTCTCCACGTTCGTCGTTGCCGCTGGCGCCACCACGCTCGAGGCCAACTGCAACCCCTACATCACCAAGCTCGGTGACGAGAAGCACGAGTCCATGCGACTCAACCTCGCCCAGTCGTTCAACGGCGTCGGTTCCATCGTGGGCCCGCTCATCATGGCCCAGATCCTGAGCACGACGGTCGCCGCCGGCCAGCCCGGTTTCGCCGAGGCCAAGACGGCCTTCCTGGGCAGCACCCGTGGCATCTACATCGTGATCGCCATCGTGCTCGCCATCATGCTCGCTGTGTTCGTCTTCGTGAAGCTCCCCACGCCGCCGAACGACGTCGAGGAGACCGGCTCCGAGAAGTCCGCCAAGGGCGGTGCCCTCAAGAAGTCCTACTTCAAGCTTGGCGTCGTTGCCGAGTTCTTCTATGTGGGCATCCAGACGGTTGGCTTCTCCCTGTTCGCCACGTATGCGACTAAGGTTGCCGGCCTTGAGATGAGCCTCGCCACGGGCCTCGTGAGCGCCCTGTCGCTGCTGTTCACCATCGGCCGCTTTGCGTCCACGCCGCTTCTGGCCAAGAAGGACCCGGGCAAGCTGCTCGGCATCTACATGACGGGTGCCGCCGTCTGCTTCTTCCTCGTCTTTCTGAACCTTGGCGTGGTTTCGGTCGCCGCGTTCGTCGTAGCCTACCTGTTCATGTCCATCGGCTACCCGACGATCTTCTCGCTGTCGCTGCGCGGCATGAGCGGCGACGAGACCAAGACCGGCTCGTCCATCATCACGATGTCGATCGTGGGCGGCGCCATCATCCCGGTCGTCGTGAGCGCCATCGGCGATGCCTGCGGCCTGTCCGTCGCCATGCTCGTCGCCGTTCCCTGCCTGGCCTTCTGCGCCTGGTACGGCTTCGCCGGCTCCAAGATTGGCTTTGGGGAGGAGTAACCACCATGTCTGATCTCAAGGTTGTCGATTCTCACTTCCACGTGTGGAACCTCGATACGCAGAGCCTTCCCTGGCTCGACGGCACCGACGGCACCATCACGCACACTTACAAGGTGGAGGACCTCGAGGCCGAGTACGCCCGCCAGGCCGGCGTCGAGTTCGTTGGCGGCGTGTACGTCGAGGTTGACTGCGCCGACCACGAGTCCGAGGACAAGATCGCCTACGACCTCAAGGCCGCTCACTCCAAGATGCTCGCCTGCATGCTTCGCAGCGACGTCTCTCCGTGGATGCGCGTCCCCGCGTTTGCCGCCGGCATCCGTGAGCCGCTCCACATCGACTCCGAGCCCAAGGGACGTTGCCTTGAGCCGAGCTTCATCGAGGGCCTTCACACGCTGGCCAAGAAGGGCCTGCCCTTCGAGTCCTGCAACCGCGTGAACGAGCTCGAGGACGCCTACGAGGCGTTCGCCCAGGCTCCCGAGGAGACCGTGATCCTGAACCACCTCGGCAACGTCGAGGCGCTTACTCCGGAGTGGTGTGCGGTCATGAAGAAGTTCGCGACCCTGCCGAACCTGTACGTGAAGGTCTCGGGCTTCCCGACGGCCGACAAGCAGTTCGTCTCCGAGCTGCTCAAGTTCACGCGCGACACGTTCGACCCCAAGAAGCTCCTGTACGCGTCCAACTGGCCCGTCGTGAAGCTCTACAGCTCCTTCGACGAGCACTTCCAGACGCTGCGCGACGCCTTTGGCGACGACGAGGATTTCTTCATGAACAACGCCGTCCGCGCGTATGGCCTTACGCTCTAACGTCTGAAGTTGTCCCGCGCGTCCAGGCGGCGCGCGGGCCGCTCCATCGGTCCCATCAAATTAAGGGAGTGCATCATGCTCAAGGGTATCTCTCCGGTGCTTCCGCCCGAGCTCCTCTCGATTCTGTGCGAGATGGGCCACGGCGACACGCTCGTTATCGCCGACGGCAACTTCCCGGCGGCCTCCATCGCCAAGGACTGCAGGCTCGTCCGCTGCGACGGCCACGGCGTGCCCGAGATCCTCAAGGCCATCCTCAAGCTCGTCCCGCTCGACCAGTACGTCGAGAAGCCCGTCACGCTCATGGACGTCGTGCCGGGGGACGACTGCGAGACCCCGATCTGGGACACGTACAAGCAGCTCGTCTCCGAGGTGGACGACCGCGGCGCCGACGTCATCGGTACCATCGACCGCTTCCCGTTCTACGACGAGGCCAAGAAGGCCTACGTCGTGATCGCCACGAGCGAGCGCGCCCAGTATGCTAACGTCATCCTGCAGAAGGGCGTCGTATACGAGAACGAGCAGATCGACTAGCTTCGTTCGCATTGCCCATGGGACCGGCGCGCTTGCGGCCGGTCCCATGTTGCGTCAAAGGGAAACAAATGGGGGACAGCCTGTAGCTGGCCGTCCCCAGAAAGCGAGAAAGTCATGTTCAAGGGCATCTTCTGCCCGTCCATCACCATTACGGACGATGAGGGCAAAATCGACTACGACCTCTGGGGCAAGCACCTCGACCACCTTGCCGACGCCGGCGTGAACGGCGTTTTGCTGTTCGGCAGCATCGGCGAGTTCTACAGCGTCTCGCTTGCCGACAAGGAGGCCGCGCTCGAGTTTGCCGTCAAACGCGTTGGTGAGCGCATGAAGGTGTTTGCCGGCGTGGGCGACACGACGTACGCCAACGTCATCGAGTTCACGAAATTCGCCGAGAATGCCGGCGCCGACGCGGTCCTCGCGGTGTCCCCGTACTACTTTGGCCCGAGCGCGCCTACGGCCGAGCACTACTTCGGCGGCATCGCCGAGGCCACGAAGCTGCCCGTGATCCTTTACAACTTCCCGGCGCGCACCGGCACCGACCTCACGCCCGAGCTCGTGGCCTCCCTCGCCGCCAAGCACCCCAACATCTGCGGCATCAAGGATACCGTGGACACGATCAGCCACACGCGCAAGGTCATCCGCGCCGCACGTGCCGTGAACCCCGACTTCACCGTGTTCTCCGGCTTTGACGAGTACTACCTGGTCAACCGCGTGAGCGGCGGCAACGGCGTGCTGTGCGGCCTCACGAACGTGGAGCCCGAGACGTTTGTCAAGATGCACGCGGCCTACGAGGAGGGCGACTTCGCGACCGCCGTGGCGTGCGCCGAGCGTATCTCCAAGCTCATGGCCGTCTATGACGTCTGCGACCTGTTCATCTCGGCCATCAAGGCTGCCGTGAAGGTCAAGGGCCTGCCCATCTCCACGAAGATCTTCGAGCCGGCCGTCCAGGCCACCGAGGCCGACGAGGCCGCCATCGCGGAGCTGCTCGCGGAGTAGCGAACCTAACGCATCTGGTCTTTGCTGGGACCCGACCGCCCACGTGGGTGGCCGGGTCCCTTTTTGTCCGCAAGGCGCGGTAGGATTGGTGCAGTTGAATTCGACCGTGGAGGAACATGGGACTCACCGTCTTTCATACGAGCGACGAGCGGCGCGTTGGTGCGGGCGTGGAGCAGCTGCTTCGCGAGGAGCTCGTGCGTGCCAAGGGCTCCAACGCGCTCGTGCTGGCGCCGAGCCTATCCGTGTCGCTCGAGGTGCAGCGCGCCCTTGATCAGGCAGGCGGTCTGTCGATGGGCGTGGACTGCGCCACGATCAACACCTGGTGTGAGCTGCGCTGGGCGCTCTATGGGGACGGCCGCACACTCGTGAAGCACCCGATGCGTGCCGTGCTCATGGAGCTCGTGCTCGCGCAGGCCTCGCGCGAGGGTACGCTGGCTCCGCTCGATGCCGGCGCGGGCATGGTGCAGCTGCTGTGCGAGGCCGCGCAGAGGGGCCTTCCGTGGATGCCCAAGCATGCCACTGATGTGCTCACGGCCGGCGAGTCGCGCGCGGTCGAGCTGCTCGAGCGCTACGCCCGCGTGCTCGAGCGCCATGGGCTCGTGGAGCCGGCCGAGGCGGCCGCCAAGCTGCCCGCCCTCATGGCCGAGGAGGGCGTGGCACTGCCGCCCTGCGTGCTCATCGGATTTGGAGAGCTGCCCCGTGCCACGCGCGAGTTCGCGCTTGCCTATGCCACGGCGGGGGAGTGCGCGCTCTTCTGCCAAGCGCCTGAGGGGCCTGCCGGCGACGTCGCTCGCGCGGCGGTCGAGCTCCTTGGGGGCGAGGCTGACTCCCGCGACATTCCGGTTGAGATGACTCTCGAGGACGTCGCTGCGCCGCTCGGGCGTGCACCCGAGCTCGAGGGGCTGCTCTCGAGCCTGTTTGACGCGGGCGAGGAGGGCCTTGTGCCCGCTGGTGCCGTGAGCCTGCTCGAGCCCGCCGGCCCGCTCGCCGTGGCCGAGTCCGTCTGCGGCCACGTCTGCGAGCTTGCCCGTGGTGGCGCGAGCCGCGTCGTCGTGGTGGCGCAAGACGTGGCGGCAGCCTGGCGCGATCTTGCGCCCAAGCTGCGTGCGCACGGTCTCACCGTTCGCGCCCAGCTCACCTGTCCTGCGAGCGAGACGCGCGCCGGTGCCGGCTTCATGGGGCTTGCCTCGAGCGTGGCCGCGCTCGACCGCCTCGCTGCCAGCTGGCCGGCCGAGGCGGGCGCCGAGTTGCCGGACATGACCTGGTGGCCCCCACGCGAGGTCTCCGACTTTCTGCTGCGTGACGTCTCGGGCGTGGGTGCCGAGCGCGCCTGGCGCCGCGACGTTGCCTGGCGCGGCAACCGCATCCTCACGCCTGCCGAGGTGCTGAGGGTCCTGCAGAACCACTCGGCAACGTCTCCGCAGGTGGCGGGTGCCGTGCGCGAGCTGCTGCGCGGCCACTTCGCCGCTGCGGCCACGCGCCTTGCCACCGTTCCCGTGCCCGAGGCCAAGGCTGCCGCGGACGGCGCGGAAGCGCCGATGCCTCCAGTGCCAAGTGCCGAGGAGTGCCTTGCCGCACGGCTCGACGAGGCCGCCCTGCGCGCGCTTGCCGAGGCCGGCCGCACGCTTCGTGCCTGCGGCGTCTCGGCCGATGAGGGCGCCACGCTCGAGGAGCTCGTGAAGCTCGCCGGCACGGCGCTCGAGCACATTCGCGTCACGTGCCGTCCCGAGCTTGTGTGCGAAGGCTCGGCGTGCACCGTGGAGATCATGGCGCCCTCCGCGGCGGCCTCTCTTGCGCCCGCCTCGGCAGACGCGGTGGTCTACCTCGGGCTGGATTCGGCCACCTCATCCATTCCCGAGCCCGACTCCGCGCTCGACCGCCTGCTCGAGCACTGCGGCATCGATGCGCCTGCAGACGGTCTGGCGCGTGCTCGCGCCTCGTTTGCCTCGGTCGTCGCCGCGGCGCGCGAGCACCTCTCGCTCGTTCGTCCTAGCCATGACGCCAGCGCGAGCGAGACGTTTCCCGCTGTCATGCTCTCGGAGCTCGTCTCGTGCTATGCGTGCGGTGAGGACGGCAAGCCGCTGCTTGTCTCGCTCCCGGAGTCTCGCGTGGACGAGGGACGCATCGAGGAGAACCTCTCCGCTACCGGCGTGGCGCCGCAGCCTTGCGCCGTGGCGGCTGCGGCGCCTGCGGGTCAGCTTGACCCTGCGCTGCGCAGGCTCGTCGTGGTCCCTCGCGACGGCCAGCAGGAGCTTCCCCACAGGCGCCCGTCGTTGTCCGCCTCGCAGGTCGAGACGTACCTCGAGTGCCCCTACAAGTGGCTCACGCTTCGCCGCCTGGGGCTCGACGACTGCGACGCCGAGTTCTCGAACATGCAGGTGGGGACCTTCGTCCACCGCGTGCTCGAGCTCACGCACCGAGACCTGTTCCTGGATGCGGCCCGCGAGCAGGGCCTCGTGGGGCAGGAGTGCGGCGAGTCGCCGGAAGGGGGACTCTTCTGGTTCGACCCGGCCATTCGCGTTGCCGGCTCCCGCGTGGACGAGCAGACGCTCGAGCGTGCCAAGAAGCTCATGCACGAGCGCTTCGCCGAGCACCTCGCGCACCAGCGGCTCGAGGGCAGCACGCGCAACAAGCAGGCGCTCGTGCCGCACACCCCTTCCGAGCGCCGGCGCCTGTCCGAGGTGGAGCATGACATCGAGACGGCCCTCGAGTACGAGGTGGGCCGCTTTACCGGCTTTGAGCCGCGGCTTTTCGAGGGGCGCTTCGGCGGCTCCACGGGGCTTCCCGCGAGCTATGCCGGCGCGGATTTCGTGGGCACCATCGACCGCATCGACGTGGACGCCGAGGGCCGCGCGCTCGTCATCGACTACAAGCACAAGAGCCGCCTGTTCGACGAGTACGCCCTGCTGGGGCGTGACGGGGCAGACTGGGAGGCCGGCTTTGCGCTGCCCGGTCGCGTCCAGACGCTCATCTACGCGAGCATCGCGCGCGAGCTGCTGAGAGACACAGGCGTGGAGCTCGTGGGTGCCGTCTACCTGGGCACGAAGGGCGTGCACGAGATCGCGGGCGCCCTCACGGCCCGTGACGCCTCCGCGGTGCTCGGGTCCGATGCGTCCGAGAAGCGCATCGAGCGCGTATGCGTGCCCGTGCCGGGTGCGCGCACGTTCGACGAGCTGCTCGACCGCACGGAGGAGGCAATCTCCGGCGTCATCGAGCGCATGCTCGCCGGCGAGGTGGACGCAAGGCCCTCCTCGCCCAAGGCGTGTGCGTGGTGTCCGGTGCTCAATTGCGAGAGGAGGCAGTCATGAGCGAGACGAGGATGGACGCGGCGGCTGGCCGCGAGGAAATCGAGGGTTCGGTGCCCCCCGAGGTCGGGGCCCTGCTCAAGGGGCTGCTTCCCGAGCAGCGCCGCATCGTGACGACGCTCGACCGTCCCGTGTTCGTGGCGGCCGGCGCCGGATCGGGCAAGACGTTCACGCTCACGCGTCGCATCGTGTGGGCGCTGTGCCCGGGCTCGGGGCAGGATGGCAGGCCCTTCCTCGACAGCCTGGACCAGGCGCTCGTCATCACGTTCACCGAGAAGGCCGCCGGCGAGATCAAGGAGCGCGTGCGCGGCGCGCTTCGCCAGGCCGGGCTTGTGGACGAGGCCCTCAAGGTGGACTCCGCCTGGGTGAGCACGATCCACCACATGTGCGCCCGCATCCTGCGCGCCCATGCGCTCGACCTGGGCCTTGACCCGGAGTTCTCGATGATCGGCGAGCAGGAGGCCCAGCTTCTGCGCGCACAGGCCACCGAGCAGGCCCTGCTCGAGCAGCAGGGCTCGGCTGGCCTTGACGCCCTGTACGCCGAGTACGGCACGGGCAACGGATCGGGGCGCGATGGCGTGCCCGGCCTTCTCGCCACGCTCGTCTCGAAGGCGGGCGCCGCCGAGCGGGGCCTCGACTCGCTGTCCTTCGTGGAGGCGAGCGCTGACGTCTCGGCGCCCATGGCCGCGCTCACGCGTGCCTACGAGTCGCTGTGCGCCTGCGAGCTCAAGCATGAGGACGAGCTTGCGCGCTGCCGCGGCGAGCTCGCGCGCCTCGAGGCGTTCTCCCAGCTGCCGCCTGGCCAGCGCACGGCCGATGCCGCCCGCGAGCTGCTTGATGGGCTCAAGGGGCCAGACGGCAAGAAGTGGCGTGCCAAGGCCGTGAAGGACTTCTGGGCCGAGACCAAGGCCGCCCTCGAGCAGGCTCGCGGCGAGGTGGCGCTTGCCTGCGCCATGCCGCTGGCGGCCCCGCTCATGGAGCTCGCTCGACGCATCGATGAGATCTACTCGGCCGCCAAGCTCGAGCGGGGCGTGCTCGACAACGACGATTTGCTCCAGCTCACGGGACGAGCCTTCCGCGAGCATGCCGACATCGCCGAGGAGTACTCCCACAAGTTCCGCCTCGTCATGGTCGACGAGTTCCAGGACACGAACGCCCAGCAGGTGGGCATGGTCAAGAGCCTCTCGGGCGAGGGCGCGTGCCACCTCACGACCGTGGGCGACGCCCAACAGGCCATCTACGGCTTCCGCGGGGCCGACGTGAGCGTGTTCGAGGACCGCGGAGAGGAGGTGCGCGCCGCCGCCGAGCAGGGCAGAGCCGCCACGGTGGAGCTCGCCTACAACTTCAGGAGCGACGACGCCATCCTGCGCTTCGTGGCCCGTGCCTGCGGGGACTCCGGCATCGTGCCGCGCTTCATGGACCTGCGCCCAGACCCCGCCCGCAAGAGCGACTGGCCCGAGCAGCGCTGCCCGCGTGTCGTCGTGGAGCTCACGCGCGCCCACAAGCTGGGCGCCCGCGCCGTGCCCAAGGAGGCGCGCACGGCGCTTGCGGCCGAGCAGCTGGCAGACCGCCTCGCGTGCATCCGCGAGGACGCAGAAGTTGAGCCCAGGCGCATGGCCGTGCTCATGCGCAGCCTCACGCAGGCGCCCGCCTACATCGAGGCCCTGCGCGAGCGCGGGCTGGAGAGTGTCGTCGTGGGCGGCTCCACGTTCGCGCAGGCGGCAGAGGTGCGCGTCGTCGAGGCGCTGCTACGCTGCCTGGCGTGCCCGCAGGACACCAAGAGCGGCCTGTTCGGCGTGCTCGAGGGCGGGATGTTCGAGCTCGACGGCAACGACATGCTCATGCTCGCCACCCGTCCGCAGGACGTGTTCGACGCCCCGGCGAAGCGCCGCATCAACGTTGGCATCCGCGAGGACGCCCCAGACTTTGGGACGGCCGCTCCCTCCGAGCGCCTGCTCCACGCCCGCCGCGTGATCACGCGTGCCTGGAACCGTGTGGGCAAGCTGCCCGTGGCAGACGTCCTGCTCATGGCCATCCGCGAGTCCGGCTGGCTCGCGCGCCTCGAGCGCCAGGGCGTCTCCGGCCGCGCCGTAGCCGCCAACGTGCTCGCCGCCGTTCGCCACGTCCGCGAGCTCGCCGAGCCCCACGCGCTCGATGCCATTCTCGCCGCCGACGAGTTCTCGCGCTGGCTCGAGGCCGTCAAGGAGGGGCCGGCGTCGCTGTCCGGCGAGGGCCTCGACGCCGTGAGCCTCATGACGGCCCACGCCTCGAAGGGCCTGGAGTTCGACGTCGTGGCCGTCGTGGGCTGCTGCGGCTCGGAGGTCAGCCATCCCGTGCCTCGCCTGCTGTCCATGCGCGACGGCTCGCGCGAGCTGCTGTCGCTCGCCCCTGCCGGGCTCAAGGTGCCAGATCTTGGCGAGGACGCGCCCACGGGCCCTGCGGACTGCGACACCGCGCTCGAGTGGCGCTCGCTCATGGAGACGACCCGCACCGAGGCCGAGGCCCGCGAGGACGGACGCCTGCTCTACGTGGCGCTCACGCGCGCGAGGGAGTGCGTCATCTGCTGCCTCTCCGCCACCGAGAAGAAGGGCGGCGAGCTGTCGCCGGCCATGACGCAGCAGATCGCGGCTACCGTGTTTGGCGAGCGACCCGTCGCCGGCGAGGGCGCGTTCGAGTACGGCGGGCGGGCCGCGGGCCTCGTTCGCTGCGTCGACGCCACGCTTCTGACAGACGGGTCGGTCGAGGTCGACGCGGGCGGCACGCTCGGGACCTCCTCGGACGCGGAACCTGCGGGCGATGGGGGAGAGGCGGCCCGCGAGCCGTTTCTCGTCTATGACATCGACGCCGAGACGCACGCGCCGCTTGGAAACTGGCGCCCGCGCCAGGGCGTCTTCAGCTACTCGAGCGCCCACGCCGTCCTGGCTTCCGAGGAGGGACCCTCGTCGCTTGACGAGATGCTCGAGCTGCCCGAGTGCCTGCCGCTCCCAGAGGCAGACCGCGCCCGTCTGGGCCTCGTGCCTGCGGGCGAGGAGCCCATCGCCCCGAGCCCGCGCCGTGCGCCGGTCATTCTCGAGGACGACGACGGGGAGCCCGCCGACGCCGACGACGCAGACCGCGCCACCTGTCTGGGCAGCGCGTTTCACGAGCTCGCCCGCTATATGGTCGAGACGGGCCACGCGCCGGACGACGCCTGCGTCTCGCTCGTGGCCAAGGCCTACGGCGTCACGCGCCGCGACCGCGCGCGCCTGGACGCCGCGCTTGCGCGCTGGGAGGGCAGTGACATTCGCGCCGAGGCCCTGTCGCACGCGTGCGTGAGGGCCGAGGTCCCGTTCTTCTGCGGGGTCGACTCTCCGCTGGGACATGACCTCGAGGGCGCCATCGACCTGCTCGCCACCGACGCGCCGTTGCCACGGGCGGGGGCGGCCGCGCTTCTCGTGGACTACAAGACCGGCGACCACGGCCTCACGCTCGGCCAGATCCGCGAGCGCCACGAGATGCAGGCTCGCTTCTACGCCTACGTCCTGCGCCGTCAGGGATGGAGCCGCGTCACCTGCGCCTTCGTCTGCGTCGAGCTCGCCGACGAGTCCGGCCAGCCCGTCGTCACCCGCTACGACTTCGAATGACCTGCAAAAGGGACTGTCCCTTTTGCAGGCTCCAGCGTAAGGAGAGATGTCCATGAGTCCCATAGAGCTGTTCTCGGTCTTCGTTGCCGCCGCGGCGGTCGTCGTGGCGGCCGTTGCCGTCATGCGTGCGGGCAAGGGGTCGTCTGGCCCCGCCGGCGTGGACGAGCAGACGCTCGCCGCCTACCTCGAGCACACGAACGCGCAGATCTCCTCGCTCAAGACGCAGCAGGCGTCCGACGCCGCCGCCACGAGGGCCTCGCTTGACGCGGCCACGCGCGGCATCGAGCAGGCGGGCAATCGGGTGGACGGCATGCGCCGTGACGTCACCCAGCAGCTCGCCTCGAACGTCCAGGCCACGACGCAGCAGCTCCAGGGCGTGAGCCAAAACACGGCCGAGCAGCTGCGCCTCATCCGCCAGGACACGCAAAGGCAGCTCGACGAGATTCGCACCATGGTGGACGAGCGCCTTTCCAAGACGCTCAACGACCGCCTGACCGCCTCGTTCAGGCAGATCAGCGACAACCTCGAGGCCGTGTACAGGGGTCTCGGCGACATGAAGGCGCTCGCCGCTGGCGTGGGAGACCTCAAGAAGACGCTCTCGAACGTCAAGACGCGCGGCATCCTGGGCGAGGTCCAGCTGGGCGCCATCCTGTCCGAGGTGCTCGCGCCCACCCAGTACGCTGAGAACGTCGCGACGAAGCCCGGCAGCACCGAGCGCGTCGAGTTTGCCGTGAAGCTTCCGGTGGAGGAGGGCGAGCCCGTGTGGCTGCCCATCGACGCCAAGTTCCCCGGCGACCTCTACGCCCAGCTGAGAGACGCGCTCGATGACGGCGACCGCGATGCCATCGCGGCGGCGAGAAAGCAGCTCGAGACGCGCATCAAGACTGAGGCCAGAGACATCTCCACCAAGTACGTGAGCGTGCCGGCCACGACCAACTTCGGCATCATGTTCCTGCCGTTCGAGGGACTGTATGCCGAGGTCGTGAACATGCCCGGGCTCATCGAGTCCCTCCAGCGTGACTGGCACGTGAACGTGGCAGGCCCCTCCACCATGGCCGCGCTGCTCAGCAGCCTCGAGATGGCCTACCAGACGTTCAATCTGCAGCGCCGCACCGACGAGGTGCTGCGCGTGCTGCAGGCCGTGAAGGCGGAGCTGCCCAAGTACCAGGCCGAGCTGCGCCGCGCCAAGCAGCAGATCGACCTCGCCGGCCGCACGGTCGACGGCATCATCACGACACGCACGAACGTCATGGAGCGCAAGCTCAAGGACATCTCCCTCAACGAGGACGAGACCCCCGCCCTGGACGGGGAGTAGCCCCGCCCCGCCGAGAATGAATATTGGGACATGGGCGCAATCGCCAACTGCGGTTTTGCTGCTTGGTTTGTCCCGATTTTCATTCTCGGAGAGGACGACGGCGGGTGACTCTCCGCTACAGGACGTCCACGCCCAGCGAGCGGACGCGGTCGACGCCGGTGCCCGTCTCGGCGTCACAGACGAGCGCGTCGAAGTCCGCGAGGCTCGCGAAGCGGTACGTGCCGAACGCGCTGAACTTGGCGGACTCGCATAGGAGGTACGCCTGGCTCGCCCTCGCCATGGCGGCGGCCTTGAGCGCGCCGTCGTCGGCGTCGAACGTACTGACCTCGCCCGTCTCGGCGTCCATGCCGTACGCGCCCATGAACGCGGCGTCAAAGCGGAAGCGCCCCACCACGTCGAGCGCGATCGAGCCCGTGAGGCCCGAGAGGTCGGCCCGCATCGTGCCGCCGCAGCACAGCGTGGTGACGCCCGGCGCTCCGGCCAGCGCCGCGAGCACGTCGACCATGGGCGTCACGACCGTGCACTCCACGCCCGAGCTGGCGATAAGGCGGGCGAGCTGGACGCACGTGCTCGACATGTCGAGGTAGACGGTCTGGCCGGGCCCCACGAGCGGCAGCGCCTTGCGCGCGATGGCGAGCTTCTCGGGAGCGTGCTGGTCGATGCGGGCGCTCATGGGCCGCTCGCGCACGTTCTCCACGCGCGTGGCCCCGCCGTAGACCTTCTGGCAACGGCCCTCCTCGGCAAGCTGCTTGAGGTCGCGGCGCATGAGGTCCTCCGTGACGCCGAAGCGCCTCGCGAGCTCCGAGACGGTGACGCGGCCCGTCTCGTCGATGATGCGCGCAACCTGCGCGCGGCGCTCCTCTGGAAACATCGCTCCTCCTTGGCGGTCGCTCCTTGTCCGTAAGTATACCAATTGGGGATAAATACGCATAATTACGCCGAGAATCGCGCCTAACGGCTTGCAAACTAGGAGAAAACAGACTACTTTGGGGCTAATTGGGAGGGCGCCGCGCCAACCGGGAAGGTGCCACGCCAACTCAGCCCCACAACCACGTCTGATGGGAGAGCTCATGCTCACGCCCCGCATGCAGGCCATGAAGGACGAGATCTTCTCCACCCCGCGCGTCGTCTCGCTCGAGCGCGCCCGCCTCTACACGGAGAGCTGGCGGCAGACGGAAGGGGAGCCCGTCGTCGTGCGCCGGGCGCTTGCCGTGGCAAACGTCCTGGCCAAGCACGAGATCGTGATCGGCAACGCCGACCTCATCGTGGGAAACCGCAGCGCCACGCCGCGTGCGGGCGTCGTCTCTCCCGAGATGAGCCCCTACTGGATCGCAGACGAGCTGGACGAGTTCCCCACGCGCCCGCAGGACCGCTTCGAGATCTCTGAGGCCGACAAGAACGAGTACCGCGAGGAACTCCTCCCGTACTGGAGCGGCCGCTCGCTCAACGACTGGTACCGCGCCCACATGGACGCCGACGTTGCGGCGGCCGAGGCCGACAAGGTCTTCTCCGTGGCGCAGACCGACAAGGGCCAGGGACACATCATCTGTGACTTCCCGCTCGTGCTCGCCTGCGGCTACGGCGCCATCCTCGAGCGCGCCCGCGCACGTGCCGCCGCAGAGCCCGACAACGCCTTCCTGCGCGCGGCCGTCATCTCGCTCGAGGCCATGATTGCCTACATCGGCCGCTACGAGCGCGCCGTTCGCGAGCTTATCCCGCAGGCTGAGCCGGCCCGCGCTTCCGAGCTCGAGCGCATCGCCGAGGTGCTCGCCCACGTCGCCACCGAACCGGCGCGTGACCTCACGGATGCCATCCAGCTCGTGTGGCTCACCGAGGTGGCCCTCATGCACGAGAGCAACGCCTCGTCGCTGTCGCTGGGCCGCGCTGACCAGTACCTGTGGCCCTACTACGAGGCAAGCCTTGCCGCCGGCGCCGCGACCGAGGACATCCGCGAGCTCATCCAGTGCTTCTACCTCAAGCTCAACACGATCGTGGCCATTCGCTCCACGGAGAGTGCCCGCTTCTTTGCCGGCTTTCCCATCGGCTTCAACCTCGTCGTGGGTGGCGTGGACGAGAGGGGGCATGACGCCTCCAACGAGCTGAGCCAACTTCTGCTCGACGTCCAGCGAGACACGCGCCTGCCGCAGCCCAACCTGTCCATGCGCGTGCATGCCGGCACGCCGGACGTGCTGCTCCGCGAGGCCTGCGAGATCATCCGCCTGGGAGACGGCCTGCCGCAGCTGTTCAACGACGAGGTCAACGTCCGCGCGTTCATGAACCGCGGCGTGTCCGAGGCCGACGCGCGCGACTACGCCGTCGTGGGCTGCGTGGAGCTGTCCATCCCGGGGCGCATGTATGGCCTGCACGACATCTCGATGTTCAACATGCTCCGTTGCCTCGAGCTTGCGCTGGCCGCCCACCCACAGGGCTTTGCGAACTACGCCGAGCTCGAGCGTGCGGTGGAGGCCACGATATCCCGCTACGTCTCGCTCATGGTGCGCGGCTGCGACACGTGTGACCTCGCGCATCGCGTGACCTCGCCCACGCCGTTGCTGTCGTGCCTCGTTGCCGACTGCCTCGCGCAGGGCAAGGACGTCACGGGGGGAGGGGCGCGCTACAACCCCTCGGGCGTACAGGGCGTGGGCACGGCCAACCTTGCCGACTCGCTCGTGACCCTGCGCCGCGGCGTGCTGGGCGAGGACGGCCAGGGTGGCCACGTGGAGCCCATCACGACCTATGCCGAGCTCACGGCCGCCATGGGGTGCGACTGGGCAGGCGAGGGCGACGAGCTCTTGCGCCAGACGATCCTGAGCCGCATGCCCAAGTACGGAAACGACGTGGACGAGGTGGACCTTCTCGGGAGGCACTTCCTCGAGTTCTACGCCCATGAGGTCGAGCGCTATGCCAACGTGCGAGGAGGGCACTTCCAACCCGGCAGCTACACAGTCTCGGCGCACGTGCCGCTGGGGGCTGCCTGCGGCGCCACGCCCGACGGCCGCCACGCCCACGAGCAGCTCGCCGACGGCGGCCTGTCTCCCATGTGCGGGCGCGACGCCCACGGTCCCACGGCGAGCCTCATGAGCGTGAGCAAGCTCAACAACGCGCTCGAGAGCAACGGAAGCCTGCTCAACGTGAAGTTCTCGCCCTCGACGCTTGAGGGCGAGGCGGGCCTGGCCAAGCTCGCGGCCTACGTCAGGGCCTTCTCGCGCCTGGGCATCCAACACATCCAGTTCAACGTCGTGGACCGCGCCACGCTCGTCGACGCCCAGGAGCACCCCGAGCGCCACCGCGACCTCGTGGTGCGCGTGGCGGGCTACAGCGCCCTGTTCGTGGAACTGTCGCGCACGCTGCAGGACGACATCATCAACAGGACCGAGCATGTGCTGTAGCGCGGACGGGCGAGCGACCGCTGCGGGCGGCGCGGCGGACGGCGCCCTCAGGCTGTGCGTCACGAACGTCCAGCGCTTCTCGCTCCACGACGGCGGCGGGATTCGCTCCGTGGCATTCACCAAGGGCTGCCCGTTTCGCTGTCCGTGGTGCTGCAACCCCGAGAACCTGTCGTTTGAGCCTGAGGTCAGCTGGCACGAGAGGCTCTGCCTGGGCTGCTCGGTGCGCGCGGACGGGCGTCGCGACGCAAACGGCGCCCCCTGCGACACGCCGCCCGAGCGCTGCCCGGCGGCTGCCAAGGAGCTTCTCGGCCAGTGGCGCGCCGTGGACGAGCTGGCCGCCGAGCTCCTCCGCGATCTGCCGTTTTACGAGGAGAGCGGAGGTGGCGTCACCGTGAGCGGCGGCGAGTGCCTGGCCGGCGCCGCCCGCCAGCGCGCCGTTCTGGCGCTGCTCGAGCTCTGCCATGCGGGCGGGGCGTCCACCGCGCTCGAGACGACGCTCGCCACGCCGCTTGCCGTGGAGCCCGAGCGCCTCGTGGCGGCGTGCGACGCCTTTCTCGTGGACTTCAAGGTCGCCGATCGCAAGCGGAGCCTTGCCGTCACGGGCATCGACCCCGCCGTGCGCGACGCCAACCTCGCGCGCGTCATCGAGGCGGGCGGGCACGTCGTGGCTCGCATGCCCATCATCCCCGGCTACACCGACGCGGACGCCTGCGTGCTCGCGAATGCCCATCGTGCCGCAAGCCTTGGCATACGCCGTGCGGACGTGTTGCCATTCCACCAGCTGGGGGAGGGCAAGTACTCCTCCGTGGGACTCGACTACGAGATGAGCGGCGTGCCCCCGCTTGCCGAGGCGGACGTCGGACGCATCGTCTCGCTCGTCGAGTCTGCCGGCCTCGAGGTCGTCGTGCACGGGGAGTAGGGACCGTGTGCCGGTCCCCAGCCACCCTCCGCAAAACTCACCGATAGTTCAATCCCCCCTGTTCAGGTCTATTTCATAACCCCCCCCAGTAGTAATATTTTACGTAGTGCTATTGATGAGGCGAGACGCGGGGGGGGGGGTGAGAGGCGCTCTCCCAGCCTCACTTGAAGTGGGGAGAATTACCATGTTGAGCAGGCATATCGCGAGAAGTTCGTATGGTGTGCGCAGGGCCTTTGGCCGCGTTCGCCACTTTGGCGTCGCCCTGGCGGCGGGAGTATTCGTCGCCATCATCGGACTTGTCGGCGCGCCGTCCCCGGCGCTTGCCATTTCCGAGACCACCGTCTCGACGGTCTCGCCGTCTGGCACGACGATCAACCTGTTCGACTACTGGGTCACGGATGCCCAGTCCAACTCCATCTCTGGCAACTCCGGCATCAATTCGGGCCATCAGCTTCAGTTCAATGACGGAAGCGGCGCTGGCATAAACGGCTGGAGTGGCAGTGGCGCCCCAACCAGCTATGTCTCGAGCACGCTGTCAGACGACGGCTATCCCCAGATCGCTGCAGGCACGCATGGGTCAGACAGGAGCGGCCGCCGCCCCTACACCTCCGAGTCCCTTGCCTACCTCTTCGACTGGAGCACCCAGCCGGGCAAGGAGGCGCATCTCGGCGTGAAGGGGCTGCTCCAGACCATTGATGGCTATTACGAGTACGACAGCCAAGCTAACTTCGCGTCCTATGACGCCGCGACCAACTCGTTCAAGGTCTACGACAGCGCTGCAGTGAAGTTCAACGACTTCAAGGGCATGTTCTTCCCGTTCAACTCCGCCAGCCAGGTTGATGCCAACACCAACGCGGACTCCTCGACCTTGAACCACCACTTCGGCCTGTCGATGTCCACGCAGTTCATCCAGCCGGCAGAAAACGGCGTCGCTGGAAAGACCGACTACAACGGCAGCCCCCGCGACATGGAGTTCGAATTCTCCGGAGACGACGACGTCTGGGTCTACATCGACGACGTCCTCGTGGGCGACCTCGGTGGCATCCACGAATCCGCCGCGCTCAACATCAACTTCCACACCGGAGACGTCAAGGTCAACGACAAGAGCGTGGGCACGCTCAAGAGCCTCTTCGAGGCGGCGGGAGTGTCGACCGGCAACTTCTCTGGCAACACCTTCGCGGCCGACTCCCAGCATACGCTCAAGTTCTACTACCTAGAGCGCGGGGCCTACGCCTCCAACATGCACCTCAAGTTCAACCTCGTGACCCAGCCCGTCTCCGAGCTCTTGAAGATCGACCAGAACGGCAACCCCGTCCAGGGCGCCAAGTTCGAGCTCTACAAGGCCGACGAGAACTACAACGTCTCCGGCGACCCCATCGCCACGGGCACGACCGACGCCAACGGCCAGCTCTACTTCACGAACGTCAACGACCACTCCGTGATCTCCTTCGACAAGGAGGCGGACGCCGGCACGACCCACTTCGTGCTCAAGGAGATCGGCGTGCCCGACGGCTACCACTCGAGCGTCACGTCGCATGACGGAACGATGCACCTCGAGTACGTCAGGTCGCAGCGCGAGGGTGGCACCAGCGGCGGCACGCTGCAGTCCCCCACAGACACGCAGGATGGCTTCACGGTCAACCGCAGGTGGCTCAACGGCGGCTACGTCGCCTCGAAGGAGACGCTCACTGCGCCAAGCGACCTCGGGGCCGCGGACGACTCGAGTGCCATCAAGCCATCGACCAGCAACGGCACCATGTTCGCCGTCGTCTACATGAAGGACGACGACGGTACGTGGAAGGCTCTCGCGGGAGACGCCGCCAACGGCTACAAGACCGTCGGCAACGGAGACCTCGCCGGTGCCATCAAGGCCGTCCGGCAGCAGGGCGGCTCCACCTTCGCGCTCACGACGAGCGGCCAGTACCAGGTCGAGCTCAACGACCTGCCTGGTGACGCGCGCGACTACGCCTACATGATGGCCAGCGACCAGATGGCAAACGCCAAGTACACCGTTGCCGTCTACTACACCACCGCCAACACCCTCGACGGAGCCACGGAGGACAACACCGTCCGCGTCGACACAGACAACTTTACCCGCCAGTTTGCCGCGAAGCTGCTCGTCACCAACGTCCAGAACCGTCTCTTCGTCCAGAAGGTGGACGAGAAGGGAAACCCCGTCTCCGGTGCCACCTTCTCCCTCTACGCGGCCGAATCGGTCGAGGATGACGGAAACGGCAACTACAGGGTAAAGGACAGCGCGCAGCCCATCGACAGCGTCACGACCGGCTCGATGACCTTCCCGTACTCCCTTGAGGGAGCCGCAAGCTTCCCCTTGGACTCCACGAACAAGAGGGCGCTCACGAACGGCACCTATTACTTGGCGGAGACCGGTGCCCCGGACGGCTATCACGCCAACGACACGGTCACGAAGGTCATCGTCGACAACTCGGGCGTCTACGTCGACGCTGGCAGCGAGGGAGATGGCGTCCGCAGCATGAGCGGCGCCGGTTCGCTTCTGAGCGCGCTGTCCCAGTATGGCTCCGGAGACTCGGTCGACGAGACGCTCGCGAAGGTCGCCGGTACGCTCGAGAGCGCCACGGAGACCGAAGACGGCCTCATCTGGGACGAATGCACGGCGCAGGGAATCACCCCGGCAGACGTCAACACCAACCCCATGAAGATGAGCTACAGCCCAGAGGTGTCCTCCTCGGGCGATGTCCTCAAGTACGTCACGTCCGACGGCAGCCTGCCCATCATCTATGCGGACACGGGCATCAACCGCATGCGAATCCAGCAGGACGGCAAGCCCGAGAAGGGCGACGACCTCGGCACCATGAGGCTCAACCAACTCTTCACCTCCGCCACGGGCGTCCAGTACACGGACCAACGCGTCGCGCAACTCGAGGTCACGAAGCAGGTGACGTCTGATTCTGGCGTGACGGTGCCTTCGACAGACGCCAACGGCGATGACCTCACCTTCGAGTACACGTTTAGGCTTCCCTCGAACGGCCTGCTCGGAAGCGGCATCAACAACACCCAGAAGTACGACGCGCAGGTCTTCGACGCCTCGGGCGACGCCGTGGGCGATTCCTTCAAGCTCAAGGACGGCGACAAGCACTCCATCAAGGCGGGGGAGACCATTCGCGTCTACGGCCTTGCCGCAGGCGGCGACTTCACCGTGACCGAGACGGGCAAGCATGAGGACCTCGGCTTCTCGCTCGTGAGCAGAAAAAAGGGCAACGAGGAGCAGCAGGGAGAGGGGGATGCCATCTCCGGCAAGATCGTCGAGACGACCAGCTCCGGCGACATCTCCCAGAACAACAGGCTGACGTTCACGAACGCCTACGAGGCCACCGGCTCGCTCGACGGCTCCGCAAGCCTCAGGGTCACCAAGAGCCTCGTGAACGAGGACGGCAGCGCGCGCGACTGGGACGAGGGCGATGCGTTCACCTTCACGCTTGCGCCTGGCGACGAAGCCACGACAGATGCGGTCAAGGAGGGTCTCATCACCCTTCCGGGCAACGCGCGCGGCCTTGAGATCTCCCGTGACGCGGCCAACCACGCCTCCGAGTTTGGCGACATCACCTTCAAGGTCGCCGGCACGTTCACGTTCGACGTCGCCGAGAGCCGCGGGGTGAACGCGAAGCCCAGCACGGCCTACGACACGAGCGTCAAGCACGTGCGCGTCAGCGTGGAGGACAACGGCAACGGCACGCTCACGGCGCGCCTTGCGCCCGGCTCCGACCCTCTCTCCTTCGAGAACGTGCGCAAGACGTCCAAGCGGGTCTACCAGGCGAACGACGATGACAAGGTGAGCCTGGACGGCCGGCTCGTCTCCGTCGGCGAGGAGCTCACCTACGAGCTCACGTGGGTGAACAACACGGATGGCGACGCGAGCGTGAGCGTCACGGACACGCTTCCCGACGGCGTCGAGTTCGTCTCTGCAAGCGATGGCGGAGCTCTGGGCGATAACGGCAAGGTCACGTGGGACCTCGGCACCAAGGCCGCGAACACGAGCGGCAGCGTGACGCTCACCGTGAGGGTCATGGGCAAGGATGGCCCCGCGGGCGTTGACAGAATCGACAACACCGGCACCATCACCGTGGGCGACAACTCGTATGACACGGACACCGTGACGGTCTGGACGCCCAGGAAGAGTGTCTCGGCCTCCGGTGGCGCCAGCGCCTCCGACGGCGTGGCGGTGGGTGACGTCCTCGACTTTGGCATCGGCTACAGAAACGACGGCGACGAGCAGGCGGACGTCACGGTGACGGACGTGCTCGACGCGGGTCTCGAGCCCGTCTCCGGCAGCGTCTCGGGGGCGGAGGTCTCGCAGCAGGACGGGCACTGGGTGCTTACGTGGACCATCGCAGACGTGGCGCCCGGCGCATCCGGCTCCGTGAGCTTCTCGGCCAAGGTGGGCGAGAAGGCCGCGGCGAGGGTGGACAACACGGCGACGGTCAAGGTGGGCGACCGTCCGGCGGTCTCCACGAACCCGGTCTCCGTCGAGGTCAACAAGGCGAGCCTCACGATCTCAAAGACGGTCGAGGGCGGCGACGCCAACCGCGACTTCACGTTTGACGTGGAACTCACGAACGCCGACGGCACGCCGTTTGCGGGAACGCTCGCGGCCACGCGCCTCACGCGCGGCCAGACTGATGCGTCTGCCGAGGACGTTGACGTGACGTTTGACGAGCATGGCCGGGCCCAGGTGTCGCTCAAGGACGGCCAGAGCCTCGAGCTCTCGCGCCTTGCCACGGGCGTGGGCTACCGCGTAACCGAGGAGGGCACGGCCGGCTACACGGCCTGCGTCAACGGCACGGCCACGAACGAGGCGAGCGGCACGCTTGCGGCTGGCGGCGCCACCGCCAACTTCACGAACAGGTATGGCTCCTCGCTCAACTATGGCGCCGCGGGCGGCCTCACGCTCGAAAAGACGCTCACGGGTCACGCCATGCAGGCCGGCCAGTTCGAGTTCACGCTGAGGCCCGTCGACGCCGACGGCGCCGTGGGCGCGTCCGAGTCCGCCGCGCTTCTCGACATCCCCGAGCAGGGCAAGGTCTTCGCGTCTCCCGCGGCGGACGCGGGCGAGGCGGGCCCGGTGAACCTCATCCCCGACGGCCTTGAGCTCACGCAGGACAACGCCGGCAAGACGTATGCCTACGAGCTCACCGAGACGAAGGTTGGTGGCGCCGGCTACACGAACGACACGGCGCCGCATGCCATCACGATCTCTGTGGCCGACAACGGCGATGGCACGCTCACGGCCACGACGACGGTCGATGGCGCCGAGTACGTCTACAAGACGGGTGACGCCCACGTTGCCAACGCAGCCAAGGTGAGCCTCACGAACTCCTACGCAGCAACCGGCACGGCCAAGATTCAGGCCGAGAAGGTGCTGAGCGGCCGTGACCAGGTGGCCGGTGAGTTCCACTTCTCCGTGACCGACGAGGCTGGCAAACCCGTCGCCACCGGCACGAACGAGGCGGATGGCACCATCACGTTTGACCACGCACTCGCCTACACGCAGGCAGACGTGGGCCAGCACGCCTACACCGTGACCGAGACGGGCAAGATGCCCAAGGGCGTCACGGGTGTCGTGGGGCAGCTGGGCGTCACGGTGACGGTGGCCGACAACGGCGATGGCACGCTCTTCACGAGCGTCGCCTACCCGGACAGGGCCGACCACCTCACGTTCGTGAACGAGTATGGTGCCGGCGCCAAGGCGACGGTGAGCATGAACGGCGAGAAGTGCTACGACGTGCCCGAGGGCGAGGGCTACAACGCCCCGAGCATCGAGGGTAAGTATGCGTTCACGCTCGAGGGCATCGACGGCGCGCCCATGCCCCAGGGCTCGGACGGCCAGACGAAGGTCGTGCGCAACGCGGGTGGCAACGTCGACTTTGGCACCATCGGCTACATGATGGCCGACGCCGGTAAGACGTATGTGTACACGGTGACGGAGACCACGACGAGTGACTCGCCGGCGGTCGTCTCGGTCGATAAGTCCACGAAGACCGTGAAGGTCAGCGTCCGTGACAACGGCGACGGCACGGTCTCCGCAAACGTCGCGGACAGAGACGGCAAGGACCTTGGGACCGGCTCGAAGTTCTCGTTCACGAACGCCTATGCCGTGACGTCTGCGTCTGTCACTATCAGCGGAACTAAGGCGCTTGGTGGCCGTGACCTGCGTGCTGGCGAGTTTACCTTCGAGCTTGTTGACGCCGCAACGGGTGAGCGCGTCGCCACGACGACGAACGACTCCCAGGGCAACTTCTCGTTTGACGAGAGCTACGACAAACCCGGCGAGCACACCTACACCGTTCGCGAGGTCGTGCCTGGCGAGACACGTGGCGTCACATACGACACGCATGCGTTTGGCGTTCACGTCAGCGTGACCGATGACGGCGCGGGCGTGCTCAAGACGGCCGTGACCTATCCGAACGGCAACCCGGCCTTCCACAACTCCTACGCTCCGGCCGACACCACGGCGCGCATCAGCGCCACGAAGCAACTCGAGGGCGCCACGCTCTCTGCCGGCCAGTTCACGTTCGAGCTCACCGATGCCGATACGGGCGAGGTGGTCCAGGCGGCAAAGAACGCCGATGACGGCTCCGTGACGTTCATGGTGCCCTACACGGCTGCAGACGCTGGCAAGACGTTCACATACCGGCTCTCCGAGAGAAACGACGGACAGACTGGCGTGACGTATGACGCCAGCACCTATACGGTGACGGTCTCCGTAACCGACGATCGTGAGGGCAACCTCACGACCACGGTTTCCTCGGACGATTCGCTTGTGTTCACGAACCGCTACGACGCCGGGGACCATGGCGGCAACACGGGCGGCAACACGGGCGGAAACAAGCCGACCGCCAACGAGGGCGGAAGCCCCGACACGCCTGCCGACAAGCAACTCCCCCAGACGGGAGACCCGCTCGCAGACACCGCCGTCGAGGCCACCCTCGCCGTTGCCGGCCTTGCCGTCATCGCCGCGGCCATCCTTGTGCGCCGTCGCCACCGCTAGTCACCCATTCGCCGAGAATGATTTTTGGGACATTTCGCCATGCGCCAACTGGGGTTTTGTTGGCGCGTTTGTCCCAACTTTCATTCTCGGCGTTTTGAGTTGGGGCGGTGCGCGGGTTGGGGCCCGGTCGTCCCGCGTCCACCCTTCTATAATTGGGACGTTTGCAAGCGTTGGCCGGCGGGAGCGCTGGCCGAGGGGAGGATCCATGGAGCGTCCGAGTGCCTGGAAGAAGTACACGAGCGAGCAGGCCGATGAGCTCGAGGCCCTGAGCGGCCGCTACCGCTCGTTCATCAGCGACAACAAGACGGAGCGCGAGTGCGTTGCCGCCGGCGTGGCCCTGGCTGAGGCGGCCGGCTACGTGAGCCTTGACGGGCTCATCGAGGCGGGAGCCACTCTGAAGCCCGGCGACAAGGTCTACGTGAGCACGCGCGGCAAGGCCCTCACGCTGTTCAACATCGGCCGCGAGCCGCTTTCCCGTGGCCTCAACATCCTGGGCGCCCACGTGGACTCGCCGCGCCTCGACGTCAAGCAGAACCCCGCCTACGAGAAGGCCGACCTGGCGTTTCTCGACACGCACTACTACGGCGGCCTCAAGAGCTCGCTGTGGGTGGCCACGCCGCTCGCCATCCACGGCGTCGTCGCCAAGAAGGATGGCACGGTCGTGCCCGTCGTCGTGGGCGAGGACGCCTCTGACCCGGTGTTTTGCATCTCCGACATCCTCATCCACCTCGCCGGCGAGCAGATGAAGAAGTCGCACGCCGAGGCCGTCGACCCCGAGAGCCTCGACGTCATCGTGGGCGGCAAGCCCGTGCAGATCGGTAGCGCCAAGGATGCCGACGCCGACGAGCCCAAGGAGCCGGTGAAGCAGCTCATGCTCGACCTGCTTGCCGAGCGCTATGGCATCGAGGAGGAGGACCTGCTGTCCGCCGAGCTCGAGATCGTTCCGGCCGGCCCCGCCCGCGACATGGGTCTGGACCGCTCCATGGTGCTGGGCTACGGCCAGGACGACCGCGTGTGCGCCTACACCTCGCTCGAGGCCATGCTCGAGGTCACCGACGTGGAGCGCACGAGCGTGTGCCTGCTTGTGGACAAGGAGGAGATTGGCTCGGTGGGTGCCACGGGCATGCAGGCCCACTACTTCGAGAACGCCCTGGCCGAGGTCATGGCGCTTGCGGGCGAGAAGGGCGACCTTGCACTGCGCCGTGCGCTCGCCAACTCCCGCATGCTGTCGAGCGACGTGTCCGCCGGCTTCGACCCGGCCTACGCCGGCCAGTTCGAGGAGAAGAACAGCGCCTACCTCGGCCGCGGCCTGTGCTTCAACAAGTACACGGGAGCCCGTGGCAAGAGCGGCAGCAACGACGCGGACGCCGAGTACATGGCCTACGTGCGTGACGTAATGGACGAGGCGGGCGTGAGCTTCCAGACCTGCGAACTGGGCCGCGTCAACGCCGGTGGTGGCGGCACCATCGCCTACATCATGGCGCGCTACGGCATGGACGTCATAGACTCGGGCGTTGCCGTGCTGTCCATGCACTCGCTGTGGGAGGTTACGAGCAAGGCTGACATCTACGAGGCCTACCGCGGCTACAAGGCGTTCATCGAGCGTCCGTAGGCACGGTGGCGGGGCCAAGGGGGAAGGGGTGCCACGGCGCCTCGCCCTCCTTGACCCCTTTCTCGTCTAGAAGAGGGGGCCGTTGCCAAAGAACGTGTTCGTGGAGCCGTCCGGTCCCATGACCGTGTGGATGTTTCCGCTGCTCATGACCGTGCTCACGCCCTCGGGCCCAATGATGGTCTTCGTGGAGCCTGACCCCATGACGGTCGAGACCCCGTTGGGGCCGATGACGGTGTTGCCGCACCTGGTGTACATGCCGTCGTGACCGTTCGAGCCGCTCACCCAGGCCGTGTTGCCGCTGCCGAACACGGTGCCCGAGCCGCCGGTTCCAAAGAACGTGCCAAACCCGTTGTGGTTCTCGTTCACTCCGAACATGCCGGCCTCCTTGCCCTGGCAGCTATCATTATGGGTAGCGTAGCCCCTATTTGGGACAATAAGTCCAGACGGTTGGCGAGCGGCAGGGGAGGGCCTTATGACCAAGACATCGACGTGGAGGCCTGGGGAGGGCCTCTCTCCCGAGCGCCCAGACCAGCGCGTCACGCGCGAGAAACGCGCCGAGCGTCGCGAGCGGGAGGCGCGCCGCGAGCGCCTTGAGCGCGAGGGCATGTGGCAGGCCGTGAGCGCCTGCGCAAAGAAGCGCAGGTACGTGACGTATGACCAGGCTCTCGCTGTCGCTCGGCATCGCGAGCGGGAGAGCGGCGAGCCCCTGTTCATCTACCGCTGCGAGTATTGCGGCGGCTGGCACCTGACGCACCAGGCAGACCAGCAGCGCTATGGCCGCGAGGCAGGCGGGGAGGCCACCGAGCGCCTGCGTGACGAGGCAATCCGCGCCGCGGCCGCAGCGGGGCCTGCCCCGCGCTTTTCCGTGGGCGACCTCGTGACGGACGTGGCGAGCGGCGTGCCCTGCATCATCGCGGCCGTGGGCGAGAGGTGCGGCGAGCCGGCCTACGAGCTCTCGAGCGCAGACGGCTCCTGCGAGCTCGGCTGGGTTGCCGAGTCCGACGTCTCTGAGGCGTGACTTCGCTGGTCTCGTGAAGACTTGCCGCCTCGGATGAGCCTGGGTATATATCCCTCACGAACACGTTGCGCCCGCCGGGCACGTTATGGGGAGGCCTCCATGCAGACCACCACGATCAGCTACCCAAGCCATGACAACGCATCGACCATCCGTGCCCTTGTCTGGGAGCCCGATGACGCGGCCCGTCCCGACTTCTCGCCCCGCGCCGTCGTCCAGATCGTCCACGGCATGTCCGAGCACGTCGAGCGCTATGCGCCGTTTGCGGAGTTTCTCGTGGGGCGCGGCTTCGTGGTGTGCGCGAACGACCACGTGGGCCATGGCAAGACGGCCGGCGAGCATGACCTTGGGCACATGCCGCTTGCAAATGGCGCCAACGTGCTCGTGGAAGACGTCCATGCCCTGCGAGAGAAGGTCTGCGAGCGCTACCCGCACGCGCGCCACGTGATGTTTGGCCACTCCATGGGCAGCTTCGTCACGCGCGTCTACCTTACGCGCCATGCGGACGGGCTGTCGGCGGCCATCCTGTGCGGGACGGGCCAGCAGCCCCGCATCCAGACGGTCGCGGGCCGCGTCATCACGCGCCTCATCGCGCAGATCCGGGGAGAGCGCCACGTGAGCCGATTCGTGGACTCGCTGGGCGCGGGAGCCTATGGACGCGCCATCAAGGACGCGCGCACGGACGTCGACTGGATCTCCTCGGACCCGGACGTCGTGGACGAGTACATCGCAGACCCCCTGTGCGGCCAGCCCTTCACCGTGGGCGCCTACGCCACGCTCGCCTCGCTCGTCGCCGACGCCACGGACGCCCGTCTCGCGCGTCGCGTTCCTAAGGACCTGCCGCTGCTGTTCGTCGCCGGTGCCGAGGACCCCGTGGGCGACTGCGGCCGCGGGGTGGCGCGTGCCGTGGACGAGTACAGAAACGCGGGCGTGCGTCTTGTGGAGATGGGCATCTATCCGGGCGCTCGCCACGAGATTCTGAACGAGCCCTGCCACGAAGCCGTCTGGCATGACGTCGAGGAGTTCCTTGCCCGCCAGGGCATCTAGCTCGCCTCGCGCGGACGCAACTTATTGTCCGCAATGCCTCCTATGGTGGTCTCACCAAGAGGGAGCGCGGCGGCCGCGGTGACTCGGCCGGCCGCCGTCGCCTCGCCTGGCACGCCCAAGACCGCCAAGGAGGCAACCATGTACGAGCCGTCTCGTCACGTCACATCGTTCAACATCGCCGGCTTCCAGCACTGGGATGGCGCCACCGTGCTCTCGGAGCTCGCGCCGGGCATGGTCCTTGCGCTCGATCCCGAGCCGGACAACCCATTTGACCCCGAAGCCGTCGCCATCCGCTACAAGGGCGTCAAGCTCGGGTTTGTTCCCGCAACGGAGAACGGCCTGCTCTCCGTGCTCCTTCACTTCGGGCACGCTGGCGTCATCGAGTGCCGCGTGCAGCAGGTCAACCCCGAGGACAAGCCCTGGGAGCAGGTGCTCGTTGGCCTGTTCGTGACGGACGCCAGAGAGTAGGGGGTCTGAACGTTCCCGGTTCTGCCTTCGACTCGCATGCTCTTACCCACGTATAGAATCTGGCCATTCTGAGTACAATTAGGCTAGTTGCTTACTTTTTCTCCCCATGGTCACGAGCTGTCTCATCACGCCTGAGATGACCATCATCTCGGGGTACTAGCCGCCAACAAAACGAGGTGCCGTCCGCGGCATAAAAAGACGCAGGTTTTGACTTGCGAGGCCCCAAAATGGCTCCCCGAAGTCAAAACCTGCGTGGTAAACCTCGCCGTCTGGCTCTCGTGCGCCGTAACCCGCCTACTCGGCGCTGTTCTTATAGCCCTCGAGCTTGCTTGTGCAGTAGGGGCAGCGCGTGGCGTCGTCGGCGATCTGCTGCTTGCAGAAGGGGCAGACGCGCGGCGCAGGAGCTGCCTCCTCCTCGGCCTTCTTGGCAAGGCCTGCCTTCTCGGCGGCGAGCTCCTTCAGGCGGTTCACCTGGTTCAGGCCCTTCACGATGGCAAACACGGCCGCCGCGGTGATGAGGAAGTTGATGACGGCCGAGATGAACGCGCTGAAGTCGATGACCGAGCCGTTCAGGTCTATGGAAAGGCCCGGCACGCCGGGGGCACCTCCCGTAACGAACGAGATGAGCGGCTGGACGACGTTGCTCACCAGGGCGTTCACCACGGCGGTGAACGCGCCGCCGATGATGACGCCAACGGCCATGTCCATCACGTTGCCCCTGTTGATGAACTCGGCGAACTCGGCGATGATGCCCCTCTTCTTGTCGTCTGAAGCCATGATGCCCCTCCGGATGGTGTCGCGAGATACTGGCCCCCAGATTATCCGGCGCACCTTGCCGGCGGCACAACCCCTCAATCGGCCGGTGCCTGGGAACAACCCGTCCTGACGTGCTATTCTGAACTGCTAGTTGTACGCGCGAGGGGTCGTGCGTGGGCCCTGTTGGGGGTCGCGCGGCCCGCATGCTTCGAGAGGATGGTCACACGTGGCGCAGAACTCGCCCGCGGCCGCAGCCGCTGACATGCCCAAGACCTACGACCCGGCTTCCACCGAGCCCGAGCTCATCAACGAGTGGATCGATGCCGGCTGCTACCAGCGCAGCAAGGGCGTTGGCGACTGCACCGTCGTCATTCCCCCGCCCAACGTCACGGGCGTGCTGCATATGGGCCACGCCATGGACGACACCATCCAGGACAGCATCATCCGCTACAACCGCATGCGCGGCCGCTCCACGCGCTGGATCGTGGGCACGGACCACGCCGGCATCGCCACCCAGACCAAGGTCGACAAGAAGCTCAAGAGCGAGGGCATCTCTCGCCTCGAGATCGGTCGTGAGAAGTTCGTCGACGCGTGCTGGGACTGGAGGCGCGAGTACGGCGGGACCATCATCAAGCAGATCCGCCGCATGGGCTGCTCGGTCGACTTCGACAACGAGCGCTTCACGATGGACCCCGAGTACGCCCACGCCGTGCGCAAGGTCTTCTGCGACTGGTACCACGACGGCCTCATCTACCGAGGCAAGCGCATCGTGAACTGGTGCCCCAACTGCACCACGGCCATCTCCGACGACGAGGCCGAGTACAAGGACGAGAAGGGCCACCTGTGGCACCTTCGCTACCCGCTCACCGAGCCGGTGAATGGCCAGGACTACATCGTCGTCGCCACGACGCGCCCCGAGACGATGCTCGGCGACACGGGCGTGGCCGTGAGCCCGTCCGACCCCGAGAAGGCGGCGTTCGTGGGCAAGACGGTCATGCTGCCCATCGTGAACCGCGAGATTCCCATCTTCTCCGACTACCACGTCGACAAGGACTTCGGCTCTGGCTTCGTGAAGGTCACGCCCGCGCACGACCCCAACGACTACGCCATGGGCCAGGCCCACGACCTGCCGCAGATCAACATCTTTGACGAGCACGCCGTGGTGGTCGACGGCTATGGCGAGTTCTCCGGCATGAACCGCGACGAGTGCCGTGAGGCCGTCGTCAAGTGGTTCGACGAGCACGGCCTTCTCGACCACGTCGACGAGCTCGACCACTCCGTCATGCACTGCTACCGCTGCGACTCGGCGCTCGAGCCGTGGCTGTCCGAGCAGTGGTTCGTGGCCGTCGACAAGCTCAAGCAGCCGGCGCTCGAGGCCGTGACCTCGGGCCAGATTAAGTTCCACCCGGCTCGCTGGACTGACACCTACACCACCTGGATGGAGAACCTCAAGGACTGGTGCATCTCGCGCCAGCTGTGGTGGGGCCACCGCATCCCGGTGTTCTACTGCGAGGACTGCGGCTGGGAGGACGCGTGCATGGACGACGTGCACGAGTGCCCGCACTGCCATGGCCACCACGTGCACCAGGACGAGAACGTGCTGGACACCTGGTTCAGCTCCCAGCTGTGGACGTTCGCCACGCAGGGCTGGCCCGAGCACCCCGAGCAGATGGAGGGCCACCACCCCACGAAGGCGCTCGTCACCGCGCGTGACATCATCGCCCTGTGGGTCGCTCGCATGATCATGAGCTCGCTGTACTTCACCAAGGAGATCCCGTTCCACGACGTTGTGATCTACGCCACGATCCTGGCCAAGGACGGCAGCCGCATGTCCAAGTCCAAGGGCAACGGCGTGAACCCCATGGACCTCATCGCCAAGTATGGTGCTGACGCCATGCGATTCAACCTCCTGACGCTCATCACCAACAACCAGGACGTCAAGTTCGACGCCAACATCGACAAGAAGACGAAGGAGCTCATCGACAGCCCGCGCACCGAGCAGGCCAAGAGCTTCGTCACGAAGATCTGGAACGCGAGCCGCTTCGTCCTCATGAACATGGACGGCTACACGCCCGGCCCCGCCAAGGCCGCCACGCCCGAGGACGCCTGGATGCTGTCCCGCCTGGCCAAGATGGTCAAGGACTCCACGAGCCGCCTCGAGGGTTACGAGCTGGGCGACTACGCCCGCGAGCTGCAGAGCTTCTTCTGGGGCGAGGTGTGCGACTGGTACATCGAGCTGTGCAAGGGCCGCCTGCTCGACGGTGAGGGCGAGGAGCGCCTGCAGGTGCAGCGCAACCTCGTCTACGTGCTTGATGCCTCGCTGCGCATGCTGCACCCCGTCATGCCGTTCGTGACGGAGCGCGTGTGGGACGCCATGCCCGCCAGCGAGCTCGACGTCAACACCGAGGGCGGCTATGACGCCCACGACGGCCGCTTCCTCATGATGGCCTCCTGGCCCGAGCCCGACGCCCTGGCCGCGTTCATCGACGACGAGGCGGAGTCCACGTTCGACATCGCCCGTCGCCTCGTGGCCGGCGTCCGCTCCGCGCGCGCCCGCTACAAGCTCTCGCCCAAGACGGAGCTCGAGGTCGTCGTCTCCGCCGACGCTGACGCCGTGGCCAAGCTCACGAGCCAGGCCGAGTTCGTCAAGAGCGTGGGCCGCGTGAGCGAGCTCACGGTGGCCGAGGGCGCCGAGAAGCCCGCCGCCTCCGTCACGCTCGTCGAGTCCGATTTCGAGGCGTTCGTCGTCATGGGCGACCTCGTGGACTTCGCCGCCGAGGGCAAGAAGCTCGAGAAGGACCTCGCCAAGGCCGAGAAGGAGCTTGCGGGCGTGGAGCGCACGCTCGCCAACGAGGGCTTCCTCGCCAAGGCCACGCCCGAGGTCATCGCCTCCAAGCGCGACCGCGCCGCCGAGCTCACCGCCACGGTCGAGCGCCTTCGCGCCCAGCTCGCGGACCTGGCGTAGGACTCTGGAACGTGCCTGCGGCACTTACAACCAAGCAGTCACTGAGGACCCAGCTCAAGGCCATGCGCCGGGGGCTGGGTCCTGTTTGTCGCGCCGAAATCGACGCCGCGGCGGCCGCGCGCGTGATTGCGCTTCCCGAGTGGGAGGTCGCGCCCATCGTCCTTGCGTACCTGTCCGTGCGTGAGGAGGTCGACACGCGCGGGCTCGTGCGGGCGGCGTGGGATGCGGGCAAGGCCGTGGCCGCGCCGCGCGTCACGGGCCCGCGCATGCTCGCGTGGTATCGCGTGGAGCCGGGAGACGCGCTCGAGATGAGCCGCATGGGCATCGAGGAACCGCCGGCCAACGACGCCCGCCTCGTCGAGGTGGGGGAGCTTCCGCCAACCGCGCTGGCCCTCGTCCCTGCGCTCGCGTTCGACGAGCGGGGCTATCGGCTGGGCTATGGCGGCGGCTTCTACGACGCGTTTCTCGCGCGCTTCCCCGGCGTGTCCGTGGGGCTTGCGAGGCGGGCCACGCTCGTTCCCAGCCTGGGTGCGTTCGATGCCCTCGAGCCGCACGACCGCGCCGTCGACCTCGTCGTGAGCGAGTCTCGGACGATCGAATTGCGCTGCTAGCCGCGATGCTGGAGGCGCAGCGCCACGGAGCAGGCGAGCCTCACGTCGGCGTCGTTGAGGTCAAGGCCGCTGACCTGCCGGATTTGCTCCAGGTGGCGGATGCACGTGCTCCTCGTGAGGAACAAGTCGCGGGCCGTACGTGTCACGTTGCGGTCGCGGTCGAGGTAGCCGCGCAGAAGGCGCGTGAGCTCGGTGCCGTTCTCGCGGTCGTAGTCCATGAGGGCGAGAAGGCCGGCGGGCGTGAGCGCGTCGGGGACCTGGCGCAGGTGCACGCGGCGCAGCATGTCGTCGAGCAGGTAGTCCTCGTAGCGCCAGCATGCCTTGTCGGGCGCCCTTCTCGCGCCGATACGCGCCGCCGCGAGCGTCTGGTTGTAGTAGTAGAACGTGTTCTTGAGGTCCCCGTAGGCAGAGCTTGCGCCCACGGCCAGAAGCCTCGGGACGAAGGTGCCCGACAGGCGTGCCAGCATGCCCTCCTCGCTTTCCTGCGCGCGCGTGAGGTTGCACACGACGACGAGGTGCTCGCCATGCAGCACGCACGCGAGCTGCCCCACGAGCGGGGAGAGCGACGTGGCGGTGGCGCCGAGGCGCTCCTGGCTCTGGCTGCGCTGCACCGACGCCACCGAGACGCACAGGTAGCGGTCGTGCACGTCCCAGCCAAACGATGCCGCGGCCGCCTCGATGCGGCGCTCGTCGAGCAGCTGGTGGGCGAGAAGCCCCTCGAGCACGAGTTCGAGCTCGCGCGGCTGTCCCTCGCCGGCAAGCTGGCCGCGCACGGAGCGCTCCCACTCGTCGTGTCGGGCAAACGAGCGCGTGACGCGAGCGAGAAGCGATCGCTCATCGATGGAGCGCTCGTCGCACCACAGAAGGTCGAGGTTGCCGTGGCGCCAGGCCGCGGGCGGCTCTCCCACGCACATGACGGAGGCCACGCCTCGCACGTGGGGGCGCTCCGGCAGCTCGTCTGCTCGGGCCACGTAGACGGGCCCCTCCTCGAGCGGCTCGCCCGGCACGTAGGGGAGGGCGAACGTGCACGAGCGCGTCGCCGCGCCGGGGGCAAGGTGGCTCGAGAACTCGAGCGGCGCGAGCTCGTCTCGCAGGATCTGAAGGTTGAGTCTCATCGTGCCGCCTTTCGCCCTCGCTCGGCCAGCCACATCCCCCAAGGTGATACAAACTGTTCCATCATGGTGGCACATTTGCCGCGCTCTGAGGTGCTTCTCGAACACATCGGTTCCTAGAATTCACTTCGTTGAGATAGATGGCCTTATTTTCTCGCCTTTGTCTGAAGCCGCGCGTACGGTACGCGCTTCGCAGAAGCTGCAAAGTGTCTCAGTTGCCGCATCGATGCGCCATCGCGCACGCATGCGGCGGATAATGGCGAGGACCGGGCCGCGAGCGAATGGAGACGGCACATGCCCATGTCAGACATCGAGATCGCACAGCAGGCGGAGCTCTGGCCCATCGCCAAGGTCGCCGACACCCTCGGCATCACCGATGACGAGCTCATCCCCTATGGCCGCCACATGGCAAAGGTCGACGTCACGAAGCTTGCGGGACGCCCGCGCAAGGCCAAGGTGGTGCTCGTCACCGCCATCAACCCCACGCCGGCCGGCGAGGGCAAGACTACGACTTCCGTGGGCCTGGCCGACGCCCTGCGCCGCATGGGCAAGAAGAGCGTGCTGGCGCTGCGTGAGCCGAGCCTGGGCCCCGTGTTTGGCATCAAGGGGGGCGCCGCGGGTGGCGGATATGCCCAGGTGGTCCCCATGGAGAACATCAACCTGCACTTCACGGGCGACTTTCACGCCATCGGGGCGGCGAACAACCTGCTTGCCGCCATGCTCGACAACCACATCAAGCAGGGCAACGACCTGGGCATCGACCCGCGCCGCATCACGTGGAAGCGCGTCGTGGACATGAACGACCGCCAGCTGCGCAGCATCGTCTGCGGCCTGGGCGGGGTGGCCAACGGCATGCCGCGCGAGGACGGCTTCGACATCACCGTGGCCTCCGAGGTCATGGCATGCTTCTGCCTGGCCACCTCCATCGCCGACCTCAAGGAGCGCCTGGGCCGCATCGTGGTGGGCTACACCTTTGACCGCGCGCCCGTCACGGCGCACGACCTGCATGCCGAGGGTGCCATGACGGCGCTGCTCAAGGACGCCATCTCGCCCAACCTCGTGCAGACGCTCGAGCACACGCCCGCCTTCGTTCACGGCGGCCCGTTCGCCAACATCGCGCACGGCTGCAACTCCGTCATGGCCACCGACGTCGCTGCCAAGCTCGGCGACTACGTGGTGACCGAGGCGGGCTTTGGCGCGGACCTCGGTGCCGAGAAGTTCTGTGACATCAAGTGCCGCATGGCCGGCATCACGCCCGACGCGTGCGTGGTCGTGGCCACCGTGCGCGCGCTCAAGCACAACGGTGGCGTGCCCAAGGCCGCGCTTGGCGAGGAGAACCTCGAGGCGCTCGAGGCCGGCATGCCCAACCTGCTTCGCCACGTGGAGAACATGCGCAGCGTCTTCGGGCTGCCCGTCGTGGTCGCCATCAACGCCTTCCCCACGGACACCGTCGCCGAGCTTGAGCTCGTCGAGCGCAAGTGCCGCGAGCTGGGTGTGAACGTGGCGCTGTCCGAGGTGTGGGCCAAGGGTGGCGAGGGCGGCCTGGCGCTCGCCGAGGAGGTCGTGCGTCTGTGCGAGCAGCCCAGCGAGTTCACCTACGCCTACGAGCTTGGCGGCATTCGCGAGACCATCGAGGCCATCGCACGGCGCGTCTACCACGCCGACGGCGTGGACCTCACGCCGGCCGCGGCCAAGCAGGTGGCCCAGCTCGAGGAGCAGGGCTTCACGAACATGCCCGTCTGCATGGCCAAGACCCAGTACTCCTTCACCGACGACGCCAAGAGGCTCGGCGCACCCGAGCACTTCCGCATCACGGTGCGCAACGTACATGTCGCTGCCGGCGCCGGCTTCATCGTGGCGCTCACGGGCAACATCATGACGATGCCGGGCCTGCCCAAGCACCCGGCCGCCGAGAACATCGACGTCACCGACGACGGCCGCATCACCGGCCTGTTCTAACGAATCCCGGGTGCCCAAAGGGGACGTAGCCCTTTGGGCACCCTCGCGCGTCATGCGTCCCAAAGGGCTACGTCCCCTTTGGGACGCTTCAGCAAGAGAGGTACGAGAACCACATGCAAGACCCCATGATCGACAGGAGCTGCCGCCAGTTTGCCGAGGCGCTCGCCGCCCGGCAGCCTGTGCCTGGCGGGGGCGGGGCTGCCGCCTACGCGGGTGCGCTCGGGGCTGCGCTATGCGCCATGGTCGCGCGCTTCGACGAGGGCAAGCCGGCGCTTACCGTCCTCTCAGACGAGCTTGCCCGCGCCATCCGCGAGGCCGACGCCATCCGCGCCGACCTCCTCGCGCTCGTCGACGAGGACGCGGCCGCCTACGCGCTCGTCTCGGCCGCCTACGCGCTGCCGAGAGACGACCCCGAGAGGCCAGCCCGCATCGAGGCGGCCCTGCATGAGGCCGTGCGCCCTCCCTACAAGATCATGCAGGCGTGTGCCCGCGCCATCGAGCTTCTCGAGGGACTCTCGCACTCCTGCTCGCGCCTGTTGCTGTCCGACGTGGGCTGCGGCGCCATGCTGTGCCGCGGCGCCCTCGACGCCGCCAACCTCACCGTGTGCGTGAACACCGCCTCCATGCGTGACCGCGACCGCGCCCGCAGCATCGACGAGGACTGCGTGCGCCTGCTCGGCGAGTGGGAGCCTCGCGCCCAGGCCATCGCCGACCACGCCATCGGCGTCATGAAGAAGGGGCAGAGCCATGGCTGAGCTGCTGTACGGTGCACCCGTCGCCACCGCGATCACCGAGGACTGCGCCGGGCGTGCCGACCGCCTCGCGAACGAGGGCGTGACCCCCACCCTCGCGGTCGTCCGCGTGGGCGAGCGCGCCGACGACCTGTCCTACGAGCGCGGCCTCGTGAAGCGTGCCGAGAAGGCCGGCGTCTCCGTCCGCCGCGTCTGCCTGCCCGAGAGTTGCTCGCAGACGCGTCTCATGGACGTCGTGGCGCAGATCAACGAGGACGCCTCGGTCCATGGCTGCCTCGTGTTCCGCCCGCTGCCGGCTTCCCTTGACGAGGGGGCGCTCGCACACGCCCTCGCCCCGAGCAAGGACGTCGACTGCCTCACGCCCGCCTCGCTTGCCTCCGTGTTCTTGGGCGCGGGCGAGGGCTTTGCCCCCTGCACGGCCGAGGCCGTCATCCGCGTGCTCACGCACTACGGCGTGCCTCTCGCCGGTGCCAACGTCACGGTCGTGGGGCGCTCGCTCGTCATCGGGCGACCCGTTGCCATGATGCTGCAGGCAAAAAACGCCACCGTGACCATGTGCCACAGCAAGACGGCAGACCTCGAGCGTCACTGCCGCGAGGCGGACGTGCTCGTCTTGGCCATGGGTTGTGCCCGCGCAATCGGCGCCGATGCGCTGCGGGCGGGCCAGGTCGTCGTCGACGTGGGCATCAACTGGGACGAGAGGGCGGGCCGGCTCGTGGGAGACCTCGACGCCCAGGCGGCCGATGCCATCGTGGCCGCCTACACGCCCGTCCCGCGCGGCGTGGGGTCGGTCACCACGGCCGTGCTCATGGACCACGTCGTCACGGCCGCCGGGCGCGCCCTCTCGCACGTCTCGCAACGCTAGCCACCGCTCGTCGCCCCACCCGCATGGGGTGGCGGCACCCAAAGGAGAGACCATGACCAACCAACAGGGGAGCGTCGACCGCGCACGCGTCGAGGCAGCCGTCCGCGAGCTGCTCATCGGCATCGGCGAGGACCCGGACCGCCCCGGCCTTCTGGGCACGCCCGACCGCGTGGCCCGCGCGTGCGAGGAGCTCTTCGGCGGCCTTGCCGACGACCCGGCCCGCCACCTGCGCAAGCAGTTCCACGAGCAGGGCAACGAGGAGCTCGTCGTCGTGCGCGACATCCCGTTCCACTCGATGTGCGAGCACCACCTGCTGCCCTTCATCGGTCGCGCCCACGTGGCCTACATCCCGCGTGACGGCCGCATCACGGGCCTGTCGAAGATCGCCCGCTGCGTGGCGGGCTTTGCCGCGCGCCCGCAGCTCCAGGAGCGGCTCACCGCGCAGGTGGCCGACGCCATGGTCGCCGAGCTCGACCCGCTCGGGGTACTCGTCGTCATCGAGGCCGAGCACACGTGCATGACCATGCGGGGCATCCGTGCCGCCGGCGCCATGACCGTCACGAGCGCCGTTCGCGGCTCCCTTCGCAGCGACGCGCGCTCGCGCGAGGAGGCCCTGAGCCTTCTGCACGTGAGCGCCTAGGAGGAGACATCCCTTATGACCCTGAAGATGCGCACTGCCTGGATGGCCCCGTTTGGCGCCCCGGAGCTCACCTACGAGGCTGCCGAGTCCATGGCGCACGACACGGGATTTTTCGGAAACACCGGAGACCCGCTGCTCGAGACCGTCGTCGAGATGCTCGACGAGCTGGGCCGGCCCGATGAGAGCTTTGACGTCATCCAGATCGCCGGCACGAACGGAAAGACGTCCACGAGCCGCTACACCGCCGCCATCCTCGCGGGCCAGGGCCTCGTCTGCGCCCTGTACACCTCGCCCGAGCTCGTCGAGATGCGCGAGCGCATGGAGGTGGCCGGCGCCCCCGTCTCTCGCGAGGCGTTTGCCCACGGCATCGCGCTGGCTGCCGAGGCGGGCCGGCGCGTGAACGCCCGTCGCGAGCAGGTGGGTGATCAGCCGTTTCGCGTCACGGAGTTCGACCTGCTCACGGTGGCGGCCTGCGTTGCGTTTGCCGAGACGCGCGTAGACGTGGCCGTGCTCGAGGTGGGCCTCGGCGGCCGTTGGGACGCCACGAGCGCCACGCGCCCAACCGTCACGTGCGTCACGGGCATCGGCCTTGACCACTGCCGGATCCTGGGCGACACGCTCGAGAAGATTGCCGCCGAGAAGGCCGCTGTCATCAAGGCGGGCCAGCGCGCCTGCGTGCTCGGCGTGGGCACGTGGTCCCCGTCGAGCGTGGAGGACGTGCTGCTTGGCCGCTGCGCCGAGCAGGGCGTCACGCCCGTGCTCGTGCGCCCCGCCTGCGCCGCCGACGCTCCCGGCGAGGTCGAGGAGGGCTCCACGATGCCGCGTCCGGAGCTTCCGCACTCGGGCTACAACCTGGACGCACGTCCTGGCCGCCTCGGCGAGCCTATCGAGCTCACCGTCACGACGCCGCGTGCCGCCTACGGGCCGCTGCGTGCCGTGAAGCCGCTGTACCAGGCCGCGAACATCGCCTGCGCCGTGACGCTTGCCGAGGCCTACCTGGGACGCGTCCTCGATGTGGGCCCGCTTGCGGACAGCGTCGCTGCCTGCCCCACGCCCGGCCGCTTCGATGCGCTGAGCGCAGCTCCCCTGCACCTTATTGACGCCGCGCACAACCCGCAGTCCATCCGCGCGTTTCTTGCCTCGATGGCCGAGGTGGCGCCCCACGTGGACGAGCGACCCGCGCTTCTGTGCGCCGTTTTGGCCGACAAGGACGTCGACGGCATCGTGGGGCTTCTCGCGCCGGCGTTCCCGCGCGTCGTGGTGACGGCCACGCAGAGTCCGCGAGCCCTTTCCGCGGAACGGCTCGCCGAGGTCTTTCGCGCGCACAGGGTGGAGCCCGTCGCCGTCTACGAGACCGTTGCCGAGGCCACCCGCGCGCTTGCCGGGCAGGACTACGTGGCCGTGGGCTCCATCACGCTTGCCGGCGAGGTCGCCGGGCTGCTCGGTCGCTAAGGCGCCGGCATCCAATGCTGGTCTCGCGCGGCCCTGTAAACTACGCAGCTTTAGACTTCAATTCGCCTCCAGAGCCGGTCTGGAGGCGAAATCTGCGTAGTTTGCCTCGCTGCGCCCCCCCGCCCCGCCGTCGCTGTGGGCTTGCCGTGGCGATGGTTGCCGCACCCCCGCGAGCTGCTACAATCCATTGAGTTGACTCTTCCGTGGCACCACAGGCGCCGCTAGACGCAAAGGAGCTCGTCTCGTATGTCGAACCTCATCGACCAGATCCTCACCCCCGAGGTGCGCATGGTGCTCTACCTCATGCTCGCCTGCGTTGTGATGCTGTACGTGCTGTCCATCGTCTACGTCATCCGCGACGCCCAGCGCCGTGGCGCCGAGCCCTGGTGGCTGTGGGCCATCATCTCCGTGATCCCCATCGTGGGCCTTCTCGCCTACGTGATCCTGCGTCCGAGCTCCTACCTCGTTGACCGCGAGGAGCAGGACCTCGACATCGCGCTGCGCGAGCACCAGCTGTCCCACTACGGCATCTGCCCCAAGTGCGGCACGCCCATCGACAAGGACTTCATCGTGTGCCCCAACTGCAACACGCAGGTCCGCAACGTCTGCCCCACGTGCCACCGCCCGCTCAACGCCGACTGGAAGGTCTGCCCCTACTGCCGCACCCGCATCCAGTAGCGCGTCTGCCACACCCCAGCGACCTCAAGGCCCCGCCCCCGCGACGGGGCCTTTTTGTGGCACCTGCGCAAAGAAAGTAGGGGGCTGTCGCGTGCCGCTCGCGAAGCTCGCCGCTTTGTGGTAAACCATAGGCGTCGCACACGGGCGCGCCAACTAAGGCGCGCGAGCCAGAAAGGCCACCTTGATGCAGCGAGAGCTCGCATACGCCTGCACATCCCAGACAATCTAGGCGTCTGTCCCTTCACGGGCCGCGAGGTCGTGTGACAGGCGCCACATAGTCGCTCGTCGTCGCCACATGGCGGCTGCGGGCGTTTTTCATGTCTAGTACACTTACCTGAGCTCAACCAACGGAAGAGGTTTCCCATGAAGGTTCTCTACAACGACGGCCACGTCGACGAGTGCCCGGCAGACGAGGTCACCCACGTCATCCGCCACTCCGCGGCCCACATCATGGCCCAGGCCATCAAGCGCCTGTACCCCGAGGCGGACTTCGCCTACGGCCCGGCCACCGAGAAGGGCTTCTACTACGACGTCGACCTTGGCGACAAGAAGATCGGCGAGGACGACCTGCCCGCCATCGAGGCCGAGATGAAGAAGATCTGCAAGGAGAACCTCAAGTTCTCCGTCTTCGAGCTCCCGCGTCCCGAGGCCATCAAGCTCATGGAGGAGCGCGGCGAGAAGTACAAGGTCGAGCACATCGGCGACCTTGCCGAGGACGCGCGCATCACGTTCTACCAGCAGGGCGACTACATCGACATGTGCGTCGGTCCCCACGTCTGCTACACCAAGGCCGTGAAGGCCTTCAAGCTCACGGGCGTCTCGGGCGCCTACTGGAAGGACGACAAGAACAACAAGATGCTCACGCGCATCAACGGCGTCGCCTTCGCCACCAAGGACGAGCTCGACGAGCACCTGCGCGTCATCGAGGAGGCCAAGAAGCGCGACCACCGCAAGATCGGCCGCGAGATGGATCTGTTCATGATGCGTGACGAGGCCCCGGGCTTCCCGTTCTTCCTGCCCAACGGCATGATCCTCAAGAACGCCCTGCTCGACTACTGGCGCGAGATTCACCACAAGGCCGGCTACGTGGAGATCTCCACGCCGCTCATCATGAACAAGCAGCTGTGGAAGACCTCGGGCCACTGGGACCACTACAAGGACAACATGTACTCCACCGTCATCGATGACGAGGAGTACTGCATCAAGCCCATGAACTGCCCGGGCGGCGTGCTTGTCTACGCCTCCAAGCCGCACTCCTACCGCGAGCTGCCCATCCGCGCCGGCGAGATCGGCCTCGTGCACCGTCACGAGCTGCGCGGCGCCCTGCACGGCCTGTTCCGCGTGCGCTGCTTCAACCAGGACGACGCGCACCTGTTCGTGCGTCCCGACCAGCTCACCGACGAGATCGTGGGCGTCGTGAACCTCATCGACTCCGTGTACCAGAAGTTCGGCTTCAAGTACCACGTCGAGCTCTCCACGCGCCCGGCGGACTCCATGGGTTCCGACGAGGACTGGGCTCGCGCCGAGGAGGGCCTCAAGACCGCCCTCGAGCAGCTCCACATGGACTATGAGGTCAACGAGGGCGACGGCGCCTTCTACGGCCCCAAGATCGACTTCCACCTCGAGGACTCGCTCGGTCGCACCTGGCAGTGCGGTACGGTGCAGCTCGACTTCCAGATGCCGCTCAACTTCAACCTGGAGTACGTCGACGCCGACGGCTCCAAGAAGCGCCCCATCATGCTGCACCGCGTGTGCTTCGGCTCCATCGAGCGCTTCATCGGCATCCTCATCGAGCACTACGCCGGCAAGTTCCCCACGTGGCTCGCGCCCGTGCAGGTGAAGGTCCTTCCCGTCTCCGAGAAGAGCCGCGCCTACGCCGACGAGGTCTCCGCCAAGCTTGAGGCCGCCGGCATCCGCGCCGTGTGCGATGACCGCGACGAGAAGATCGGCTACAAGATCCGCGAGGCCCGCTCCATCGACCGCGTGCCCTACATGCTCATCCTGGGCGAGAAGGAGGTCGAGGCCGGTAACGTCTCCGTCCGCGACCGCTCCAACGAGACGGTCCAGAAGAGCCTGGACGAGTTCATCGCCGAGGTCTCCGCAGAGATCGCCGAGCGCCGCAGCTAGTCTTCTTGCGCCGTGAGCATCCGCATTCACAACTCCGAGGGGCCTCTCCTGCCGTGTGGCGGGGGAGGCCCCTGCCTGTCCGTGCTGCTCGAGATGCAGGCGGGCATGGACGCGGACACGTGGCGCCGCGTCTCGGACGTGGCGCAGGTGGTGGCGAGCTACCTCGTGTGCCGTGATGACGTCCTGGCCGTGCGCTATCCCGGCCTTACGAGCGACCCTTGCTATCGCGAGGCCTCGAGCACGTTGCGCGGCGGCTTCGGTCCCCTCGTGGACGTCCTGCTCGCGGACGGGACCTGGGCCCGCTACGACGCGCGCACCGCCACGGGCGACGCCCGCTCCGAGGTCCTCCGCCTCGAGCGGGTTTTCGCTCGATGACAAAACGACCCCTTTCCTAACGGTTGGAATTCGCCAGTTAGGGAGGGGGTCGTTTTGCAGTCTTCGAATTGTCAGCTGGCCCGGCGATGCAAAATGGCTCATCGATATGTGGCTGGGCTAGATATTACAGATGCTCTGGAATCTGGTCCAAGGACAAATATGGGAATTGAAGTCGTCCCAGTCCCGCTGGCCGGAATATCGATGCCGCTCGGCGGTAGTCGTCGTGCAAACCAAGCCCACATCCTGCATATAGGTGCTGTAGGTAATTAAAGGACTCGTCATTAGATTGTGAGGTCAATATGAGACATGATACTATCTCGCGCAAAAGATTGTCTGTCATCCTTTGCGGCTTGTTTGCTTCCGCTCAGGTGCTGTTTTCAACGCCCGCAGTAGCTGCTGCAACAATTCCCGATTCGTTGTCTTTGGCCTCACTCTCATCTGTTGAAGTACAGCGTTCCAAGATTGACGACGTGCTTGACTCATATGGCTATTTTTTCTGTTACCAAACGTCGTCTCATGACATTAAAGTGTTCGAGCCGGTATATCGCACGCTCACCTATAGAAACGGATACACGAGAAAGTATCCCGATACTCTACTTTACTCGATTGCACAATACCCCTGCCCAACAGATCCTACGCATAACGGGATGTTGAAGCGATTTAGCTGTAGTTATGAAACTTACTAATAACTAGCGACACAAAACTTAGGAGGGTGACATGAACGCCAATCACAAGCATCGTGTCTTGGGAATACCAATTGCAGCCCCGTTTCTCGCACTGATTGCGCTTTCCATGGTGCTTACCGTGCTGCCGCATAAGGCCGTTGCTCTTACCCCGTCTTCTTTAGAAGTGCCTTCGTTTGCGCTGTCTTCCATTGTTGAAAATGAAGACCAAGGGACCGAGAGAAGGCTCCTGTACGACGATGTCGTTGATACCTATCAGCTATTTACTGGCATAGCCGGTGGCACTTTTCTTCAGGACTACTATTTCGGAGAAACCACCAAGGGCCTTGCGTATCGTCAGTACTATATCCGAAAGGCTCCAACCCTTCTAGGAACAAGGACCTACGACTTCGGACAGGCATATATACCTGGTTATGGATCCGCATCGGGCTATGCAGAGGTGTGGCAATACAGCTACGAGGTCCACTGATCGTTGCGTTTGCCCTCTATAGCAAGGGAGACTAGTGCTATGAGAAGGCCGAAGCTTGCAGCTATTCTGTTTGTCCTTGCGTTGCTGGCGGCGCTCGCCTGGTTTCGGCTGCCGTCGTTGGGGCCGGTCTGGGGTGCCGCGCTCGTGGAGGCGTATGGCCTTATCACTGGCGTTCCAAACACTATCACGGGAGTCGATGGGGCAACTCTAGCCGCGGTTATTCTGTCTCGTCCGCTTATGTGGCTGCTCCTTGGCTACGCGGTTGCCGTGGCTGTCGGATGCGGTCGACGCGCTCTGCTCGCCTCGCTTCTCGTCCTGGTTTGCCTGTCTATTGTCTGCATTGTTGTGCCCCAGACTGCTGGTTCGTTCCTCCTGGGATTCACTGACGTCTCCCTGACAGGTGGAAAAGCCCTCACCTTGCTGGGAGGAATCGCCTTCGTTCTACCCGGGCTCATCTGCACTGCCACCCACCTCATCTTCGAGCGGTGACAAAACGGCCCCGTCCCCAACTGTCACGGTGACATCTGGGGACGGGGCCAAAATGTCACCGTCGGCTGCCGCTCGCGGATTGGCGGGCGGTCTTCCCAAAGGCGGGCGGTCGGTTTTTGGCTGCGAGCGGTATCCGTCCATACCACTCGCCAGGTTTACACGATTTCCGTTGTTTCAACCTGCGGATTATGCCCCTATGCAAGCAAGGTTTGCGTTACGGGGCGCCTGTGCTGCGGCGTATTAGCGTGACATATCCAATTGTATGCAATTATCATTGAATGCTATGCGCTAATCGTGCGCGTTGCCCATGCATCCGTAGTCAACTGACCCGTTGCTCTCATCACTCAAATGACCACAAACCGCTACTCAACCGCAGGTAGACGGCCAACCGCTCGCCCAACTGGGCATAAAACAGGGCATTTCTCCAGTATCATAGACATCGTTCGGAGCCTTACTCTTTTATGCATGTCCAAAAGGCCAATGGCCCCATGCGAGCCTCTCCGGTCGCAGGCGGCCAATCGTCAGTCTGGGCGGGCCAAAACGCCCGTCCGTGAACCGATCTGGAGGTAGCTATGGCAAAGGCGGAGAAGGCCATCGACTCTCTCGATGCCCTCACCTCGCGAATCGCGTCCATGCGCAAGGCGCAGGCCGAGTTCGCCACGTTCTCCCAGGAGCAGGTCGACAAGATCTTCCACGCGGCGGCCATCGCGGCCAACAAGGCGCGCATCCCGCTTGCCAAGATGGCGGTCGAGGAGACCGGCATGGGCATCGTGGAGGACAAGGTCATCAAGAACCACTACGCGGCCGAGTACATCTACAACAAGTACAAGGACATGAAGACCTGCGGCGTCATCGAGGACGACCCGTCCTTTGGCTACAAGCGCATCGCCGAGCCCATCGGCATCGTCGCCGCCGTCATCCCCACCACCAACCCCACGTCCACGGCCATCTTCAAGACGCTCATCTGCCTGAAGACCCGCAACGCCATCATCATCAGTCCGCACCCGCGCGCCAAGGCCTGCACCATCGAGGCCGCCCGCATCGTGCGTGACGCCGCCGTGGCCGCCGGCGCCCCCGAGGGCATCATCGACTGGATCGCCCAGCCGTCCCTCGAGCTCACCAACGAGCTCATGCGCTCCGCCGACATCATCCTGGCCACCGGTGGCCCGGGCATGGTCCAGGCCGCGTACTCCTCGGGCAAGCCTGCCCTGGGCGTGGGCCCCGGCAACACGCCCGCCATCATCGACTCCACGGCAGACGTCAAGCTTGCCGTGAACTCGATCATCCACTCCAAGACCTTCGACAACGGCATGATCTGCGCCTCCGAGCAGTCCGTCACGGTACTCGAGGACGTCTATGACGCCGTCAAGGCCGAGTTCAAGGCCCGCGGCTGCTACTTCCTCAAGGGCGCCGAGCTCGACAAGGTCCGCAAGACCGTCATCATCAACGGCTCGGTCAACGCCAAGATCGTGGGCCAGAGCGCCCACACCATCGCCAAGATGGCCGGCGTCGACGTGCCCGAGAAGACCAAGATCCTCATCGGCGAGGTCACGAGCGTGGAGCCCTCCGAGGAGATGGCCCACGAGAAGCTCTCGCCGGTCCTGGGCATGTACAAGGCCAAGACGTTTGACGAGGCCATCGCCAAGGCCGAGCGCCTCGTGGCGGACGGCGGCTACGGCCACACCTCCTCGCTGTTCATCTCCACGACGGAGAAGGAGAAGATGGCCAAGCACGCCGAGGCCATGAAGACGTGCCGCATCCTCATCAACACCCCGTCCTCGCAGGGCGGCATCGGCGACCTCTACAACTTCAAGACCGCTCCGTCCCTCACGCTGGGCTGCGGCTCCTGGGGCGGCAACTCCGTCTCCGAGAACGTCGGACCCAAGCACCTGCTCAACATCAAGACGGTCGCAGAGAGGCGGGAGAACATGCTCTGGTTCCGCGCACCCGAGAAGGTCTACTTCAAGAGGGGCTGCCAGCCCGTCGCCCTCGACGAGCTCGGCCGCGTCATGCACAAGAAGCGCGCGTTTATCGTCACCGACCAGTTCCTGTTCAAGAACGGCTTCATCAAGCCCATCGAGCAGAAGCTTGACGAGCTGGGCATCGAGCACGCCTGCTTCTGGGACGTCGCCCCTGACCCCACGCTGCAGTGCGCTCGCAAGGGCGCCGAGATCCTCACGAGCTTCGAGCCCGACGTGATCATCGCCTTCGGCGGCGGCTCTGCCATGGACGCCGGTAAGATCATGTGGGTCCTCTACGAGCACCCCGAGGCCAACTTCGAGGACATGGCCATGGACTTCATGGACATCCGCAAGAGGGTCTACACCTATCCCGAGATGGGCTCCAAGGCCTACTTCGTGGCCATCCCCACCTCCTCGGGCACGGGCTCTGAGTGCACGCCGTTCTCCGTCATCACCGACGCCGAGACGGGCATCAAGTGGCCGCTCGCCGACTACGCGCTGCTGCCCAACATGGCCATCGTCGACGCCAACAACATGGACACGCAGCCCAAGGGCCTCACGAGTGCCTCTGGCGTTGACGTCCTTACCCACGCCCTCGAGGCCTACGTCTCGGTCATGGCCAGCGACTGGAGCGACTCCATGGCGCTGCGCGCGATGAAGCTCGTCTTCGACTACCTGCCGCGCGCCTACGACAACGGTGCGGCCGACCCCGAGGCTCGCGAGCGCATGGCTAACGCCTCATGCCTGGCCGGCATGGCCTTCGCCAACGCCTTCCTCGGCCTCAACCACTCCATGGCCCACAAGCTCGGCGCCTACCACCACATCCCGCACGGCCTGGCCAACGCCGTCATCCTCACGCGCGTCATGCGCTACAACGCCGCCGACGTCCCCACCAAGATGGGCACGTTCCCGCAGTACGCCTACCCGCACGCGAAGGCCCGCTACGCCGAGGCCGCCCGCTACTGCGGCGTCACCGGCAAGAACGATGACGAGGTGTTCGAGAACTTCGTCAAGAAGATCAACGAGCTGTGCGACCACGTGGGCGTGAAGCACACGATCGCCGAGTACGGCGTGGACGAGAAGTACTTCCTCGACACCCTCGACGAGATGACCGAGAACGCGTTCAACGACCAGTGCACGCCGGCCAACCCGCGCTACCCGCTCATGAGCGAGATCAAGGAGCTCTACCTCGACGCCTACTACGGCCGCGAGCCCAAGAACTACGAGGACTAGTTTGCCGCTGAACCGCCGGGCGCATGCGATGCCGCGCCCGGCGGGGAGCAATAGGGGGGAGGGGAGTGGCCGCCAGGGGCTGGCGGCCTCCCCACCATCACTCACTCAGACCCTTTAAGGAGGGCTTAGCATGGAGCTTCCTGAGAACAAGGTGGAGCTTGTCCGTCGCGGCAACAAGGTCGTCTATGACACGGGTGACCGCATCGTCAAGGTGTTCAACGCCTCCAAGGCCGAGAGCGACGTCTTCAACGAGGCGCTCAACCTTGCCCGCATCCAGGAGACCGGTATCCGCGTGCCCAAGATCCTCGAGGTCTCCAAGTGCGAGGAGGGCTGGGCCCTGGCCACCGAGAAGGTCCAGGGAACGACGCTCGCCGAGCGCATGAAGGCCGACAAGAAGAACGTCGAGGAGTACCTCGAGCAGTTCGTCCGCCTGCAGCTCGAGGTCAACGGCCACACGGCGCCGCTGCTCAACCGCCAGCGCGACAAGTACGCCCGCATGATTAACGGCCTCACCGAGATCGACGCCACGACGCGCTACGAGCTGCTCATCCGCCTCGACGGCATGAAGGTCGAGAACCGCGTCTGTCACGGCGACTTCAACCCGTCCAACGTCATCGTGGGCGACGACGGCCTGCTCTACGTCTGCGACTGGGCGCACGCCACGCAGGGCTCGCCTGCCGCCGACGCCGCCATGACCTACCTGCTGTTCGCCCTTGAGGACCTGACGCTTGCTGACAAGTACCTCGTCCTGTTCTGCAAGATGGCCGACATGCCCGTGCAGGTCGTCCGCCGCTGGACGAGCATCGTCGCAGCGAGCGAGCTTGCCCGTCACCGCGATGCCAAGGAGGAGGAGTTCCTCCGCGGCTGGATTGACGTGGCTGAGTATCAGTAGGAACGGCTGACGTCGCTGGCTGACGGATGCCCAACGGGCCCGGCAGGTCCCTCGCAAACGTCCTCGCGGATGGGTGACTCGGGAGAAACGAGGCGCTCGGCCGCTGCGGAATGTTTGCTACGGGACCTGCCGGGCCCTTGCTGTCTCGCAGGTCGCGGGGGTGGCCGCTCGGCCTTCGGCCGGCATTGTGGCGGTCCACGATGGGCGCGGTGTCGTGCCTTGCTCTTACCGGAAGCTGACGGGTCCGTCGCGGGGTGGCCGTTCGGCCTGACGGCCGGCGGGCTTGCGGTCCCTGAGTGGTAGAATCATCGAACGAATGTTTTCTCGTGGGCCGAAGGGCCCTGAGGGGAGTGCCGCGTGAAGGTCCTGCTCGTTCCCAACTACTCGCGTGCCGACGCCGTTCAGGCGGCGGCGACGCTCGAGGTGTGGCTCTCCCACGAGGGTGCCGAGGTCGTGTGGGCGCATGACAAGAAGCGCGAGCCCAACCGTGTGTGCAACCCGGACGGTGCCTGCCTCGTCGTCTCGCTTGGGGGAGACGGCACGCTGCTGCGCGCGGCGAGCATCGTGGGCTACCGCGAGATTCCCATCCTCGGGCTCTCCTTTGGCCACCTCGGCTTTCTCACGGGCGCGGGGTCCGAGAACATCGTGGAGTCCGTCTCGCGCGCGCTTGCCGGGGAGATGCACCAGAGCCGTCGCGCCACGCTCGACGTGGGCGTCACGTTCGACTGCGGCGGCGGGCTGCTTCGCGACACCCACCACTTCGCACTCAACGAGCTCGCGCTCACGCGCGGCGCGCTCGGCGACATGATCGAGTTTGACGTCGCCGTCTCGGGCAACCGCATCGACCGCCTTCGCGGGGACGGATTCGTGGTGGCAACGGCAACGGGCTCCACGGGCTACGCGCTGTCCTCGGGTGGCCCCATCGTGACGCCCGAGTTCAACGGCATGGTGTGCGTGCCCATCGCGCCCCACACCATCCTGGCCCGCGCGTTTCTCACGTCGTCGTCCGACATCGTGGAGCTCGAGCTGTCCGACGAGCGCCCGGCAGAGAGCAGTGTGTTCGTGGACGGCCAGCTCGTGACGTGCCCCGAGGGCGGCCAGGTGGTCGCGTGCTCCGTGCGTCGCGGCCCCGGAGACGTCATCCTGCTCGACTCGGACGCCGGCGGGTTCTATGACTCGGTCTCGCGCGTCTTCTACGGCCAGATGCGAAAGAAGCAGTAGTTCTTGAGGCGGCCGCCACGTGCGGCCGCTGCCATGTGCCAGGGAGGCAACACAGCCATGATCGACGAGCTCCACGTCCAGAGCGTGGCCCTCATCCGCGACGCGACGATTCGTCCCGCCGCCGGTCTCACCGTGCTCACGGGCGAGACGGGCGCGGGCAAGACGGCGCTGCTCAGCGCCCTCAAGCTGCTCGTGGGCGAGCGCGCCGACGCCGGCGCCGTCCGCGAGGGGGACGACCACCTGCTCGTGGAGGGCCACGTCTACCTGGGGCCAGATGACGCTGACGGTCACGTGGTGCGGCGCCGCGTCGAGGCTGCGGGCCGTGGACGGGTGAGCTTTGACGGGCACATGGCGAGCGTGGCCGAGCTCGCACAGCAGGTGGGATCCACGGTGGACCTCTGTGGCCAGCACGAGCACCAGCGCCTGATGAGCCCGGCCATGCACGCCCAGATGCTCGATGCCTGGACGGGCGAGGATGCCGCGCGGGCGCTTTCGCGCTACCAGGACGCGCTTCGCGCCGCCGATGCGGCGGCCGCCGAGCTCGACCGCGTGCGTGAGCTCGCGCGTTCGAGCGACGAGCGCCTGGAGCAGGCCCAGTTCGAGCTCAGGCGCATCGACGAGGTGAACCCGCAGGCCGGCGAGCTCGATGAGCTCGAGGAGACGCTTCCGCGCGCCGAGCACGCCGAGGCACTGCTGCGCGCAAGCGAGTCCGCCCGCGAGGCTGTGTCGGGAGACGGCGGCGCCACGGATTTGCTCTCGGGCGCCGTGAGCGAGCTGCGTGATGCCTCGCGCTATGACGATGCCCTCGCCAACCTCGCCGATTCTCTCGAGAGCGCACTCATCGACGTGGAGGACTGCGCCTCGCAGCTGCGCGAGTACCGCGACTCCGTGGAGCTCGACCCCGAGGAGCTCGCGCACATGCAGCAGCGCATGGCGTCTTTGCAGGGCCTCATGCGCACGTTTGGCCCCAGCATGGCAGACGTGCTTGCGCGTCGCGACCGTGCCCGCGAGGTCGTGGAGGCCGCCGGTGACTCCGGCGAGCGCGAGCGTGCGGCCGAGCGTGCGGCCCGAGAGGCCGAGGCGAGCCTTTCCAAGGCGGCAGACGCGCTCGACGCCGTGCGCTCCGAGGCAGCGCCGCGATTCTCGGCCGCCGTCACGGGGCAGATGACCCGTCTCGAGATGGCGGGCGCCGAGCTCACGGTGGCGATCGAGCGCAGCCCCCGCGAGCAGTGGGGGCCGCAGGGCCCAAGCCGCGTCGAGCTCATGTATCGCCCCGGCGCGGGCCTCACGGCGCGACCGCTTCGCCGCATCGCGTCGGGCGGCGAGGTGAGTCGCGTCATGCTCGCCTGCAAGGTGGTTCTCGGCCAGGCCGACGGCGTGGACACGCTCGTGTTCGACGAGGTGGACGCGGGCGTGGGTGGCTCAACGGCTCGCTCGCTTGCCGCCGTGCTCGCAGACCTCGCCAAGACGCACCAGGTCATCGTCGTGACGCACCTCGCGCAGGTCGCCGTGATGGGCGAGTGCCACTACCTCGTGTCCAAGGCAACCGGCGAGGACGGCCGCCCCGAGACCTCGCTTCGCGAGATCTCCGGCGACGAGCGCGTGGCCGAGATTGCCCGCATGCTCTCCGGAGACGCATCCGACATCTCGCTCGCCCACGCCCGCGAGCTCCTCGCCGAGGCGCACACGTAGCGTTTCTGCACGTCGGTGCCGTTTGTGATGCGCTTTTGCGCGCTAGACGGCCTCTGGGCGTGACGAAACGCATCATCAACGAGTGCTAGGGCTCGAGCAGCCGGCGGCTCGTGGCGGCGATCGCGGGCGCCACGTCCTCGTCGCGCAGCTCGCAGATCGTCTCGAGCGTCTTGCGCAGCCGCGTGGCGAGGCGCTCGGGCGGCCACTCGGTCGCGTGCGCCCCCTCGCCGGGCAGGTCGGTCTCGAGCAGCAGCTGCTCGGCTGGAATCTGCGTGGCGTAGGACCTGCCGCGCCTCGTCTCCAGGCCAAACGCGTTTACCGAGAGCAGGCAGCCCATGCGCCGCGCGCGCGTGAGCTCGTCTCCCGATCCCGAGAACCAATGGATGATGACGTCGTTGTTCCCGCACGTCCCATGGCGCTCGAGAAGGTCGAGCACCGCTCCCGCCGAGGCCACGGCGTGAAGCGATAGCACGTGTCCGCCGCCCTCGCAGCTGCGAAGGATCGCATCGAGTGCGGTGACCTGCTCGCGCGCGCATGCCAGCCTTCCATGCGAGAAATCCAGCCCCACCTCGGCCACGTAGCGGCTCGTAGCCGCAAGCTCGGCGGCCCTCCTCGCGTCTGCCTCGTTGCAGCGGCCGTCGGCGAGCCACCAGGGGTGAAGTCCCACGCCCACGCGAACGTTGCGGGCGCCCGCGAGCTCCGCCGCCACCCGCTCGTACTCGGCAGGCGTCACCGTGGCGCACAGCGCATGCACGCCCAAGCCCGCAAGCTCGCGCGCACCGTGCGTCACATCCTCATAAAAGCCGAGGTGTGCATGCATGTCGTAGACGTCAGCGGTGACACCTGGCCCCGGCACCTCTGTCACGCCTCGCTCCGGTCCCAGCGCCACGGCTCGTAGCCGATGAGCGCGCGGATGACGCGGCCGGCCACCATCTGGCCCATGATGGGCGGCATGTAGCTCGCCGTGCCCAGGTTGGACAGGCCGCCGTGGGAGCTGCCGGCCACCGCACTCGGGCGCACGGGCTCCTCGGGCGAGTAGAGCACCTCGAGGTGGCGCACGCCACGACGCGCGCACTCCTTGCGGATGGTGCGCGCCATGCGGCAGCCGTGCGTCTTGGAGATGTCGGCGAGCGCGAACTTCTCGGGGTTGAGCTTGTTGGCGGCCCCCATGCTGCTCACCTCGGGGATGTTGGCCCCCCACGTGAGACGCGCGAGCTCAAGCTTCTGCGTAATCGTGTCGATGGCGTCCACCACGTAGTCGAGCTCGCCGCGGCCCACGACGCGGCCCTCCTCATCCACCTTGGCGCCCGCCCAGGCGAGGACCTCGGGGAGGTTCTCCTTGGTCACGTAGTGCTGGCGGCACTCCACGCGGCAGCTCGGGTTGATGTCACGGATCATCTCGCGCATGACGTCTGCCTTCACGCGACCCACCGTGCTCTCGAACGCGAGCGCCTGGCGGTTGAGGTTGCTTGGGTCCACCGTGTCGCGATCAACGAGGAACAGCTCGCCTACGCAGGCGCGCGCGAGCGCCTCCACGCAGCTCGAGCCCACGCCGCCCAGGCCTATCACGAGCACGCGCGAGCCCTGGATGCGCGCAAGGCCCTCGTCGGTGAAGATGGGGCGCAGACGCGTCGTGATGTTGTCGCCCGAGCCGCTCGCCTGGGTTGGCTCGCCGAGTGCCGCTGTCGTGGGATTGTCGGTGGTCGTCTCGCTCACGTGGGGCCTCCAGTCAAGTAAAGTCAATGTGTTGCAAACATGATAGTCGTGCGTGCGGTCTGGGTCGCGGGGGCGCGCCCGGGTGCACGGGCAAGCGAGGGAGGGCGCATGCGCCAGGGATTTGACAACGACAAGTACATCGAGCTGCAGGCCGAGCACATTCGCGAGCGCATCGCGCAGTTCGGCGGCAAGCTCTACCTCGAGTTCGGCGGCAAGCTGTTCGACGACTACCACGCGAGCCGCGTCCTCCCCGGCTTCGAGCCCGACTCCAAGTTCCGCATGCTCAAGAGCCTCGCCGACGACGTCGAGGTCATCATTGCCATCAACGCCAACCACATCGAGAAGAACAAGGCCCGCGGCGACCTCGGCATCACCTACGACGAGGACGTCCTTCGCCTCGTCGACCTGTTCCGCGGCCAGGGATTCGCCGTGGCGGCCGTCGTGCTCACGCAGTACGCCAACCAGCCCGCCGCCAACGTGTTCCGCAGCCGCCTCGAGTCGCTCGGCATCCCCTGCAAGCTGCACTATCCCATCGAGGGCTACCCGCACGACGTCGACCTCATCGTCTCCGAGAACGGCTACGGCAGAAACGAGTTCGTGGAGACGACGCGCCCGCTCGTCGTCGTGACCGCCCCCGGCCCGGGCTCGGGCAAGCTCGCCACGTGCCTGTCGCAGATCTACCACGAGCACACGCGTGGCGTCGAGGCGGGGTACGCCAAGTTCGAGACGTTCCCCGTGTGGAACCTGCCGCTCACGCACCCCGTGAACATCGCCTACGAGGCGGCCACGGCAGACCTGGACGACGCCAACATCATCGACCCGTTCCACCTCGACGCCTACGGCAAGACCACGGTGAACTACAACCGCGACGTCGAGGCGTTCCCCGTGGTTCGCGCCCTCATGGAGAAGATCTTGGGCGAGAGCCCCTACCAGAGCTCCACGGACATGGGCGTCAACATGGTGGGCTTTGCCATCACCGACGACGAGGCGTGCCGCGATGCGAGCCGCATGGAGATCGTGCGCCGTTACTTCCAGGCCGCCGTGGCCGTGAAGCGCACGGGCATGGGGAGCGAGCAGGTCGACCGCCTCGAGCTCATCATGAAGAAGGCGGGCATCGACAAGAACTACTCGCCGGCGCGCTCGGCCGCCCTCACGAAGGAGCAGGTCACGGGCTCGCCCGTGGGCGCCATGGTCATGCCGGACGGCTCGGTCGTCACGGGCAAGACCTCGACGCGCCTGGGCGCCGCCAGCTCGCTGCTCATGAACGCGCTCAAGGTGGTCTCGGGCGTCGACATCGAGCTCGAGGTCATCTCCAACGACGCCATCGAGCCCATCAGCTACCTCAAGACGCACTTCATGGGCTCGACCAACCCGCGCCTGCACACGGACGAGACGCTCATGGCGCTCTCCATCACCTCGGCCACCGACGAGGTGGCCGCGCGCGTGCTCGACGGCCTGGGCCAGCTTCGCGGCCTCGACGCGTTCTTCTCGGTCATCATCTCCGCGACCGACGAGCAGGTGCTGCGCCGCCTGGGCATCAACGTGTGCTGCGAGCCCAAGTACGAGCGCACGGGCATCTACCACAGGTAGGCAACTGGAATGAGACAAGGGGACTGTCCCCTTGTCTCATTTTTTCACGAACCATCGAGACTGAGGGGGACTCGCATGGCGTACGAGATCATCGCGCTTGACATGGACGGCACGCTGCTCGATTCCGAGAAGCGCGTGCTCCCGAGCTCCGTGGCCGCCATCGAGCGCGCCGCCGCGGCGGGCAAGACCGTCGCGATCTGCTCGGGGCGCTGCCCGGCCATGGTCACGAAGTACCGAGACGAGCTGCCTGGCGTGCGCTATGCCATCTGCTGCGCCGGCTCCGTCATCTATGACATGGAGCACGAGCGCGTCGTTGCCGAGACGGACCTCGACCCGGCGTTCATCGCGCACGCCCTGGACGTGGCCGAGCAGGAGGGACCCTTTCTGCTCGAGGTCACGAGTGGCACGGGCATCTTCATGCAGGCAGACGAGATGGCCCGGGCCGCGCTCTGCGGCGTGGGCGCCTACGCGTCGCTCTACCACGAGACGGCCACGATCGTGGAGGACGCCCACGCCTTCGCCCGTAGGACCGACGTTCCCCAGTCCAAGCTCAACATCCACTTCGAGGACGTCTCCGCGCGCGACCGCTGCCGCGAGCGGCTCGAGGGAAAGGACGCCGTGATCACGAACGCCGAGGCGTCGAGCATGGAGTTCTCGGCTCCAGGCGTCGACAAGGGGACGGGTCTGGCGAGGCTTGCCGAGCTGCTCGGCGTGGACGAGGCCGCGACCATTGCCGTGGGAGACGCCGAGAACGACCTGGCGATGCTGCGCTCGGCCGGCCTGGGCGTAGCCATGGGCAACGCGATTCCCGCCGCCGTGGAGGCCGCCGACGTCCAGGTCTCCGACAACGACCACGACGGCGTGGCCGAGGCCATCGAGCGCTACCTGCTGGCGTAGTGCCAAAGGGGACGTGCCATTGGGGACGGGTTCCTCTGGCACGACCCCGCGCGTGAGGCCGGGCCTGCCAGAGGAACCCGTCCCCAATGGCCGCCATCGTTAAAATGATGTGAAGAGTGCGACCAGGCCCCGCCGTGGTGCTAGGATGAAGACCCGTAGAAAGTAGTGTTCGTTGGTCTCTACGGGAAGGTTTCCTCGCATGACAAAGCACATCTTCGTGACTGGTGGCGTCGTCTCGTCCCTTGGCAAGGGCATCACCGCCGCCTCGCTCGGCCGCCTGCTCAAGTCTCGTGGCTACAAGGTCATGATGCAGAAGGCCGATCCCTACCTCAACGTCGACCCGGGCACGATGAGCCCGTTCCAGCACGGCGAGGTCTTCGTGACCGAGGACGGCTACGAGTCCGACTTGGACCTCGGCCACTACGAGCGCTTCATTGACGAGAACCTCACGCGCAACTCCAACTTCACCACGGGCGCCATCTACCAGAGCCTCATCGCCCGCGAGCGCCGCGGAGACTTCCTCGGCGGCACCGTCCAGGTCATCCCGCACGTCACGAACGCCATCAAGGAGCGCTTCCGCCGCGTCGAGGAGCAGACGGGCGCAGACGTGGTCATCACCGAGCTCGGCGGCACCATCGGCGACATTGAGGGCCAGGCGTTCGTCGAGGCCATCCGCCAGTTCCGCAAGGAGAAGGGCGCTGCCGACTGTTGCCTCATCCACGTGAGCCTCGTGCCCTACATCGCCGCCGCCCACGAGGTCAAGACCAAGCCCACGCAGCACTCCGTGCGCGAGCTGCGCTCCATGGGCATCCAGCCCGACTTCATCATGTGCCGCTCCGACCACGAGGTCGACGAGTCCATCCGCGCCAAGATCGCGAGCTTCTGCGACGTCGAGCCCGACCACGTCTTCGAGAACTCCGACTGCGCCTCGATCTACGACGTGCCCGAGCACCTCGCCAAGCAGGGCTTCGACCTCAAGGTCTGCGAGCGTCTCGGCCTTGACCCGCGCAAGAGCGACATGAGCGAGTGGTACGGCTTCACGAGCCGCATGCACGAGGCCAACGAGAAGGCCGACGTCACGAAGATCGCCGTCGTGGGCAAGTACACGCAGCTGCCCGACGCCTACCTCTCCGTCATCGAGGCCCTTCACCACTCCGGCGTCTACTACGGCCGCCATGTCGACATCAACCTCATCGACGGCGAGAACCTCACCGAGGCCGACGTCGAGCAGGTCCTCGGCGACGCCGACGGCATCCTCGTTCCCGGCGGCTTTGGCATCCGCGGCCTGGAGGGCAAGATTCTGGCCACGCACCGCGCCCGTACGACCGGCACGCCGTTCCTCGGCATCTGCCTGGGCCTGCAGGTGGCCGTGTGCGAGTACGCCCGCAACGTCGCCGGCATGCCCGGCGCCAGCTCCACCGAGTTCGTGCCCGACTGCGAGTACCCCGTCATCGACCTCATGCCCGACCAGGAGGACGTCACCTCCAAGGGCGGCACCATGCGCCTGGGCGCCTACCCCTGCAAGGTTGCCGAGGGCACGCTTGCGCGCGAGGCCTACGGCGAGGAGCTCGTCTACGAGCGTCACCGTCACCGCTTCGAGGTGAACAACGCCTACCGCGACAAGCTCCACCAGGCCGGCCTCACCTTCTCTGGCGTCTCTCCCGACGACCGACTCGTCGAGATGGTCGAGCTTCCCGAGGACGTCCACCCGTGGTTCGTCGCCGCGCAGTTCCACCCCGAGTTCAAGAGCCGCCCGACGCGCCCGCAGCCGCTGTTCCGCGAGTTCGTGCGTGCCGCGATCGCCCGCCACGAGGGCGTCGACCGTCACGAGGTCAAGGCGGGGGAGTAGCGCGAACACCGGTGCCATCGTGCTGTGCATGCATCGATGGCGTATCATCGTTTGAACTGACGCTAGTATTAGGGTCGCCCCGGGTCACGTGCCCGGGGCGACCCGTCCGTAATCTCGCCGGGCCCACGCGGCGCCGGCATGGGGGAGCAGATCGTCTTGGACCTCTCGCGCGCACTCAAGGAGTATCTCAACTACGTTGCCGTCGAGCGTGGCTGCTCGCGCAACACGGTGCTGGCCTATGGGCGCGACCTGAGGAGCTACCTCGCCGGCCTCAAGCGCGAGGGCATCACGCGTCCCGACCAGGTCACGCGCGAGCGCATCGAGGCGCACGTGCGGCGCCTTCGCGAGAGCGGCCTTGCCATCTCGAGCGTCGAGCGCGCGGTATCTGCCATCAAGGGCTTCCACCGCTTCATGGTGGCCGAGCGCATCTCCATCACGCATCCCGCGGCGGACCTTCCGCTTCCCAAAAAGCCCGACCGCCTGCCCGACGTCATCAGCCGCGAGCAGGCCTCGGCGCTGCTCGACCAGCCGTTCCCGGCCACGCCTGCCGGCCAGCGCGACCACGCCATCGTGGAGGTGCTCTACGGCTGCGGCCTGCGCGTCTCGGAGCTGTGCGGCCTGGACCTTCGCCAGGTCATGCTCGACGAGCAGGTGCTGCGCGTGGTGGGCAAGGGCGACAAGGAGCGCATCGTCCCCATCGTGGGCACGGCCGCGAGCGTCTTGGCAGACTACCTCGATACGTGGCGCCCGCAGCTCGTGAGCCCACGCGTCTCGTCCTCGGCGGTGTTTCTCAACAACCGCGGCAGGCACCTGTCGCGCCAGAGCGTTCACTCGCTTGTGGCCAAGGCTGGCGCCGTCGTGGGGATCGAGGGGCTGCACCCGCACACGCTGCGCCACAGCTTCGCGACGCACATGCTCGAGGGAGGCGCCGACCTGCGCATCGTCCAGGAACTTCTCGGCCACGCCGATATCTCCACGACGCAGCTCTACACCCACCTCGACCGCAGCCACATCCGGGAGGTCTACATGGGGGCCCATCCCCGCGCCAACGCCTAGGCCCGCTCCGTTTGTCCGAGAAGGGCGACCGTTCGTCCGATTTTGCGACGGATAGCCCATCTACCTGCGACTTCACATCTTCGTCACGCAGCCCGCGACTACATTCGGTCGTGGGTTTTTTCATGCCGCGAGGCTCCCACAATCGCTCGTGCGCAAACGCCTGTTCGCCACAACCGCTGGGGAGGCGCGGGCGGCGATAGTCGATGACAGGGGCTCGATAGTCTGTTGTAGGGGGAAATAGTCGGATTTAGGGTTGCTCAGGCCACCCCCGGGCCTTATATTCTTAACAGCGCGAACGAGCGCGGATGAGCATGACCGGGACGCCGGCCGCGATGCCTGAGGGGAGTTGAAGATGTACCTGACTGGGTCCAAGACCGTTTCTGTGGACGCCCAGGGGCGCATCACGCTTCCCGCCGAGTATCGCGACGACTTCAAGGAGGCCGGCAACAAGGTCTGCCTCATCCTCGTGAAGGGCGCGCTGTGGGGCTTCACCCCCGAGGGGCACAAGGAGTGGGTCGAGAGCTGCTTTCCCAACGGCTTCAACCCGCGCTCCAAGAAGGACAAGGCGCTTCGTCTGGGCCTGAACGCCAAGACGGTCACGGTCGAGATCGACAAGTCCGGCCGCGTCGCGCTTGGCAAGATCGCCCAGTCCGACCTGGAGAAGCTCTCCCTCGGCCGCGAGGCGGTCGTCGTTGGCGACGCGGACCACTTCGCCGTGTACAACACGGAGGTCTGGGCCGAGAAGCAGGCTGAGCTCGACGTCGACATCGACGCCCTGCTCGACGACGAGGACTAGGGGTGGAGAGCATGACAGACGAATACCGGCACGTACCCGTGATGCTGGGGGAGGTCCTGCGCGAGCTCGACCCCAAGCCCGGCGACATCGTCTGCGACTGCACGCTCGGAGGGGCCGGCCACACGGTCGAGCTCGCCCGTCGCGTGGCGCCAGACGGCCTGTCCATCGGCATCGACCAGGACGACATGGCGCTTGCCGCCGCCACCGAGCGCTTCGAGCGCGAGGTGCCGCAGGGGCGTCACCTGTTCCTCAAGGGCAACTTCGGAGACCTCGACGAGCTTCTCGTCAAGGCAGAGGTGCCCGGCGTGGACTGCTTCCTGTTCGACCTCGGCGTCTCCTCCCCGCAACTCGATATTCCCGAGAGGGGTTTCTCGTACAACGAGGACGCACCCCTCGACATGCGAATGGATCCGGGAAAACACACCCAAACCGCAGCTGAGGTCATAAACACCTATGACGAAGCCGACCTCGCCCGGATCCTTTCCGTCTATGGGGACGAGAAGTTCGCCCCCCGCATCGCCCGCGAGATCGTGAGGCGAAGGGCCAAGGAGCCGATCCAGACGACGTTCGAGCTCGTAGACGCCATCAAGGCCGCGATCCCCGCGGCGGCGAGGCGCCACGGGGGACACCCGGCGCGCAAGACGTTCCAGGCCCTGCGCATCGAGGTCAACCACGAGCTCGAGGTGCTCGAGCGAGGGCTCGAGGCGGCCATCCGCTGGTTGAACCCCGGCGGTCGCGTCTGCGTCATCAGCTACCACTCGCTCGAGGACCGCATCGTCAAGCACCTGTTTGGCGAGATGAGCCAGGGATGCACCTGCCCGCCGGACCTTCCGGTGTGCGTCTGCGGTCACGTGCCGATCATCCGCGTCAAGACTCGCAAGCCACTCGTGGCGAGCGAGGAGGAGCTCGAGCGCAACCCACGCGCCCGCAGCGCCAAGACGCGCGCGGCAGTGAAGCTCGACTGCTAGCCCGCGCGCACGCAAGGCACGATGCCGCAAGGCTGAGCGCATAGCACGTCGCACCACCGCACCAAACAACGCACCACCGCACCCAAACGCACCTCAAACGCACCACCAACGAACCACAGAGCCAAGGGGCCCGAAAGGGCCCCCAGCTGGCTCTTTGCTCAAAAGACACGCTAGCAAGCAGGGATGACGACGAATGATGTATCAGGGCTCTGAGGCCGTCCGCCTCGACTACCTTGGGGAGGCGACTCCCCAGCGCGCCGCGCGCACCTCCTTCGAGGTCGTCGAGGGTTCGGGTCTCGACCACCTCGAGCGTCGGGGGGTCTCGTCCCAGTTCGTCGCCAACCTCAAGCTCGCCGCCATCATCTGCGCCGCCCTCGTCGTCCTGTGCGTCGCCCGCATCGGCGTGTACTCCATGGCCGTGGGCACGCTCGCCAGCAACGAGACCATGCGCACCGAGCTCAAGCAGACCCGCGCTCTCGAGGACGACCTGCGCATCCAGCGCTCCGTGCTCTCGAGCAGCCAGCGCATCGACCGCATCGCCACACAGAGCTACGGCATGGTGCTCGCGGGCGGCGCCGAGAGGCTCTCCGTCGCGGATGCCTCCGCCGCAGACGACGCCACCGCCGCTGACAACGCTTCCTCCGACGCTACCGACGCCCAGGCCACAGACGAGGCCACGAACGCCACCCAGGCCCAGAAGAGCTCCGACGAGATGGCGAGCGAGGTTGACCAGGCCACCCAGACGCAGGGAGACGGATCCACCGCCGGCGCGAATGCAGCTGACGTGGACTCGCTCGCCTAAGGGTCCTCGCTGCCGCGAACTCACCTACACTAGGCTTCATGGATTATCGAGACTCAAGACAAGGCCCCGGCCGCGACGGCCGCCCGCGCCGTACGCGCCAGACGTCCTCCTATGACGAGGAGCGCCGCCGGCGCAGCCGCGGGGGCGCGGGTGAGGTGGCCGGTGGCAGGCGCCTGCCCCTCGTCGTGCTGGTGCTGCTTGCCGTGGTGGCCGCACGGCTTGTGTGGCTGCAGGTCATAGACGCCTCGAGTCTCTCGACCAGGGCTGCCTCTACGTCCACCTCCAACGTCACCATTCAGGCCAAGCGCGGCACCATCTACGACCGCAACGGCAACGTGCTTGCCACGAGCGTCGAGTGCAAGACCCTCTACTGCAACCCCAACGCCGTGAGCGACAAGAACGCCGCCGCCTCCGTGCTCGCCGACAAGCTCGGCGGGTCTGCCTCGGACTACCTGCCCACGCTCTCGCAGGACACGACGTTTGCCTACCTCAAGCGCCAGGTCGACACCGACGTCGCCTCAGACGTCGTCTCCACGCTCGCCCAGAAGGGCGTCCAGGGCGTCTATACCCTCGCCGACGTCAAGCGCGTCTACCCCTACGGTGCCACGGCAGGGCAGGTGCTCGGCTTCATCGGCACGGACGGGCACGGCCTGTCTGGCCTCGAGCTGCAGTATGACGACGTGCTCTCCGGCACCGACGGCGAGATGGTCATGGAGCACGGCCGCGACGGCACGCCTGTCGCCGGCGGCGCCTCTGAGATCCATGAGGCGACGGATGGCACCGACATCATCGTCTCGCTCGACGTGAACGTGCAGCGCGTGGCCGAGGAGCAGCTCACGCAGGCCATGGACGACACCGAGGCCAAGAGCGGTAACGTCATCGTCACCCAGCCTGGCACCGGAGAGATCCTGGCCGCCTGCTCCTGGCCGCTGTTCGACCCCACGGACCCCTCGACCCTCACGAACGACGCGCTCAAGCTCATGAGCGTCTCTGACTCCTACGAGCCTGGCTCCACGTTCAAGACGCTCACGATGGCCATCGGCTACGACACGGGCACGATCACGAAGAACTCCACGTTCTCCGTGCCCGCCCAGGTGAAGGTCGGCGACGACACGGTCACCGACATCGACGGCCGCGACTACACGATGGACATGACGCCCACCGAGATCATGCGCCGCTCCTCGAACACCGGAGCCGCGCTCGTGGGCCAGCTCATCGGTGCCGACAAGTTCAGCGCGGGCATCGAGGCGTTTGGCATCGGCCAGAAGACGGGCATCGACTTCCCCGGCGAGTCGGCCGGCATCGTGCCCTCGCGAGACGAGTACACCGGGGCCACGACGGGCGCCGCCGCGTTTGGCCAGGGCATCGCCTTCCCCTCGATCCAGCTCGTGCGCGCCATCGGCGCGATCGCCAACAAGGGCACGCTCGTGACGCCGCACTTCCTCGTGCAGAAGGGCTCCGAGAAGGCCGACTGGGGCCAGGGCCAGCAGGTCATCTCCGCAGATGCCTGCGAGAGCGTCATCGGCGATTTGCGCGACGTCGTCCTCGAGGGCACAGGCCAGGACGCCCAGGTGGCGGGCTATGACGTCGTGGGCAAGACGGGCACGGGCCAGCAGGCGCTCGACACGGGCGGCTACCTGGACGACTCCTACCTCAGCTCGTTCATCGGCTTCGCGAACGGCGAGGACGCGCAGGTGCTGTGTTACGTGGGTCTGTACGGCACCTCCCAGCACGGCAGCGCGGCCGCCGCGCCCTTCTCGGCTATCATGAGTGAGGCCCTCACGGACCTGAGCGTTCCAGCACAAGACTAGGGAGGGCATGCCCTCCATCGGGAGATTCGCATGATTGAATGCACCGCGTCTGACATATGCGCCGCCACGGGCGCCGCGCTTGTTTGGGGCACGGGAGAGCAGACCGCGCGCGGCGTGGCCATCGACTCGCGCCGTGTGGGCGAGCGGGGACTGTTCGTGGCGTTTCCCGGCGAGCGCGTGGATGGCAACGACTTCGTGGCGCGCGCCATCGAGGCGGGCGCGGGCGTCGTGGCCGTCACGAGAGAGCCCGACGAGGCGGCCCTCGCGGCCGCTCGCGAGCGTGGGGCGGCCATCGTGCGCTGCGAGACGGACGACGCCACGGAGTTCATGCTGAGGCTCGCCGGCTGGTGGAGGCGCCGCCAGGACTGGTGCGTCGTGGGCGTCACGGGATCTGTGGGTAAGACGACGACGAAGGACATGCTTGCCGCCGCCCTCTCGACCCGCTACCGCGTGCACGCCACGGCCGGCAACTTTAACAACCTCATCGGCGTGCCCATCACGATCCTCGAGGCCCCGACGGACGCCGAAGTGCTCGTCGTGGAGATGGGCATGAACCACCCCGGCGAGATCGAGCGCCTGGCCGCGTGCGCGGGCCCTCGTGTCGCGGTCATCACGAACGTGGGCACGAGCCACATTGGCCTGTTGGGGTCTCGCGAGGGCATCGCCCGCGCCAAGGGAGAGATCGTGGCGCCGCTTGTCCACGCCCCGAGCAGCACGGTGGCGCCCGACCCCATGCTCGTCATGTTTGCCGAGAACGACTACACGCCCTTCATCGCCGAGACGTTCGCCAAGCCCGCCGACGTCCCCGTGACGCTCGTCGGGGTGGGCGAGGGCAGCTCGCTCGTGGCCACGGGCGTTGCGCTCGACGACGAGGCGCATCCCAGCTTTGGCGTCGAGGTGCTGCGACCGCTGGGAGACGCTCCCGCGGGCACCACGTTCTCAGAGACGCTGTCGCTCACGGGCGCCCAGGTCGTGCCCGACTTCCTGCTCGCCTTTGCGCTGTCCGTCTCCATGGGCGCGGACGCGAGCCAGGCGGCCGAGGCACTCGCGGAGCTCGCACCCACGCACATGCGCCAAGAGGTCGTGCGCGCCTCCTGCGGCTGCCGCGTCATTGACGACTCCTACAACGCCAGCCCCGACTCCACCGCCGCGGCCCTGAATGCCCTGTGCAGCATGCGCGTGGCTGCAGCCGGCCGTCGCATCGCCGTCCTGGGAGAGATCGGCGAGCTTGGCGAGGAGGAGGACCGCCTCCACGAGCTCGTGGGCGCCTACGCGGCCGCCAAGCCGCTCGACATGCTCGTCATCGTGGGCACGGAACGCGCCGACCACATGGAGCGCGCGGCCAGGCTCATGGGATTCTCCGAGGACAAGCTCGTGCGCGTGGCGGACGTCGACGAGCTCACGAGGGTCGTCTCGCCGGTGCTCGCGTCCGATGACCTCGTGCTCGTGAAGGCGTCGCGCGCGGCCTACCTCGATCGATTTGTGAAGGCGGTGATGGGCTAGCCATGCTATCTGCCCTCTTTGCCGGGTCCCAGTACCCCACCTACCTCGTGTTCGTCGCGGTGTTCGTCGCCGGTCTCATCACGGCGGCGCTCATGCCCGCGTTCATCCGCGTCATGCGCAAGGATGGCATCGGCCAGCAGGTCCGTGCCGACGGTCCGCAGACGCACCTCGTGAAGCAGGGAACGCCCACGATGGGCGGCGTCATCATGCTCGTGGGACTTCTGCTCACCACGGTGCTGCTCGCCCGCTGGACGCCCGACCTCATCCTGTGCGTGTGCGCCACGGTCTTCACGGGGCTTCTCGGCCTGCTCGACGACGTCGAGTCGGTGAGCCACGGCCGCTCGCTGGGCCTCACGCCCTCGCAGAAGATGGCCGGCCTCATCGTCATCTCCGTGGCGTTCTGCCTGCTTGCCGTCAACTGGGTGGGCATCGCCCCCACGGTGACGTTCCCGGGCGGCCTCACGATCGACCTCGGTGTGCTCACGACCCAGATTGGCTCGGTGAGCGTGCCGTGGCTCTACGTCTTCTTCGTGTTTCTGCTGCTTGCAGGCCTGTCGAACGCCGTGAACCTCACGGACGGCCTCGACGGCCTGGCCGGCGGCACCGTCATGGTGGTCATGCTCGCCATGGCGATGGTGGCCTTCAGCTACAACGAGATCAACCTCGCCGTCTTTGCGGGGGCAAGCGCCGGCGCCTGCGTGGGGTTCCTGTGGCACAACTGCTACCCCGCGTCCATCTTCATGGGGGACACGGGCTCTTTGGCCCTCGGCGCGGGATTTGCGGCGCTGGCCGTGCTCACGAAGACCGAGGTGACCTCCCTCATCATGGGTGGCCTGTTCATCTGCGAGGCGCTCTCGGTGATGCTGCAGGTCATCAGCTTCAAGACGACGGGCAAGCGCATCTTCCTCATGGCGCCCCTGCACCACCACTTCGAGAAGAAGGGCTGGAGCGAGACGAAGGTCGTCATCCGCTTCTGGATCGTGAGCGCCATGTTCGCCGCGGTGGGATTTGCGCTGTATTTCCAGCTTCGATAGCACGCGGGCGCCCGAGTGGGCGCCTTGACGTGGGCGCCGCCGTGCCATGGGCGGCGTCCGCCGTTTTGCAAGGGGGCAATGGCCATGTGTGAAGATAGTGAGCTCAACCTCGGTGACGTCGTGGTTCTCGGCCTGGGCAAGACCGGCGAGGCCGTGGCGGACTGCCTGCTCGACAACGGCCGCGGAGGGCACGCGCGCTCCGTCACCGTCTACGGGGGCCTCAAGAGCGAGCCGGGCGAGTCGACCCGCGCGCTCGAGGCGGCCGGTGCTCGCGTGGTGTGCGGCACCGAGGACATCGAGGGCCACTACGACCTTGCCGTCGTGAGCCCGGGCATCTCCGAGTTCAGCGACTTCTTCGCGAGCGCCGCCGCGCACGCCGACGAGGTCATCGGCGAGCCGGAGCTCGCGTGGCGCGAGAGCCCCGAGCGCTGGGTGGGCATCACCGGCACGAACGGCAAGACCACGACCACGACGCTCACGCGCGACCTGCTGCGCGCCGGCGGCATGCCGGCCGAGGCCGTGGGCAACATCGGCACGATGGCCGTGGGCGAGGTCGAGCGCCGGGCGCCGGGCGAGTGGCTCGTCGCCGAGCTCTCGAGCTTCCAGCTGGCCACGACCAAGAGGCTCCACCCCCACGTGGCGGTGCTGCTCAACGTGACGCCAGACCACCTCGCCTGGCACAAGACGATGGAGAACTACGCCGCCGCCAAGGAGCGCGTCTTCGCCAACCTCGACGCGTCCGACCTCGCCATCGTCTCCGACGGCGACGCGTGGTGCCGTGCCATCTCGGCCAGGCTCGAGGGCCGCGGCCTTCGCGTGTGCCACCTGCTCGCCGCGGGCGAGGCGCCCGCGGACGGCATGGCATGCGCGGCCTGGGAGCGTGCCGACGGCATGCTCGTGGTGCGGCAGGACGGCCGCGGCACCGAGCTCGTCAACAAGTCCGAGCTCGCCATCGCCGGCGAGCACAACGTGGAGAACGCCCTAGCCGCGAGTGCCGCGGCCCTTGCCTGCGGCGTCTCGGCCATCGACGTGCGCTCGGGCCTTCTGGCCTTCCGCCCGCTCGAGCACCGCATCGAGCCGTGCGGCGAGGCCGGTGGCATCCGCTTCGTGAACGACTCGAAGGCCACGAACACCGACGCCGTGTCCAAGGCGCTCACGGCCTTCGCGCCGGGAAGCGTGCTCATCCTGCTCGGCGGCCACGACAAGGGCACCGAGCTCGACGACATGGCGGCAGACGTGTGCGCCTGCGCACGCGTGGCCGTGTGCTTTGGCGAGGCCGGCGAGCGCATCGCCTGCGCCCTCGAGCAGCGCCACTCGGGCCTTGAGGTTGTGCGCGCCGCCCACATGGAGTCTGCGCTCGACGCCGCCATCGACAAGGCGCGTCCCGGCGACGTCGTGCTCCTGTCGCCTGCCTGCTCGTCGTTCGACGAGTTCTCGGGCTACGAGGAGCGCGGACGGGCCTTCAAGCGTCTCGTCGAGCAGCGCATCTCCGCTATGGGGGAGCGCCAGTGACGAGCTCCGCCATCCGCCCGAGCGCCCGGGCGCAGGCCCGCGCGCGCACGTCGGGCGCAAACAGCCTCGAGAAGAAGATCATGGGCGTGCCGGCGCGCATCATGCGCCCCTGCCTGCTGCTCATCGCGATTGCGGTGGCCCTCACGTGCTTTGGCCTCGTCATGATCTACTCGGCCTCCTCGGTGGAGGCCATGAGCGAGCAGGGCGACGCCGCCTTCTACGTGAAGCGCCAGGCGCTGTTCATCGTGATCGGCGTAGCACTTGCCATTGCCGTCGCCAAGGTCGACTACCACTGGCTGTGCTCGCAGACGGGCCTTACGCTCATGGCCGTCGTCATCATCGGCATGCTCGTCGCCGTGCGCGTGGCGGGCTCGGGCGCCAACGGAGCCACGCGCTGGCTCACCGTGGGCCCGCTTCGCCTGCAGCCCTCCGAGTTCGCGAAGGTGTTCGTCCTGCTTGCCGCCTCGGCCACGGCGGGCGACTACTTCTGCGAGCGCTCCATCGACCTGCCCACGTTCCTGAAGCGCGCCGTCGCCTACGTGGGCGTGCCGCTCGCGCTCATCCTCGTGCAGCCCGACAAGGGCACGACGGGCATCATCGCGCTGCTCGTGTTCGTCATCGCCTACGATTCGGGGTTCGACCGCAACGTGCTCATGAAGTTCGCCGGACTTGCCGTTGTCGCCGCCCTCGTGGTCTCGCTCAGAGACGATTACTCGCGCCAGCGCGTGCTCACGCTGATCAACCCCTGGAGCGACGAGTGGGACAGCGGATATCAGCTCACGCGCGGCTTCATGGCGTTCGGCTCGGGTGGCCTCACGGGCGTGGGGCTTGGCATGAGCCGCATGAAGTACTCCTACCTGCCCGAGGCCCACAACGACTTCGTGTTCGCAATCGTGGGCGAGGAGCTCGGCCTTCTGGGGACGCTCGCCGTGCTTGCGGCGTTCGCGGCGCTGACCGTCCAGGCCTTCGACGTGGCGAGAAACGCCTCCGACAGCAAGGGGCGCCTCATCGCCATTGGTGGCATCACGCTTCTGCTCACGCAGTTCTTCCTCAACGTCTTCGGCGTGCTAGGCGTGTTCCCGCTTTCCGGAAAGCCCCTGCCGTTCATCTCCTACGGCGGCTCGTCGATCATGAGCTGCCTCATGATCGTGGGTGCCATCGTGAACGTGTCGCTTCACTCCACGCTTCCCGAGACGGTCCACGACCGCAGGCGCGCCTCCATGACGCTTGCCGAGGACGAGGACACGGGCGTGGGCGAGCCCCGGGTGCACGCCGCCGGCTCCCATCGCCCGACGGCGCTTCCCGAGCGCGCGAGCGCAGCCTCCCGTCCGCAGCGTGCGAGTGGCTCCACGCCGCTCGCGAGCGCCTCTGACGCGAGGAGAAACCTGCGTGTCGTCGACGGCGGCGCGGGCAGGCAGAGGATAGACCTGGGTCCCGACCCTGCAGAGCGTCTGCGCTCGAGGAGGGGACCCGAGGTGAGGGCTAGCGGCACGTCTCGTGTCGACAGATACCGGCGCAACCCATCTGGGGGCCGGGGGAGAAGGGAATAGCCATGGGCAAGGCTCTTGAGGTCGCAATCGCGGCCGGCGGCACGGCCGGTCACATCAACCCGGCGCTCGCGCTTGCCGAGGAGCTGAGGCGCCGCGGCCATCACGTCACGTTCTACGGCCGCCCCTCCAAGCTCGAGGGCACGCTCGTCCCGGCGGCGGGATTCGAGCTCGTCGACGTCGAGGTCACGGGCTTTGACCGCTCGCGTCCGTGGACGGCCGTCTCGAGCGTCTGGCGCGTGTGGCAGGCCAAGCATGCCCTCGCCAGGCGCTTTGGCGACGGCGCCGCCCCAGACGTCGCCATCGGCTTTGGTGCCTACGTCGAGGTGCCGCTTCTGGGCTGGTGCAAGGACGCCCACGTCCCCTACCTGCTCCACGAGCAGAACTCCGTCCCGGGCCTTGCCAACAAGATGATGAGCGCCCACGCGAGCCGCGTGTGCATCTCCGTGCCCGCCGCCCGCGAGGTCTTCGCCCGCGAGGGCGAGCCCGACCACGTGGTGCTCACGGGCAATCCCGTGCGCGCCAGCGTCATCGCCGGCAGCCGCGAGGCGGGTCGCAGGGCGCTCGGCGTGCCTGCGGGCGCCACGATGCTGCTCGTCTTTGGCGGCAGCCTCGGCGCGCGCACGCTCAACGAGGGCATGGCGGCGCTCAAGGGGCGCCTGCTTGCCGTGGAGGGCCTGCACGTCGTGCAGTCGACGGGCAAGGCCGGCTACGACGAGGCCGCCGCGGCTCTCGCCCTCACCGAGGAGGAGTCCGTGCGCTGGCACCTCGAGAGCTACATCGACAACATGGGCGACGTCCTCGCGGCCGCAGACCTCGTGTTGTCGCGCGCCGGAGCCTCCTCTATCGCAGAGATCGCCGCTCTCGGCGTACCCGCGGTCCTCGTGCCCTACCCGTTTGCCACGGCAGACCACCAGACCACGAACGCCCGCTACCTCACCGACGCCGGTGCTGCCGTGCTGTTCGCCGACGACGAGGTGGCCACGCCCGCCTTCGGCGAGAAGCTCCTCGAGCTTCTTGAGCACGCCGATGAGCGCCAGGCCATGCGCGAGGCCGCCGCGGGCCTTGCCCAGGACCAGGCAGCCGTCAAGCTGGCCGACGAGCTCGAGCGCGTCGCCGCCTCGCGGTGACACTCGGGGACGGGGCCAAAAATCACCGTCTCTGCCTATTTGGTGCAAGCTCCTCCGCTCGTGTCCCATGAGCTAAAGTAAAGGGTCGTATGCGCGGCGTCGCCGCGTCGCTCTAACCTTTAGACACGAGGGGAGCCAGCTCACATGGCAACCACTTCAGAGAAGCTTCCGTTCAAGCGCGTGCACATCATCGGCATCGGTGGCGCGGGCATGAGCGGCATCGCGCTCGTCCTGCACGAGCGCGGCATCGTCGTGACGGGCAGCGACCTCAAGAGCTCCCGCTACGTCCGCGAGCTCGAGGCCGCCGGCATCGAGGTCCACGTTGGCCACGAGGCCTCAACGGTCGACGCCGTGAACCCGGACGTCGTCGTGGTCTCCACGGCCATCCCCGAGTCGAACCCCGAGGTCGTCCGCGCCCGCGAGCTGGGCATCGAGGTCTGGCCGCGCGCCAAGACGCTGCCGGCGCTTTCTTTGGGCCACACCACCGTGGCCGTCTCGGGCACCCACGGCAAGACCACGACGAGCTCCATGGTCACCACGATGCTCGACCGCATGGGCCTTGACCCGTCGTTCCTCATCGGCGGCTTCGTCGAGGGCTATGACACGAACGCCCACAGCGGCAAGTCCGAGTACTACGTCGCCGAGTCCGACGAGTCGGACGGGTCGTTCCTCTACTTCAACCCCACCGTGGCCGTCGTCACCAACATCGAGGCCGACCACCTCGACCACTACGGCACGATCGAGAACCTCGAGAAGACCTTCGGCCAGTTCATGGACTCCGTGGGCCCTGAGGGCCACGTCGTGGCATGCGGTGAGTCCGAGCGCGTGCGCCGCGTGGCCAAGGCCAGCGCGAGCCACGTCGTGCTGTACGGCATGGCCGGCGAGGGCGAGTTCGACTACGTGTGCACGCCCGAGCCCACGCACCACTCCATCGAGAGCCACCTCACGGTCACGACGCCCTCCGGCACCTCGGTGAGGGTCACCATCAAGGCCAACCCGGGTCGTCAAAACATGCTCAACGCCACGGCCGCCATCGCGGTGGCCGACGTGCTGGGCCTCGACGTCGAGAAGGCCGCCCAGGCGCTCTCCACGTTCGCCGGCGTCAAGCGCCGCTTCACGCACGTGGCCGACATCGATGGCATCACCGTCGTCGACGACTACGGCCATCACCCCACCGAGGTCGCGGCAACCCTGTCCGCCGCTGCCGGCCTTGACTACGACCGTGTCGTCGTGGTGTTCCAGCCGCACCGCTACAGCCGCACGCAAGCCCTCTCCGAGCAGTTCGGCGGCGCGTTTGACGATGCGGACGTGCTCTACGTCATGGACATCTTCTCGGCGGGCGAGATGCCTATCCCCGGCATCTCGGGCAAGACGGTCGCCTCGGCCGTCGAGCGCCTCGGTCATGACGTGGAGGTCCACTACGTGCCCAACCGCCGCGAGCTCACGAGCCGCCTCGTGGAAGACGTGCGCCCCGGCGACCTGCTCGTGACGATGGGCGCGGGCGACGTCACGCTCGTGGGCCCGGCCTTCGTCGAGGCCAAGCGCGAGGCGGATTCGGTGCGCGCGTGAGCCTGTACAACGCATACCTCGCCCTCTCGGGCGCCGTCGACGCCGACATCACCCGAGACGAGCGCATGAGCCATCGCACGAGCTACCGCATCGGCGGGCCCGCCGCCATGCTTGCCGTGTGCCATACGATATCGGCGCTGCAGCGCGTCATCGAGGTCCTCACCGCCCAGGACGTCGACTGGGTCGTCGTGGGCAAGGGGTCGAACCTGCTCGTGGCCGACGAGGGCTTCGACGGCTGCGTCATCGTGCTCGGCCGCGACTTCTCCCGTGTGGAGGCCTCCGCAGAGACGGCGACCATCTGCGCCGGCGCCGCCGTGCCGCTGTCCCGCGTGGTCTCGGCCGCGGCCAAGGCGTCGCTGTCGGGCCTCGAGTTCGCCTGCGGCATCCCCGGCACGCTCGGCGGCGCCATCTCCATGGACGCCGGCACCCGCCGCGAGTGGATCGGCCACAGGGTCGAGAGCCTCGTGGTGCTGCGTCCCGGCACGGGCCTCATGCGTCGCCTGGGCTCCGAGGTCGAGTGGGGCTATCGCTGGTGCGGCCTGGGCCCCTCCGACATCGTCCTGGAGGCAACGCTCTCCCTCGAGCATGGGGAGCGCTCCGCCATCGACGCGCAGATGGAGGCGCTCTTCTCGCGCAGGCGCTCCACGCAGCCCATGGGCAAGCCCAGCTGCGGCTCGGTGTTTCGCAACCCGGCTGGCCCCAAGGGGGCGGCGCGCCTCGTGGAGGACTGCGGGCTCAAGGGCTACTCGGTTGGCGGCGCCCAGGTCTCCGAGGTGCACGCCAACTTCATCGTGAACAACGGGAGCGCAACGGCGGCAGACGTGCTTGCCGTGATGCGCACCATGCATGACAGAGTGAGGGAGGCTACGGGTGTCGACCTCCAACCGGAAGTCAAGTTCCTCGGGACCGCGTCCTAGGGCGGCCTCCCGCCCCGGCGCGTCCGCAGGCAGGTTGGGAGGCGCCCGTCCGTCGGCGTCTCGTCGTGCCACCCCCAGGGGCTCCTCGGCATCGAGGGGCCCCTCTGCGCGCGTGCCCGGGACCGGGCGCAAGCAGGCGTCTGGCCTCGGCGGGTCCAAGCCGGGCAGGCTCCAGGTCCCCAGGACGTCTGGCCAGAGGCCTGGCATGGGCGGCGGCGTTCCCCTAAGGCGCACCGACCCGGTCGGCCCGTCTCGCGCCGGCCGCTCCCGGGAAGCTCGCGCGGGTTCTGGACGGGCTCCCTCGGGCTCCATGGCGGCCCGCCGCGTCGCCATCGTGGCGGGCGTCGTGGCGGCACTCGCGGCCGTGGCCATCGTGGCGCTGCTCGTGCTCTCGCACATGCCGGTGTTCGTCATCTCGGGCATCGACGCCACGGCGTCCGAGCACGTGAGCGCGGAGACCATCGCCAAGCTCGCCTCCGTCGACGAGGGCACGACGCTCCTGTCCGTCGACGTGGCGCAGATCCAGCAGAACGTGCGCAAGAACCCCTGGGTCAAGAACGTCAACATCACGCGCGAGTTCCCCGACACGCTTGGCGTCTCGGTCGAGGAGCGCACGGTGGCCGCCATCGTGGTCATGGGCTCGGGCACGAGCGTGTGGGCCCTGGGAGACGACGGCGTGTGGATCGAGCCCGTCCAGCTCGACACGTCTGCTACCGACGACGCGACCTCAGCGGCGCTTGCAAAGGCCAGCGAGTTGGGATGTCTGCTCATCGCCAACGCCCCGGCAACGGTCGACCCCTCGCAGGGGGCCGCCGCCACCGACGACGTCATCCTCGACGTGCTCCAGTACCAAAGCGAGCTTCCCGAGTCCATCACCTCGCAGGCGCAGGTCTACTACGCGGCGAGCACGGGCAGCATCTCGGTGGTCCTGCAGAGCGGCCTGGAGATATCGCTGGGGTCGGCAACCGACATCTCCGCCAAGGCCCAGGCTCTGCAGACGGTGCTCGACGCCTACGGCGACCGGCTCACCTACGTGAACGTGCGCGTGCCGAGCAAGCCCTCGTACCGCAAGGTCGCGGACGGCACGTCGCTCAAGGGGGCCGCCCAGGTCGTCGCCGACAACGCGGCCGCCGCGGCCACGACCTCCGCCGCCACGACCGGCGACGGCACCGACGCAGGCGACGGCTCGTCGGACTCCTCGTCCACCGACGACGGCTCCGACGGCGACCGGGGCACGTACTCCTCGGACGGCTCGTATGCCGATGAGGGGGAGTAATCTGCAGTTCGCGTGAAAGTCCGCACATTCTTTATTGACGAGCCAACGGGGCATGTGCAAGTATGTGCCGCTTTGGTTCTGACATAGAGCTAAACCTGAGCTTGAGAGTTTGAGACTATGGCTAAACACAGCACGACACAGAAGGGCACCGCGCAGCCCAGCGCCGCCCGCGCACGCAAGACCCGCACGCAAGGAGGACCTATGAGCACGAACGACACCCTCAGCAACTACCTGGCCGTCATCAAGGTCGTGGGCGTTGGCGGCGGCGGCACGAACGCCGTGAACCGCATGATCGAGGAGGGCATTCGCGGCGTCGAGTTCGTCGCCATCAACACGGACGCCCAGGCGCTCGCCATGTCCGACGCCGACGTGAAGGTCCACATCGGCACCGACGTCACCAAGGGCCTCGGCGCCGGCGCGAACCCCGAGGTGGGCGCCGAGTCCGCCGAGGAGAGCCGCGACGAGATCAAGGCCGCCCTCGCGGGTGCCGACATGGTCTTCATCACGGCCGGCGAGGGTGGCGGCACCGGCACCGGCGCCGCCCCGATCGTGGCCGACATCGCCAAGAACGACGTGGGCGCCCTCACGATCGCCGTCGTGACCAAGCCGTTCACGTTCGAGGGCCGCAAGCGCACGCAGAGCGCTCTCTCCGGCGTCGAGAACCTCTCGGCCAACGTCGACACGCTCATCGTCATCCCGAACGACCGCCTTCTCGACATCGCCGAGAAGAAGACGACGATGCTCGAGGCCTTCCGCATGGCCGACGACGTGCTGTGCCAGGGCACGCAGGGCATCACCGACCTCATCACGGTCCCGGGCCTCATCAACCTCGACTTCGCCGACGTCTGCACGATCATGCGCGGCTCCGGCACGGCCATGATGGGTATCGGCCTCGCCTCCGGCGACAGCCGCGCCACTGACGCCGCCCAGGAGGCCATCTCGAGCCGCCTGCTCGAGAGCTCCGTCGACGGCGCCACCCGCGTGCTGCTCTCCATCGCCGGCAACAAGGACCTCGGCATCACCGAGATCTCCGACGCCGCCGACCTCGTTGCCTCCAACGTCGACCCCGAGGCCAACATCATCTTTGGCACGACCGTCGACGAGAGCCTCGGCGACCAGGTGCGCATCACCGTCATCGCCACGGGCTTCCAGGAGGCCAACTCCCAGCCGTCGCTTCTCGGCGACTTCCGCGCCCCGGCCGCCCAGGAGAGCGCCCCGGCCGCGGCTCCTGCCCCCAAGCCGTCCGTGAGCGCCACGGGCAGCAAGGAGTTCGACATCCCCGACTTCCTGAAGCGCGGCCGCCTGTAATGGAGGCTCCCTCGCTCAGCAGATACGTTGAGAGCGGCGTGACCCTGCTCGGCGACACCCGTCGTCCGAACGGGGTCACGTTCGCGTTTACCGAGCGCACGGGCGGTGTCTCCGAGCCTCCCTACGCGAGCCTGAACCTGGGCTCGCGCTGCGGCGACGACCCGGCCGCCGTGGCCGAGAACCGCGCCCGCGCCCTTGCGGCCCTGGGTGCCGCTGACATCGCCGGAAACCTCGTCGAGCCGCGCCAGGTGCACGGCGACGCCGTCGTGGTCGTTGACTCGGCCGATCGGGCCGAGCTCGCGCGCGCTCGTGAGCTCGCGCAGGCGGGCGCCGACGCCATCGTCTGCACGGTCCCCGGGGTGCCGGTGCTTCTGTGCTTCGCCGACTGCGTGCCCATCGTGCTTGTGGCCCCCGGCGGCTTTGCCGTCGTCCACTCGGGCTGGAGGGGCACGCTCGCGCGCATCGGCGCCAAGGCACTTGCCGTCCTGTGCGACGCCTGCGGCTGCGAGCCGGCCGAGGTCTGCGCCTACGTGGGCCCACATGTCTCGGGCAAGGACTACGAGGTCTCACCCGAGCTGCTCGCAACGTTCGAGGGCGAGTTTGGTACGATTGTGCATGCTGCCGAAACCGCGTCGAACCTTGACCTGTCGGCAGCCATCCGGTGCGCGCTTGAGCAGGCGGGGATTGACCCCGCCCGCATCGTCGACACGTGCCCCTCGACGGTCTCCAACACGGACCGGTTCTACTCCTATCGAGCTGAAGGAGGCCTATGCGGTCGTCACGCTGCCATCGCCTACCTCTAGTGGGCTGCATGCTGGCGCTTGCCTGCTCCCTCGTCATGTCCGGCTGCTCGGGCTCGGGTGAGTCCCAGACGCTCACCGTAGCCGGCTCCACCACGGTGCTCCCCATCGCCGAGATGGCGGCGGAGGGCTACGAGCAGCAGACCGGCACGAAGGTGCTCGTCTCGGGCCTGGGCTCCTCTGCGGGCATCGAGGCCGTCACGAACGGCACGGCAGACATCGCCACGTCGAGCCGCGAGCTCACGGCGGCAGAGTCCGAGCACGAGCTCGTCGCCACCGTCATCGCCCACGACGGCATCGCCGTGATCGTGAACCCCGACAACTCCGTCAGCGGCCTCACGACCCAGCAGCTTCGCGACATCTACGCCGGCAAGATCACGAACTGGAGCGAGGTGGGCGGCCCAGACCTGGCCATCCAGGTCGTCAACCGCGACGAGGCCTCCGGCACGCGCGAGGCGTTCCGCACCATCGTCATGGGCGACGCCTCGTTCGACCGCTCGGCCGCGGTGCTTCCCGGCACCGGCCAGGTGAGAGACGTCGTGAGCCGCACGCCGGGCGCCATTGGCTACATCTCCATTGGATTCGTCGACTCCGACTACGCCACGACCTCCGTCCGCGCCCTTGCCATCGACGGGGTGGAGGCCACCGAGGACAACGTCGAGACCGGTGCGTACCCCATCTCGCGAGACCTCTACTTCTTCACGAACGGCGACCCACAGGGCGAGGCGTACGGCTACATCTCCTACGTCCTGTCCGACGAGATGGACCAGACGATTCGCGACGCCGGCTACATCCCTGCCCACAAGTCCTCCTCGGACAACGCAGAGGGGAGTGATGCGCGATGAGCGACGCCGCCCAGCAGCCCCAGGCGGGCTCCGACCTCAAGCAGGTCTCGGCCGCGACCCGCCTCAAGGAGCTCGCGCTCAAGAACCTCTTCCTCACGTGCGCGTGCGTGGCCGTGCTCGCGGTCATCTTGATCTTCGTGTTCACGTTCTGGAAGGCCATTCCCGTCATCACAGACATCGGCCTCGGCGAGTTCTTTGGCCTCACGTGGGCGCCCACGGAGGGCCACTACGGCATCCTCGCGTTGCTCGCAGGATCTGGCATCGTCACGGTGGGCTCGCTTGCCATCGGCGTGCCGCTCGCCGTGGGCTGCGCGGTCTTTCTCACCGAGATCGCCGGCAAGCGCCTCGCCGGCATCGTGAGCACCGCCGTCGACCTGCTTGCGGGCGTGCCCTCGGTGGTCTACGGCTTCTTTGGCCTCGTAATCCTGCGCCCGCTCGTGGCCGGCCTCACCGGTGGCCTCGGCTTTGGAGCCCTCACGGTGTGGCTCGTGCTCGCCATCATGATCGTGCCCACGATCACCACGCTCACGATGGACGCGCTGCGCTCCATCCCCATGGGCATCCGCGAGGCAAGCTTTGCCATGGGCGCCACGCGCTGGCAGACGATCTACAAGGTGGTGCTGCCCGCTGCCAAGATGGGCATCGTGAACGCGGTGGTCCTCGGCATGGGCCGCGCTATCGGCGAGACGATGGCCGTGCTCATGGTCGTGGGCAACGCCCCGGTCATCCCCGGCGGCATCGCGAGCCCGCTGTCCACGATCACGAGCCAGATCGCCCTCGACATGGGCTACTCCTCGGGTCTGCACCGCAGCGCCCTGTTCGGCATGGGCGTCGTGCTGTTCATCATCTCCGCCTCGCTCGTGGGCATCGTTCGTGCCGTCTCGAGTGCCCGCGAGTCGGGCCGCGGCCACTCGCGCCACCGCCGCGCCAAGGCGGCCGACCGCGCCGTCGTCGCCGGCGGCGTGAACTTCGACCACGCCGAGGCCCCTGCCGAGCACGCGCCCGCCGCAACCCTTGCCGCCGACTCCGTGACGCCCGTCACTGGCGCCGTCATCGAGGCGAGGGAGGGGAGCCGCGCGCGCATCAAGCGCCTGCTCGCCGAGGGTGCCAAGGGCGGCGGCAACAAGAACCGCACGAACGACGTCATGCTCGGCGTGTTCCGTGCCGCCGGCATCGTCACCACGGCGGTGCTCGCCATCATCATCGGCTTCGTGGCCGTCAACGGCCTGCCCGTCATGTCGCTCGACTTCATCTTCGGCTGGCCCGAGGGCGTCAACGCCGAGGGCGGCATCTTTCCCACGATCGTCTCGACGCTCTACGTCACGGCGCTCGCGATGCTCATCTGCACGCCCATCGCCGTGCTCGCCGCGGTCTACCTTGCCGAGTACGCCAAGCAGGGCCGCCTCGTGACGTTCATCCGCTATGCGGCCGACACACTCTCCTCGGTGCCCTCCATCGTCATGGGCCTGTTCGGCTACGCCATGTTCGTCGAGGCCATGGGCCTTGGCCTGTCCATGCTGTCGGCGGCCCTTGCCCTTGCCCTCATGATGCTGCCCATCGTCATGCGCACCACCGAGGAGGCCATCCGCGCCGTGCCCCGCTACATCCGCTGGGGCGCCTATGGTCTTGGCGCCACGAAGTGGCAGGTCGTCTCCAAGATCGTGCTGCCGAGCGCCTTCCCGCGCATCGCCACGGGCATCGTGCTCGCCATTGGCCGCGCCATCGGCGAGACAGCCGTCGTGCTCTACACCATGGGCCAGGCCATCAACCTGCCGCTCACGCCGCTCGACTCGGGCCGTCCCATGACGATTCACCTCTATCAGCTCGCAAACGAGGGCATCAACATGCAGGCCGCCTACGGCACGGCGCTGCTGCTCATGGTGATGATCCTCGCGTTCAACCTGTTCGCGCGCTACATCTCGCGCAGGTCCGCATCGAAGTCGAAGGGAAACTAGCCATGACCGTCTATCGTCACGCGCCCGAGAACGGTGGCACGGGCATCCACGTTGAGAACTTCGACTTCTGGTACGGCGACTTCCACGCGCTGTCTGGCGTCACCATGGACGTGGCCCCCAACAAGATCACCGCGTTCATCGGCCCGTCGGGTTGCGGCAAGTCGACGTTTCTGCGCTGCATGAACCGCATGAACGACCTCATCGAGGGCACGCACACCTCCGGCCTCATGGCCTTCGACGGCAATGACATCTACGCCGAGGGCGTCGACCCGGTCGACCTGCGCCGTCGCGTGGGCATGATCTTCCAGCAGCCCAACCCGTTCCCCAAGTCCATCTACGAGAACGTCGCGTTTGGCCCGCGCCTTCTGGGCGTCAACAGCAAGAGCGAGCTTGACGGCATCGTCGAGGAGTCGCTCAAGCGCTCCAACCTCTGGAAGGAGGTCGCCGACCAGCTCGACAAGAACGGACTTGCGCTCTCCGGCGGCCAGCAGCAGCGCCTGTGCATCGCGCGCACCCTGGCCGTGCAGCCCGACGTGCTGCTCATGGACGAGCCGTGCTCGGCCATCGACCCCACGAGCGTCCAGCGCGTCGAGGACCTCATGGCCGAGCTCTCGAGCGAGATGACGATCATCATCGTGACCCACTCCATGCAGCAGGCCGCCCGCGTCTCCGACTACATGGCCTTCTTCCTGCAGGAGCACGCCGGCGAGCCGGCGGGCCTCGTGGAGTACGGCGACACGAACGAGATCTTCAACTCCCCGAGCGACCAGCGCACCGAGGACTACATCACCGGCCGCTTTGGCTGAGAGCGTGCCAAAGGGGACGTGTTCCCCTGGCACTGCCGTCCCAGCCCCGCGACCAACCATCGAAGGAGTTCGCCATGCGAGAGACATTCAACCGCCAGCTCACGGAGATGCGCCAGGAGCTCGTCTACATCTACGCCAACATCGACCTGGCGCTGCACGACGCCGTCGACGCCCTATCTGACGGCGACAAGGAGAAGGCCAAGGCCGTCAAGGCCAAGACGCGCGAGATGGACGAGCACTGCGCGGAGCTCGAGCAGAAGGCATTCATGCTCATCGCCACGCAGCAGCCCGTCGCGAGCGACCTGCGCCTCATCCAGTTCGTGATCTACGCCAACTTCAACCTGGCGCGCATGTCCAACCACGTGCGCAACATCGCCAAGACCGCCAAGCGCTGCGCGGGCCGCGCCGTGCCCGGTCAGCTCATCGACCTGCTCGCGAGCGAGGGACACCTCGTCTACCGCGTGCTGTCCAACTGCATCACGGCCATCGTCGAGGACGACCTTCGCCTTGCCTCGTCGCTTCCCGTGCTCGACGAGCCGGTGGACGAGCTCTACAAGCAGTTCTTCCGCTCGCTGGCCACGCTTGGCCCCGACGACGACATGGACGCCGCGAGCCGCGTGATCATGGCCTCGCGCATGCTCGAGCGTATCTCCGACAACGCCGTGGAGATCGGCGAGAGGCTCGTCTTCCTTCTCACCGGCAAGCGCCGCAGCCTCGACGACCTGCGCGACCTCGACGACGATGACCTTCAGGAGATGTATGCCGCCCGCGGCGTGGGCCTCGTGGTTGACCGCGACACCGACGAGCAGCTTGCCCAGCAGATTCCCGAGGTCGAGCTCGAGGGCGGCGACGCGAGCGATGAGCAGTAGCGAGGGCATGCCCTCCATCGAGCCTACCGAGGACTACGTCCGCTTCGTGCGCGAGCGCCGCGAGCAGATCCTCGAGCGCCTGACACGTGCCTGCGAGCGTGCGAGCCGCGACGCCTCCGAGGTGACGCTCGCAGCCGTCTCCAAGACCGTGGGACCCGCCGAGGTCGTTGCTGCGATGCGCGCCGGCTACGAGGTCTTCGCCGAGAACCGCCCCCAGGAGCTCGTGCGCAAGCTCGACGCGTTCGCCGCCGCAGGCATCGAGGCGCCGCGCTTCGACATGATCGGCAACCTCCAGAAGAACAAGATCAACCAGGTGCTTGGCCGTGCCACGCTCGTCCAGTCCATCTCGAGCGCGAGCCTTGCCGAGGCCGTCTCGAAGCGAGCCGAGCGCGAGGGCCTGTGCGTCCCGGTCCTGCTCGAGTGCAACGTATCGGGCGAGCAGAGCAAGGGCGGTTTCTCGCCCGACGAGGTCCGCGCCGCTGTGGACGATCTGCTCAGCCTGCCCGGCATTCGGATCGAGGGCGTCATGTCCATGGCGCCCGCCCATGACCCGGCGGCCGCGCGCGAGACGTTCAGTGGCGCCCGCGAGCTTCTCGGTGAGCTGCGCGAGCGCACGGGCCTGGCGCTGCCGGTGCTTTCCTGCGGAATGAGCGATGATTTCGAAATCGCGGTCGAGGAGGGCTCCACCCTCGTTAGACTGGGACGCATAGTGTTTTCTGCCGACTACGACCTGCCAGCGGGTCGCTAAGACGGGCGCCGGCGCGGCGTCCATCAAGACATGGGGACCATCATGGGATTTCTCGACAACCTCAAGGACAAGTTCCAGCCGCGTGACAACGGCTACTACGATGACGGCTACGGCGACTACGACGAGCCGTATGACGGCGACGACTACTACGACGACCGCCAGCCCCAGCACGACGAGCCGCGCGGTACCGGCCTTCTCGGCAACCCGAGCCGCCCCGACGCGGACAGCGTGAACGTCTACACCCGCTCGGGCCGCCACCTCTCCGGCGACGACCTGCCTTCCACGGCCACGGACAGCTACGGCTCGGGCACCTACGGGGCAGACGGCACGTACGGCTCCTACAGCTCAGACTCTGCCTATCGCGCCGCCGACGACGATTGGCGCGCCACCGCTGATGCCCCGCGCGACTTCGAGCCCCAGCCCGCCGACGACGGCGCCTCCTACGTGCCGCCCATGACGCAGCCCGGCGTCTTTGGCGCCACGGGCAACACGCCTGCCGACAAGGGCCTCACGGCCGTTCCCCGCGTGACGAGCGGAAAGCTGCCTGCTTACGTGCTCAAGCCCACGAGCTACGACGACGTCCAGATGGTCGTTCGCCGCGTGCGCACGAACCAGCCCGTGGTGCTGTCGTTCAAGAACCTCAAGATCGACACGGCCAAGCGCATCCTCGACTTCAGCTTCGGCCTTGCCTGCGGCATCGACGGTGCGGTCGAGGAGCTTGGCGACCGTGTGTTCGTGGTACTTCCGCAGGGCGTGGAGCTCGCCGAGTCCGACAAGCGCAAGCTCCGCTCCGAAGGCCTTCTCGACTAGGGCCCGCTCCAATCCATCCGTAGCAACCTCGTGGCGGCCTCGTGCCGCCACGTTGTCTGAAGGGGACCTCATGTCCGATTCTCTGAAAGCCCTGCCCGCAGACCTCACTGTGGGCGTCATTGGCGCCGGCTCCATGGGTGGCGCCATCGCCCGCGGACTCGTGCAGTCCGGCGCCATGGCCGGCGAGCGCGTCCTTGTGTGCGATCACAACGCCGACAAGCTTTCGGCCCTTGCCCGCGAGGCGGGCGTGTGCACCTTCGCCGGCTCCGAGGAGCTCGTCGCGGCCAAGCCCGCCGTGGTCATCCTCGCCGTGAAGCCACAGGTGCTCGCCCCAGTGCTCGAGGCCCATGCCGCGGCGCTCGCGGGCACGCTCGTGGTCTCGATCGCCGCGGGCGTCACGCTGGCCACGCTCGAGTCCGCGCTTCCCGGCGCGCGCGTCGTGCGAGTTATGCCCAACCTGCCGGTCTCGGTGCGCTCGGGCGCCTCTGCCGTCTGCGGCGGCACCTCCGCCAGCGCCGAGGACGTGGAGCTCGTGGCCGCGCTGTTTGCCGCGCTGGGGTCTGCCAAGGTCATGCGCGAGGACCAGCTCGACGCCGAGGGAGCCGTCGTGGGCTGCGCGCCGGCCTACTTCGCCCTCATGGTGGACTCGCTCACGCGTGCCGGCATCCGCGCGGGCCTTCGCGCCGCGGACGCCCGCGAGATGGTGAACGCCACGATGCTCGGCGTGGCCGAGTCCCTCGTCGCCTCCGGCGAGCACCCGCGCGCCTACATGGAGCGCGTGACGTCCCCGGGCGGCACCACCGCCGCTGCCCTCTACGAGCTCGAGCCGGCGCTCGTGGACGGCTGCTATGACGCCGTCGACGCCGCGCTTGCGCGCACGGCCGAGCTGGCGAGGGGCTAGCGCATGGAGATGTATCGGATCGTCAACCTCATCTCCGCGCTCGTCAACTTCTACGAGTGGCTCGTGATCATCTGGTGCTTCATGTCGTGGTTCCCGCTTCGCGAGGGCAGCCTCGTCTACGACATCGCCGTCGTCATCGATCGCATCGTGAGTCCCTACATGAACATCTTCCGCCGCTTCATCCCGCCGCTGGGTGGCATGGACTTCTCGCCGATCGTGGGCCTGTTCGTCCTGTCCTTTGGCGAACGCCTCCTCTTCAGGCTCCTGCTCGGCCTGGCCTAGCGCCCAAAGGGGTCAGACCTCTTTGGAGCCGGACCTCTTTGGGACCGTCCCGACGACCGACGGTGTCCGCCTTTTGTCGTGCCTTTGTGCGCACGGCGGGCGCCGGCCGGCAGGCGGGTTATACTGGTAAGAAGCTAACTGCGTGACCTGGGCGTACGCCCATAGGAACGAAAGGGACTCAGAATGGCAATCACACCCGCAGAAATCGACCAGCTCTGCTTCTCTCCCTCCAAGAAGGGCTATGACACCGACGAGGTCGATGCCTTCCTCGAGCGCTGCTCGAGCGAGGTCGACGCCATGCTCCAGAAGATTGCAGACCTCAAGGGTCGCCTGACGGCCTCCGAGCAGCAGCTTGCCGCCGCCCAGGCCCAGATCGCCCAGCTCCAGAGCCAGCAGCCCGCCGAGGCTGCCGCGCCCGTCGCCGCCCCGGCCGGTCTCACTGCCTCTGAGAGCCAGATCTCCAAGGTCCTCATCGTTGCCCAGCAGAGCGCCGATAAGATCGTCGCCGAGGCCCGTGACAACGCCGAGAAGATCCGCAACGACGCAGACCAGAAGGCCCGCGAGGTCATCCGCCAGGCCCTGGCCGAGAAGCAGAGCGAGCTCGACGAGATGGATCGTCTCAAGGAGTCCCGCGAGCAGTTCCGCGACCAGTACAAGGCCCTGCTCCAGCACTTCATGGACGACGCGGACAACGCCTTCTCCGGCCAGCTGTCCACGAACCTTCCGACCGGCTCCGCCGCTGCCGCCCAGGCCGCCGCGCCCGCAGCTGCTCCTGCGCCCGCCTATGACGCCGACGCCACGCAGCTTGCGCAGCCCTCTCAGCTGCCGATGTCCGGCGTTGACGTGGACGACCTCGACTAGCCTCGAGCGTTGCCTATATCTGACTGTCTGGGGCAGGCTCGCTACGCGGGCCTGCCCTTTTTCCTTTAGGGAGGGGCCATGGGCCTTGTGAGGGAGTTCTGCGCCGAGAACATGGAGCACGTTCCGGCGGCGATTGCGGCGGGTGCGGCTCGCATCGAGCTGTGCGACAACCTTGCGAAGGGCGGCACGAGCCCCAGCGCGGGCGTCGTGCGTGCCGCGTGCGCCTATGGCCAAGAGCATGGCGTCGACGTTGTGGTCATGGTGCGGCCGCGCGGGGGAGACTTCGCCTACACGGCAGACGAGCTCGCCATGATGCGAGACGACATTGACGTGGCGCTCGACGCCGGCGCCACGGGTGTCGTCTTTGGCTGCGAGCGCGACGGGCATCTCGACACGGCCGCCACGCAGGTGCTGCTTGCGCGCGTCCACGAGCGCAGGGATGACGCCCAGGTGACGTTTCACATGGCGTTCGACAAGATTTGCGCAGGCGAGCAGCTTGCGGTCATCGACTGGCTGGCCGAGCATGGCGTGACGCGCATCCTCACGCACGGCGGGCCAGACGGCACGGCCATCGCCGACAACGTGGGGCGTCTGCGCGAATACGTGGCCCGCGCGGCTGGCCGCATCGGCATCCTGCCCGGCGCCGGCATCACGTGGGAGAACGCCGAGGACATCGCGCAGGCGGTGGGCGTCCCCGAGGTCCACGGCACGCGCATCGTCCGCCTCGCCCGGTGACACTTGGGGACGGGGCCAAACTGTCACTGCGAGGGATTCAAGGGCTATGCTTGTGACTAAATAGGGGAGCACGGACGGAGCCCCGCTCCCATTTTCCGTCGAAAAGGAGGAGCCCATGTTCTGTCCCAAGTGCGGCACCCAAAACCCGGATGGCTCGAAGTTCTGCTCGGGATGTGGCCAGCCGCTCGCGCCTGCGTCGCAGTCCGCATCCCAGCCTGCGTCCGCACCCCAGCCCGCACCTCAGCCCGCGGCGTTTGCGACCTCCCGCGCGGCTGGTCCCGCTGCCTACTCGACTGCTGGCGCCGTGCGTCACACAGGCATTGCCGTGAGCCCCGTCTGGCTCTCCTACGCCCTCATCGCCGTTCTCGTGGTGGCGGGCATCCTGCTCTTCCAGTCCTGGGCCGAGATTCCGCTTGCCCAGATCTCCTATGCCACGAGCGGGTCTGCCCAGGCGGGCGCGCCGTCGTCCATCGGCTTTGGCGTGCTTGGCGTGAGCCAGCTCGCCGGCACCATCGGTTCGCTGGGGTCGCTGGCCGGCAACTTCATGAGCTCGTCTCAGGCGAGCGCCCTGTCCTCCGTGACCCAGGCCACCGTGCCGCTCGCCATCGTCACGCTGCTGTGGGCCGCCTCGCTCGTGCTCATCGCGATCAACGTCCACGAGCTTCTCGTGCACAAGGGTGCGGGCGAGAAGCTCCTCATCGCGTGCGGCGTCGTGCTCGTTGCGCTGTGCGTGGCCTGGATGCTGTTCGTGGGCTCGGTTGACAGCTCCATCCTGAGCGCCTTTGGCGCGGCCAGCCAGTTCGTGACCTTCCACGTGTTCGTGGCCACGCCTTTCGCGTGGGCCACGCTCGTGCTTGGCGTCGTGTGCACCGTCGTCCCCGTGCTGGAGCGCCTCGGCATCATCCGCTAGCCGCCCGCCGCCATCGCCCGTCTCGCCGAGAATGAATATTGGGACATACGGGCATCTCCCAACTGGGCTTTTGCTGCCGAGAATGTCCCAAATTTCATTCTCGCGGGATCAGGCAGGGGGGGTGTCTCGCGGAATCCGGCAAGGGGAGCGCGGCGCGCAACAAGAAACGCTCCCTCGGCTGTGGAGCCGGGGGAGCGTCAACATTGGCAGTGCGAGGCGGGCCAATGAGCCGGGTTCTGTCGCGGACGACCATTTATCTAGGACCAGCGTTGCCACTGGCCTCGAGCGCGCAACCCGAGCGCGGTGCGGGCCACACCATGGCGCTCCTATTTGCGTTTGCTCCGGATGGGGCTTGCCAAGCCGCCGTGTTGCCACGACGCTGGTGGTCTCTTACACCACCGTTTCAGCTTTTCTCTCAACGCCTTGCGGCGCCAGCGGGAGTCTTCTTTTCTGCGGCGCTTTCCGTCGGGTTACCCCGCCTGGCCGTTAGCCAGCATCCTGCCCTGTGGAGCCCGGACTTTCCTCATGGCGCGCGATTGCTCGCGTGCCCCGCGGTCGTCTGGCCCACCTCGCGTTGGCGATTGTAGCACGCGAGAAACGCGAAGCCCCGCGAGGCGCGCAAAGCTGCTATGATTTCGAACAATTCGCCTCATTCGGCGAGCGGGCTCGTAAACTCGGTCGCCGTCACGTCTATGCGGGAGGTCCCCACATGTCCATGAACTTCAAGCGTCGTCTGCCCATCCCGCAGGAGATTCGCGAGGGCATGCCGCTGTCGGCCGAGCTCACCGCCAAGAAGGTCGAGTTTGACGCGCAGGTCGCCGCCATCATCCGCGGCGAGGACTCTCGCAAGCTCCTCGTCATCGGCCCGTGCTCCGCAGACCGCGAGGACTCCGTGCTCGACTACACCACGCGCCTGGCCAAGCTCGCCGAGGACGTCAAGGACCGCCTCGTGATCGTCCCGCGCGTCTACACGGCAAAGCCGCGCACCAAGGGCACCGGCTACAAGGGTCTGCTCCACAACCCCGACCCCGATGCCGCCGGCGACGTGCTCGAGGGCGTCAAGGCCATTCGCCACATGCACCTCGCCGTGGCCGAGAACACCGGCTTCTTCACGGCCGACGAGATGCTCTATCCCTCGAACTTCCAGTACCTGTTCGACATCCTGTCCTACGTGGCCGTGGGCGCCCGCTCCGTGGAGAACCAGGAGCACCGCCTCGTGGCCTCGGGCGTTTCGGTTCCCGTGGGCATGAAGAATCCCACGGCCGGCTCCACCACGGTCATGCTCAACTCCATCTACGCCGCCCAGGCGCCCCAGGAGTTCATCTACCGCAACTGGGAGGTGGAGACGCAGGGCAACCCGCTGGCCCACGCGATCCTGCGTGGCTACATCGGCCTGGACGGGCGCACCTATCCCAACTACCACTACGAGCACCTCGAGCGCCTCGCCGAGCGCTACACGGCCGAGAACTACGCCAACCCCGCTGTCATCGTGGACTGCAACCACGACAACTCCGGCAAGCGCCCCTTCGAGCAGTTCCGCATCTGCAAGGAGGTGCTTGACTCCTGCCGCCGGAACGACCAGATCCGCGGCCTGGTGAAGGGCTTCATGGTGGAGTCCTACCTGGAGGACGGCAACCAGCCCGTGGACGGCGGCGTCTACGGCAAGTCCATCACGGACGCCTGCATTGGCTGGGACAAGACGGAGTACCTCGTTCGAGAGCTGGCCGAGCGCGCCTAGCGCGCCGCTGGGCGGACGCCGCGTGCCCGCCCGTCCCATGAGCGCTACCATGGGAAATCACTACGTCACGTTCGCGTTCTCATCGAGGCAGGCATCATGGTCGAGCTAACCCATACCATCAAGGACTCCCTGGGATTCCATGCCCGCTCCGTGATGCTCGTCTCGAACGAGTGCGCCCGCTGGAAGAGCGGCATGACCGTGAGCCACGGCTCGCGTGAGGCCTCCGCGGACGACCCGATCGCCCTCATGGGGCTCGAGGCGCACAAGGGCGACACCATCACCGTGCGCATCGAGGGCCCAGACGAGCAGGACGCCTCCGAGTTCGTGGCGCACCTGCTGCGGAGGCTGTAGTGGCCAAGTCCAGACAGACGGCTCCTCATGGCGAGGCGGCCCCCGAGGCATCGGGAGCCGCCTCGTATCTCACGCTGCGGGCCGGCGCGGTGGCGCAGGCCGAGTTCGTTGACCGCAAGAGCCGCTTCATCGCCCAGCTCACGCATGTGGAGAGCGAGGACGAGGCAAACGAGTTCATCGCCGGTGTGCGGGCGCGCCACTATGGCGCGCGCCACAACGTGCCCGCCTGGATCCTCGCGGACGGTCGCGAGCGCCAGAGCGACGACGGCGAGCCCCAGCGCACGAGCGGCATGCCCACGCTGGAGTGCCTTCGCGGGGCGGGCCTCAAGAACGTGTGCTGCGTGGTGACGCGCTACTTTGGCGGAACGCTGCTGGGCCCCGGCGGCCTTGTGCGCGCCTACACCACGGCCACGCAGCGTGCCATCGAGGCGGCTCGCGAGACGGGCGCCGTCGTGGAGAAGACGCTCGTGGTGCCCGTGGAGGTGGGCGTGCCCTATGCCATGCACGACCGCGTGCGAGACCTTGCGGATCGAAGCGGTGCCCATGTGGCAGGGTGTGACTACGCGGCAGACGTGACGCTGTCGCTCGTGTTCCGCGCGGGCGAGGAGGCACCGTTCGTGGCCGCCATGCGCGAACTCATGGCTGGCCAGGACGTGTGCCTGGTGGGCGAGCCGGTGTTTGACGAGTTCTAGGCGCGCGTGCCCGTCTCGTCTGCGATGAAGTCCTCAAGGGCGCTCACGTCGCCGGCGAAGTGGAACGGGTGCATGCCCGCGATGCGTGCGCCCTCGCAGTTGTCGAGGTTGTCGTCCACGAACACGCAGGTGGCGGGGTCAAGCTCGTAGCGGTCGCACAAGAGGGTGAAGATCGCGGGGTCGGGCTTCATGAGGCGCTCCTCGGCAGAGACCACGATGCCGTCCGCGAACGACGCAACAGGTGCCTGGTCGAGCTGCTCGTGGATGCGCGTGTTGGCGTTGGAGCACACGTAGACGCCCCAGCCGGCGGCCTTGAGGCGGCTGCCCAGCTCATTCGTGCCCTCGATGACCTGGGAGTGCTCGGGCCAGCGGACGAAGCACTCGCGAAGGTTGGGAAGCAGGCGCTCGGGCGTGCGGGCCTCGGCCACGCGCAGCATCGTGTCGTGGTCGATGGCGCCGGCGTCGAGCAGCACCCACTCGGGACGGCCGAACAGCGCGTCGAACAGCGTCTGGGCGTCCTCCTCGTTGTCGGTGAACACGCGCGAGAAGTACATCCCGTCAAACGTCATGAGCACGTTTCCCATGTCGAACACGATGTTGTGAGCGGCCGCCATGCGATTCTCCTCCCGGTTGTCGTTTGCCCCATTCTACCCGGTGACACTTAGGGATGGGGTCGAACTGTCACCGTGACGGCGGTGGCACCGGCGCTGGGCCCAAGCTGCCATCGTGACCGCTGCCCGGGAAAGCCGTGACGCCTACCGCCGCGCCCGCTTGCCTCGCGCCGGCGGGGGAAACTGAGACGGGAGGCATGCGAGAGGGGAGGGCTCCGTGGACGTCTCGTTTGCGCACTTCATGGCCCAGGTCACGAGCAGCCCGCCGCTTGCGATCACGACGCTGCTCACGCTGGCCGTCATCTTCGTGAACGGCTGGACCGACGCGCCCAACGCCATCGCCACCTGCGTCACGACGCGCTGCATGCGCCCCAAGCCCGCGATTCTCATGAGCGCGGCGCTCAACTTCGCGGGCGTGCTCGTCATGACGCGCCTCAACGCCAGCGTGGCCACCACCATCTCCAACATGGTGGACTTTGGCACCGACACCCAGGCCGCGCTCATCGCGCTTGCCGCGGCGCTGTTCTCCATCGTGGTCTACAGCGTGGTGGCCTCGGTCTTTGGCATCCCCACGAGTGAGAGCCACAGCCTCATCGCGGGTCTCACCGGTGCTGCCATCGCCATCCAGGGAGGCATGGGCGGCGTGAACGGAGACGAGTGGGTCAAGGTCATATACGGCCTGGTCATGAGCCTGGTTCTGGGCTTTGCGATTGGGTGGGTCAGCTGCAAGCTCGTGACGCTCGCCTTTGCCGGCGCCGACCGCCGACGGGCCGACGGCTTCTTTCGCTACGCGCAGATAGCGGCCGCGGCGGCCATGAGCTTCATGCACGGCGCGCAGGATGGCCAGAAGTTCATTGGCGTGCTGTTCCTGGGCGTGGCGCTGTGCAACGGCCAGCCGGGCGTCGAGGGCGTGGTGATCCCCGTGTGGCTCATGCTGCTGTGCAGCGTCACGATGGGCGTGGGCACGAGCGTTGGCGGCGAGCCCATCATCAAGAGCGTGGGCATGGACATGGTGAAACTCGAGAAGTACCAGGGATTCGCGGCGGATCTCGCGAGTTCCGTGTGCCTGCTCGTGATGACCGAGCTGGGCATCCCCGTGTCCACGACGCACACCAAGACCAGCGCCATCATGGGCGTGGGCGCGGTGCGGCGTCTGTCGGCCATCAACTTTGGCGTGGTGCGAGACATGATGCTCACCTGGGTGTTCACGTTCCCAGGCTGCGGCCTCATCAGCTTTGCGATGGCGAAGCTGTTCATGTTCCTGTTCTAGCGGATGCGCGGCGGCCGGCGCTTCGGCGTGGCGCGCGAGGGAGGGGCCAGCGATGGCGAGAAAGGCAGACAGCTTCTACTTCGACAACTTCAATGCCTGCGCCGAGAACAACTGCCGCGCGGCGCGGCTGCTCGAGCAGGTGATGCGCGAGTACGACCCTGACGGGCTGCAGGCGCGCATCGACGAGATGCACGAGCTCGAACAGGCGGGCGACGAGCTGCGCCACGAGCTGCTGGACTGTGTGCTCACGGCCTTCATTACGCCCATCGAGCGCGAGGGGATCGTGGCGCTCTCCGCCCGGCTCGATGACGTCACCGACTGCATCGAGGGCGTGCTGCACCGGCTCTACTACAACAACGTGCGCGAGCTCATGGCGGGAGCGCTCGAGATGGTGACGTTGCTCGTGCGCGCGTGCGACGAGGTGCGCGACACCGTGGCCGAGCTGCCGAACTTCCGCAAGTCCAAGACGATGCACGACCACATCGTGGCCGTGAACACGGTGGAGGGCCTGGCCGACGACGTGTTCGTGCGCATCATGCGCGAGCTGCACACGAGCGAGACGGACGCCGTGCGCCTCATCGCCACGCGCGAGACCTACATGTACCTCGAGTATTGCGTCGACGCCTGCGAGCACGTGGGCGACGAGGTCATGGGCATCGTGATGGAGAACAGCTAGGGTGGAGCGCTTGCGGTGGCAATACCGCTAAGTGAGCAGGCAAATCGATGGTGGTCGAGTAGTCCCTTATTTGGCGTGCCTTCTACCTGCGGTTTTGCTGTCTCTGTCAGGGTGTCTACTCGAGAGGGGCCGGGCCGATGTCGCTGCCGGTCGGGTCTTTGAAGGCTCGCTTGACAACCTGTTTGCCGAAGCCGAGCGCAGGGCTAACGCCAATGGCTAGGCTCGTCGTAACCGAGGGCTTCGTTGACGACCTCTCGCAAGTCTGGTCTGCGCGCGTCTCGAAAAGGATTCGCGAGTCTCTGGAAAACCTTGAGACATACTCTGAGCTTTGGTCAACACTTCTGCCTGTGAGGATGAGAAAGACATACGGTGAGTCGGTCAGAAGATTGACGGTCGCTCCGTTTGATGTGATCTACGAGTTTGATAGGGGCACGGACTGCTTGTATGTCTATGCACTGGTTTCCTGCAGGAGAATGCGCTAGGCGAATCGAGCGCCTCTAGTCCTCGTAGTGGTTCCAGCGGTCGAATAAGCCTAGGCGATGGGAATGTGTCACTCGCTGTGGTTGTCGGTCGGATGTCGCGCCGGCCTTAGCCGCAGCCGATACTGACATGGCATGATTGGGCCATGAGAGGGGAGAGACAGATGACGGTATGCGCGTCTGTTAAGGACCTCAAGAACACGGCCGAGTTCACCAGACTCGTGAACGAGGCCTCCGAGCCCGTGATGGTCACGACGAACGGGAAGGTCTCGTTCGTGGCGATGTCTCCCGAGGAATATGACGCACTCCGGGCCGAGGGAGCCCTGTCCAGGCTGTACCAGGTTCTTGAACGCGCCGAGGAGGACGTGGCTGCCGGCAACTGGACCGATGCGAGGGAGACGGCGGCGGCTCTGAGGGAGCGCTATGGCCTGTAGCGTCCGCAAGGCTCCTGCTGTTGCACGGAAGCTCGACTGAGCGCTTGCGTATCTGGAGCTCGCCCTCTCTTCCGAGGGCGCGGCGTCAGGATGGCCAGGGCATACGCCGAGCTTGTAGAGCGACTTGTCCAACACCCGTTGATGTATCCGCTGCGCTCGGACAAGAGATTGTCTGAACGTGGCTGTCGGAGGGTCGTTCTCTCTGGGACGAGCTACCTGGTGTTTTGCCCGGTGTCGGGCGAGACGGTTACGATTGCCCATCTCTTTCATCAGCGAAGCGATTGCGCCAGGCTCGTCTGACGTTTCCGGTCGTGTTCGCACCGCTCGATGGCTGCTTCTATTTTAATTTTTTGGCTTCTGCGAGCCTTGCCGTGAACCCATGCCGGCCTTCTTTGTGATGAAGAACATTGCACGTTTGCGCAAGTGAAGGTGAGCTTGCGGACAATATGCCGAGTAGAGTCGCTCGCTACGTGCCTTGGCAGCTCAAAGCTCTCCGACAGTCCTTGAACCCAAGTTATTGTCATGTATCGATGATAAAATGCGAGACATGCTGGTTCGAGTGTGTCTTTGATCGAATTCGATTTGTCCCGTCAAGGGGTTCTTATGAACATTACGGAGTACAGCTCAGCCCTCTCATATAACGAGGATTCATTCGAACAGGGCATCATTGATTACCTATGCTCCGAACAGGGATACGAGTATCTTTACGGGCCTGAAGTTGCGCGGTCGAGCGATGCATTTGATGATGCCTTTTTGCCCGATGTCCTTCCTTCTGCCTTGGAATCAATCAATCCAAATCTCGGTCGTAGGGCCATTGAAACAGCGATTACTCAGCTCAAAGAAATCGAGGGTGGCTCCCTTGTTGCAAAGAACAGAGCTTTTATGGACCTGCTCCAGAACGGAGTTGAGGTTCGTTGGTTTGATGGCAAAGAAGACAGGACCGATTTGGTGCGTCTTGTTGACTTTGACCGACCGGAGCGAAACGCGTTTCATGTTGTGAACCAGTGGACGTTCATAGAGCAAGGGACCAATAAACGCCCGGATGTTATCGTTTTCGTTAACGGCTTGCCGCTCGTTTTGTTTGAGCTTAAATCTCCTGCTCGCGCTGAAGCGGACGACGCCGACGCTTATCAGCAAATTCAAAACTACAAGAAGCAGATACCATCACTGTTTTTATATAACGCCTTTTGCGTCATTAGTGACATGCTGCACACAAAAGTCGGCACCATCACATCCAACGAATCTCGCTTCGTTGAATGGAAGAGCGCCGACGGCAGCTACGAGGCAACCCAATTCGCCGATTGGAAGACGCCCCTTGCCGGCATGTTTCCAAAGGCTCGCCTCGTAGACATTGTTAAGAACTTCATGCTGTATTCCGATGACGCAAAGATTCTCGCAGGCTATCATCAGTTCTTTGCTGTCAATAAGGCTCTTGAGAGCGTCCAAGAGGCTATTGGAGGCAATGGAAAAGGCGGTGTGTTCTGGCATACGCAAGGTTCTGGCAAGTCTCTCTCAATGGTGTTTTTGGCTCACCTCCTAGAGGAGAGACTGAATAGCCCAACCATTGTGGTTATTACCGACCGCAACGATCTTGACTCCCAGCTGTTCGCTCAATTTTCCAGGTGCTCGGATTTTCTTCGTCAAACGCCGGTTCAAGCCCAGAGTCGTGCTGATCTTTCGAGGCGGATTGCCAGTCGTCGAGCTAACGGAATCATCTTCACCACAATGCAGAAGTTTGAGGAGGAGGAATCCGCCCTTTCTGACCGCGAGAACGTTGTGGTGATGGTCGACGAAGCGCATCGTGGCCAGTATGGTTTTGAAGAGAGATTTGACCGCGATGGAACAAAACACACGGGAACGGCGCTGCTAATCCGTCGAGCCCTCCCGCACGCCACATTTATCGGCTTTACCGGAACGCCCATTTCGGTGGAGGATCGTTCGACGCGCGAGGTGTTTGGCGACTACATTGACGTCTATGACATGACTCAGGCGGTTGAGGACAATGCCACGCGTCCCGTGTTCTATGAGAGTCGTGTTGTTGCTCTCAAGCTTGACCAGGGCATTCTTGCCAAGGTAGATAGCGAATACGAGGAGCTAACCGAACAGGCGAACGCCGAGACCATCGATGCTAGCAAGCGGAGCTTTGCCAATCTTGATGCCGTGCTTGGTGCTCCCGAAGTTATTGATGCCCTTTGCCAGGACATCGTCAAGCATTACGAGACTAATCGAGCCCACGAGCTAACTGGCAAGGCGATGATCGTCGCGTACTCGCGCCCTGCGGCAATGGCAATCTATCAGCGTATGTGCGAGCTTCGGCCTTCATGGAAGGAAGAAGGCAAGCTAGGCGTTGTCATGACCATGGGCAACCAGGACCCCGAGTGGTGGTTTGATGTCGTTGGAAACAAAGCCCACGTCAAAGAGATGGCCAAACGTTTCAAGGACGATAACGATTCTCTAAAAATCGTCATCGTCGTGGATATGTGGCTTACGGGTTTTGATGTCCCCAGTCTTGCAACGATGTATGTCTATAAGCCCATGAAGGGCTACAACTTGATGCAGGCAATCGCCCGTGTCAACCGTGTCTATAAGGACAAGGAAGGCGGACTGGTCGTTGACTATGTGGGCATCGCAAATGCGTTAAAACGTGCGATGAAGGACTACACCAAGCGCGACCAGAAAAAGTACGGGGACATGGATATTGGCAAGACGGCTTATCCCAAGTTCCTGGAAAAGCTTGCGGTTTGTCGCGACAAAATGTTTGGTTTCGACTATGCGGAGTTCATGTCTACTGATTCTGCCGCACGTAGGAGCGAGCTCATTACGGGTGGTGTCAATCATGTGCTGGCACCTGGCGATGAAGATACGGCGCGTGACTTTGTAGAGCAAGCGGGAATCATGCTCAAGGCATATGGTCTGGCGAAGAGCCGTGCAACCGACGCACAGAGAATTGAAGCCGGCTACTTCCAGGTTGTTCGTGAGCTCATTTTGCAGCTTACGGAGCAAGGGGGAGGCCATGGCGCCAGCGAAGGTAAGAAGTTGACGCTCAAACAGGTTAACAAACGCATCACTGCTTTGCTCGAACAGAATATCGTCCATACCGATGGAGTCATTGACCTGTTCAAAGTTGAGGACGAGACCGTTTCTGTCTTTGATCCCAAGTTTATTGCAAGCCTATCGCATATGAAGGAGCGTAACTTGGCATATGAGCTTCTCAAAAAGCTCATTGACGACCAAATCAAGGGGTATCGAAAGAAGAGCGTAACTCAGGCTAAAAAGTATTCGGAACTCATGCGGGGCATGGTGAATGGCTACCTGAATGGGCAACTTACAAACGCTGAGGTGTTTGAGGAAATGCTCAAGATGGCTAGAGAGATGCTCTCTGAGAATCAGCGGGCTAAGGATCTTGGCCTAACTGATGAGGAGTTCGCGTTTTATGGCGCATTGACTCAGCCGCAAGCTGTTGCTGACTATTATCGCGGGAGAAATGACGAACTCGTGGCTATTACTCAGGAGCTAGCCGCAAAGATGCGTGAAATGAGGACGGTAGACTGGCAAAAGAAACAGAGTGCCCGTGCTGCTATGCGCGTGGCAATCAAGCGCTTGTTGAAACATCATAAGTATCCGCCCGAGGGCATGGAGTATGCCCTGTCTACCGTGATGGAACAGTGTGAGCTCTGGGCGGATAATGCTGCCTAAGGAGGGTTAGGCCATGGCTGCTGTAAACGCGTACGTCAAGGGTCTGAAGACGGCTGCTCAGATAATTGCGGCGGCAACGACGGTAGTTGGCGCTGTTGGAAGCCTCAAGGACTCCGTTCAGCCCGTATTGGACTCCGAAGAAGGTAAGGAAGTTGCCGATAAAGCAAAGGGTGCCATTGCGGGGATTGCAGACAAAGCCGCCTCGGCAAGAGATTCCTTTTTTGACTCGCGAAGAGCGAAGAAAGAGGAGCGGGATCTTGCCAGGGCTCTCAAGCAGGCTCAACAGACGGTTCTCGTAAACGCCAGCCGCTCTGTTCCAGTCAAAGAGTATTTCAAGCTGCGAGACGGTGGCAGGGAGGCCGCTGCGGTTGTCTCCTCTGGGCTTTTTGACTCGCCGGGTTGCTTTGCTATCGCAACCTATTCCAAGTTCGATTTCGATAATGACCTGACCGACTATACGGGAGTTTATGTGGGTGCGGGTGCGAACGTAGGTGAGGCGATCGATCTAGCCTGTTCTCGTTCCGGGAATCCTGACGTGTATGCAGACGTGAAGTACGAGCAGAACGTTCACCTGTATCTGTATCCATGCACATTGGGCGAGCTAGAGAATAAGAGGTCCGCACTGTGTGACCTCTTGCAGGCTGATCAATCCTATAACGCGTCATCAGACGAGGAATAAGGACCCAAGTTATGGCTAAAAATAAGAGCGACAAGAATACTGCTGATCTCGGCTTCGAAGAACAGCTCTGGAAGGCTGCTGACGTGCTTCGAGGCAATCTTGATGCCACTGAGTACAAGAATGTCGTTCTTGGTCTCATCTTTCTAAAGTACCTATCTGATCGCTTCGATGAACGCTATCAAGAACTTGTCGCCGAGGGGTATGGCGACGAAGAGGATCGCGACTGCTATACGGAGCAGAACGTTTTCTTCGTTCCGGAGGAAGCGCGTTGGTCAAAGATAGCGGAGGCGGCTCACACGCCCGAGATAGGTCAGCTCATCGATGGTGCCATGCGCGCCATCGAGCGAGAGAACGACAAGCTCAAGGACGTACTTCCCAAGAACTTCTCTCGTCCCGAGCTGGACAAGCGACGTCTGGGTGAGGTAGTCGACCTGTTCACCAACGTTCAGATGACTGACGGAGAGAGCGAGAAGGATCTTCTGGGCCGCGCCTATGAGTACTGCCTGCAGAAGTTCGCCTCGATGGAGGGTAAGAACGCTGGCGAGTTCTATACGCCTTCCTGCATCGTTCGCACGCTCGTGGAGATTCTCCAGCCGTTCCATGGGCGCGTCTATGACCCCTGTTGCGGTTCGGGCGGCATGTTCGTACAGTCTGCCTCTTTCGTTGAGCACCACGGCGGCAACGTAGTGCAGGACATCACAATCTTTGGCCAGGAGAGCAATCCCACCACATGGAAGCTTGCCAAGATGAACCTGGGCATCCGCGGCATTGAGGCGGACCTTGGTACCTACGATGATACCTTTAGCGCTGATCAACACAAAAACGAGAAGTTTGACTATATCCTGGCGAACCCTCCCTTTAATCTGAAGAATTGGGGCGGCGAAAGCCTGCAGGAAGACGTTCGCTGGAAATATGGTGTACCTCCTACCGGTAATGCCAACTTTGCCTGGATGCAGCACATGATTTGGCACCTGAACAGCTCGGGGAAGATTGGCCTAGTGCTTGCGAACGGCTCCCTCTCAAGCCAGACGAGTGGTGAGGGCGACATCCGCCGCGCCATCGTGGAGGACGACCTTGTTGAGGGCATTGTTGCCATGCCTGGACAGCTTTTTTACAGTACACAGATTCCCGTTTGCCTGTGGATTTTGAACAAGAAGAAGGTGCAGCCCGGAAAGACGCTCTTCATTGATGCCCGTGAGATGGGCACGATGGTTACTCGCAAGCTGCGTGAGTTCACGGAAGAGGACATTGCCAAGGTCGCCGGTGCCTTTGAGGCGTTCCGTGGGGGAGAGCTCGAAGAGGAGAAGGGTTTCTCGGCTGTCGCGACCATTGACGATATCGCGAAGCAGGACTTTATTCTGACGCCCGGCCGCTACGTGGGCATAGCCGAGGTCGAGGACGACGGCGAGCCCTTCGAGGAGAAGATGGCGCGTCTGACTAGCGAGATTTCCAAGTGCTTCGAGGAGTCCAATCGCCTGCAGGAACAGATCAAGAAGAACCTGGAGGCGATTGGGTATGGGTTTTAACCCCTCAATTCCAATTGGCGAACTGCTGGAGCGCTCTCGTGGCGGAGGCTGGGGAAAGGAAACGCCCTTCGACTCCTCCGTGCGAGTCGCGATAATCCGAGGGGCTGATTTTCCATCAATCGAACAAGGTCATTTCGACGGGCTTCCGATTCGCTTTGAAAAAGAAGCAAAGGTTCAGAGCGTCGCTTTGCGGCCTGGAGATATTGTTCTTGAAAACTCTGGCGGAACGGACACAAGGCCGACAGGAAGAACGGTCTTTATCAGTCGGGAGCTTCTTGATGCCTACGACTGTGCCGTTATCCCTGCAAGTTTCTGCCGACTTCTTCGTTTCCAGAGCACGATTGATTCACGCTTCATTTACTACTGGCTTCAGGACATGTTCAACGCTGGCAGAACGTGGGGTTATCAGAACAGATCTACTGGGCTTGCCAATTTCCAGTTCAAGACCTTTGCCGTTGCCGAGCTTGTTCCTGATATTACCTATGAAATGCAGCGTGAGATTGCGTGCATTCTTGATGCGCTTGACAACAAGATTGCCCTCAACAATCGGCTAAATGGCTATTTAGAAGAGCTGCTGCTGGCAAAATACGACGAGCTGTTCTCTGATAACGCAGACTTCACTGGAATCCTGTCTGATATTGGCGTGGTTATCGGCGGAGCAACGCCATCAAAGAAAAGGTCCGACTATTACTGCTCAAATGGAATCGGCTGGATTACTCCACGCGACTTGTCGAACACCAGCGATAAATTCATCGCCCATGGCGCTGACGATATAACTGATGCGGGCTACGCCTCGTGCAGCGCAAAGCTGCTGCCCAAAGGAAGCGTTCTATTTAGTTCGCGCGCCCCAATAGGCTACGTAGCGATCGCGGCGGATGAGGTAGCTACAAACCAAGGATTCAAGTCCGTCGTTCCGAAGGAAGAGATTGGTACTGCGTTCGTCTATTGTTTTTTGGTTAGAAACAAGCAGCGAATAGCCGATATGGGGGCAGGAACGACCTTTCCCGAAGTCTCAGGCAAGATGATGAAGTCGGTTGAGCTTGCCATTCCCGAACAAGCACTATGTGCCGAGTTCGGCTCTTTTGCAGAGCCTATTCTTAAGCAGCAAGAAACGCTTGAGCGAGAAAACCGAGAGCTCGCCATCCTTCGAGACTCTCTTCTCCCCAAGCTGATGTCAGGCGAAATCGACGTTTCGAAGGTTGACCTCACGCAGCTAAATAGCCATTTAGCGT